>JBCCTH010000091.1:0-11100 GCA_039198835.1 Pseudomonadota bacterium | reverse complement strand
TTGCGGTGTGATCACTGGGCGGGCCTCTGGCCCGCCCTTTTTTGTTTGGAGTTTCTGCATGGGCGCGGTAGCTTGCCGCACTGCAAGATTCTTGGGAGGCAGCGGCCAATGACGAAAACCGACGCGCCATTGCTGATCAAGAGATATGCCAGCCGCCGTCTCTATAACACCGAGACCAGCGATTATGTGACGCTTGAAGATATCGCAGCCTTCATCCGCGAAGGGCGCGAGGTTCAGATCGTCGATTTGAAATCAGGCGACGATCTCACGCGGCAATACCTATTGCAGATCATCGCCGATCACGAATCAAAGGGCGAAAGCGTTTTGCCGGTTACAGTGCTCACCGATCTCGTGCGCAGCTATACGACCCAGGCAACGAGCGTCGTGCCTCAGTTTCTCGCCGCGAGTTTTGAGATGCTGCGCGATGGGCAATCCAAGATGATGGATCAGATGGGCGCGATGAACCCGATGACGAACATGCCGGGTTATGAAGCGATGAAAGCCCAGCAGGAGGCCTTTTTGAAGGCGATGACCGGGGGCATGGGTGTCTCCCCAGGGATGGCGAATTGGTCTGGGCCCGCGCCGGAGGCCGAGACCGACGAGGAAGATCTTCAAGAGATCAAACGCCAGCTCGCGGAATTGCAGGAAAAGCTCGCCAAGCTCTGAAGAGCGGGGCCGCGACCGGATTTTCGGGCGTGGCATGCGTGTTTTGCAAAGTTGTCTTTTCTTTGCGGTTATGACGCGGGCAGGGAGGCCCCGGCGCGGGGGGGCGGGGCTGCGACTGTCTTCGGGGCTGGCGCTTGCGTTCAGGCGACGTCTTGGAAGACCTGGGTCAGGGCACTGTCGAGTTTTTCGAACATTTCATCCATTTGCGGCCCGGTCATGATGAAGGGGGGGCAAAGGACGATGGCCTGGCCGAGCGGGCGGCAGATCAGGCCGCGATCCGTGCAGGCATTGGCGATGCGTTCGCTGACGCTGAGCGCACTGGCGAAGGGCTCTTTCGTCGCGCGGTCGCGGACGGCCTCAAGCGCGCCCATGAGGCCTTTGCCGCGCACCTCGCCGATATTGGCGTGACGTGCCATGAGATCGCCCATGCCTTTTTCAAATCTGGGCGTGAGCGCGCGGGCGGCGTCCATCAATCCGCCCTCAAGGATGAGATCGATGGCCTTGAGCGCGATGGCCGCGCCGACCGGATGCCCGGAGGCTGTGAAGCCATGGGGGAATTCATCGATGGCCTCGGAGGCGCTTTGCAGGCGCGCCGTGAGATCAGGGCCGAGGATCACCGCGCCCATGGGGAAATAGCCCGCCGTGAGGCATTTGGAGCTGATGATCGCATCGGGCATGAAGGCGTAGCTTTCGCAGCCCCAGGTCGCCCCGGTGCGCCCAAACCCGCAGATCACCTCATCGGAGATGAGCGGTATGGAGTGGCGGCGCAGGATGGGGGCGATTGCCTGGAAATAGCCTTTGGAGGGCGGGATCACGCCGCCCGCGCCCATGACGGGCTCGGCGAAAAAGCCCGCGATTGTGTCTGCGCCCTCGCGGGTGATGACCTCTTCAAGCTCTCGCGCGAGACGCGCTGTGAAGCGCGCTTCGCTTTCTCCCGCATGGCCTTCGCGCCAATAATGCGGGCAGCTCAGGTGGATGAATTCAGGCATCGGCAGGCCGAAGACGGCGTTATAGGGTTTGGCCGTCATTGAGGCCGAGACGGCCGTCACGCCGTGATAGGCATTCTTGCGCGTCAGGATCTTGCGGCGCTCTGGCTTGCCCTCCGCCCCGGCCAGAAACCAGAGCATCTTGACCATGGTGTCATTGGCCTCCGAGCCGCTATTGGTGTAGAAAACCTTGCCGTCTTCAAAGGGAGAGACGTCGATCAACCGCTCGGAGAGCAAGACTGTCTGATCGGCCATGCGCCCGAAAAAGGCATGATAGCCCGGGAAGCGGGCATAAGCTTTCTGGGCGGCCTCTATGAGCGCGGGGTGGTCAAAGCCCGCCACCATATTCCAGAGGCCTGAATTGGCATCGAGATAGTCGCGGCCATGGACATCGGTCACATAGGGGCCTTTGCCGCCTGTGAGCACGACCGCACCGCGATTTTCGATGGTGGGTAGGTCGGTGAAGCCGTAAAAGCTATGGCGATCGGCGCGGGCTTCCCAGCTGTTGGGAGCGTCGTCTCTCATGGTCTCATCCTTGCGCGCGTGGGGCCGAAGGGATGCCTCCGGCGGGAGTTTTTATGGAAAAATGAAGGAGGGGCCTAGCGCGTGGGCGGCGCTTTGAACCAGGCCCACAGCCCCGTGTTGCGGAAAGGATCGCTCATATCGCGAGCCTATCACGCAGGCTGTACCATGTCATCGCCAGAGTCAGGAGCGGGGCGCGCAGGCGCGCACCGCCGGGGAAGGGCGGCGTGGGGAGCTTTGCGAGCGCCTTGAACCGGGCTTCTTGGCCGAGAATTGCCTCGGCGATGCAGCGCCCGGCGATGGCCGTGAGCGCCACGCCGTGGCCTGAAAACCCGCCAGCCGCCCAAAGGCCAGGCTCAAGCGCCCGCACCATGGGCACGCGTTTCATCGTGATGCCCAAGGTGCCGCCCCAGACATATTCGATATCCGTGCCATGGAGTTGGGGAAACAGATGCAGCATGCGCTGGCGCAACCGCGGAGTGATCTCCTTGGGAAACCCGATGCCGTAATTCTCGCGCCCTCCAAAGAGGAGGCGGCCGTCTTCGCTCAGGCGGAAGTAATTGACGACGAAGCGGTCATCGGCGACCGCGATATCGCGCGCGAGGACGCTTTCGGGCTCATCAAGTGGTTTGGTGGCCGCGATGAAGCTGTTGATCGGGCAAATGCGGGCGGCATAGCTGCTGTTGAGCGCGGGGAGATAGCCGTTGCCCGCAAGCACGATGTGATCTGCGGCGAGGCACCCGGCGGCCGTTTTGGCCCTGCCCTTTGAGAGGCTCTCGACGGGCGAGCGTTCATAGATGACGGCACCAGCTTTTTCGGCCTCGCGTGCGAGCGCCAGGCAATAGCGCAGCGGATGGAGATGGCCCGCATCCAGATCCAGCGTCCCGCCTGCATAGACGGGTGAGCGCACGAGGGCATGAAACGCGTCGCGATCGAGCACTTCCAACGGGAAATCATAGGCGCAGGCCAGATGATCGGCCTCTGCCTTGAGGGCGTCATGCTCGCGCGTGCTCCAGGCCCCATGGGCGACGCCCGGTTTGAAGGCGGCCTCTGGCGCGTGGGCTGCGCAAAACGCGCGGACCGCGGCTTTGGCATCCATGGAAAGAGCCCAGAGCTGCCGCGCGGCGGCCGCGCCCAGCGTTTCTTCAAGCTCTTTCTGGCCCATGTTGAAGCCCGAGCCCACCTGCCCCCCATTGCGCCCCGAGGCCCCGAAGCCCGCGCGATGGGCCTCTAGCACGGCGACGTTCACGCCCCGCCGGGCGAGCCAGAGCGCGCAGGTGAGCCCTGTGAAGCCTGCCCCGATGATGGCCACATCCACACGCTGATCGCCCTCTAGAGCCGGCCGGGGGGGCGGCGGATCGGCTGTGGCCGCGTACCACGAGGCGGGGAACTCGCCCGGTTTATCGTTTCGGAAAAGGGGGTTCATTTACTTGGCCGTATCCTAGCAGCCATCATAATTGCGGGTTCCGCTGGCAGTGATCGTGTATGTGCCGCCCCGAGGACCGGTGTAGCATCTGGACGCGGCGATCAGGGCGCTTCTCTCAGAAGCCCCGGCGCGTTCTGCTCTGCGAACCGAGGCGCGGACTTGAGTGCCCCATTCGCAGGCGAAACCGTCGCCATCGGCGTCGAGGTTGTGCGGATCTGAAATCGGGCCGCCCAAAGCCAGAAAGACCTTCTGTGCTTGTCCTGAGTTGGAAAAATCAGAGCAGTTCCTGCTATCCGCGCTGGCAACGGATTGAGGCGTGCGCGCGTAATTTTGCTTTCCAACCGCCGATGCCGTGCGTTGGCCAACATATCTGGTTGAAGAGCCCATTTCCCCGCGCTCTCCGAGCTCCGCCTCTATCGTCATCAACTTGAGCGGGTCAGTTGTGCGTGAATGTTCTACCCACAAGGAAGACGTGGTCATTTGGCCCGTGACGGTGATCTGCTGAAGTGGCGTGGGCGGCGCGCAAGCCACGAGCGCAATTAAGGGCAGCGCGAGTGAAAATCTGGTCATATGTCAAATCCAGTTCATACATTGGTGAGCAGGTGTTCCCGCTCCCATGGGCTGATCACCTCAAGGAATTCGTCGTATTCGGTGCGCTTGACGATGGAATAGACCCGCGCGAATTCAGGCCCGAGGATCTCGTGAAGCGCGGTTGCTGCGTCGAAGAGATCGAGGGCGTTGCCGAGATCGCGGGGGATATCGCCATAGCCTTCATAGGCATCGCCGCGATAGGGGGCTGTTGGCGCTTTCTCTTCGATGAGGCCCAGAAGCCCGGCCGCCAGCGACGCCGCGATGCCGAGATAGGGGTTGCAATCCATCCCGGCGAGACGGTTTTCAATGCGCCGCGCAGCGGGGCTTGAGACGGGGATGCGGATGCCGGTGGTGCGATTGTCATGGGCCCATTCAAGATTGATCGGGGCGGCATGGTCTTTGACGTAGCGCCGGTAGCTGTTCACATAAGGCGCCTGAAGCGCGATGACGGAGGGAAGGTGGCGCTGAAGCCCGCCGATGAAATGCGCGAAAGCCTCTGTCTCGCGCCCATCCGGCGCTGAAAAGATGTTGCGCCCTGCGCTGTCGAGAAAGGAATGGTGAATATGCATCGCCGAGCCCGGCTCACCGGCGATGGGCTTGGCCATGAATGTGGCGTAGCAGTCATGCTTGAGCGCCGCTTCGCGGATCATGCGTTTGTAGAAAAAGACTTCATCGGCGAGCTTGACGGGATCGCCATGGCGCAGATTGATCTCGACCTGGCCCGCCCCGCCTTCTTGTGTGATGCCGTCGATCTCGAGGCCCATGAGTTCGGCAAAATCGTAAATATCATCGATGACGGGCCCGTATTCATCGACGGCCGACATCGAATAGGCCTGTCGCGCGGCAGCCGGGCGGCCTGAGCGGCCCATCATCGGCTCGATCGCCTGCGCGGGATCGAGATTGGGGGCCACGAGAAAGAACTCCATTTCTGGCGCGACGACCGGTTTGAGCCCGCGCTCTTCATAGGCTGCGCAGACCCGAGCGAGCACATTGCGCGGAGAAAACGCCACCGGTGCGCCCGACCGCTCAAAGGCGTCATGGATGATCTGGATCGTCCAATCCCCTGTCCAGGGAGCGGCGGTGGCGGTTGAGTAATCCGGGCGCAGGATCATATCGGGCTCGGTGAAGCCCGCAGCACCCGCGGCCTCGCCCCAACCGCCTGTGATGGTTTGAAAATAGATCGAATTGGGCAGGTAGAATTCGCTCTGGCGGGCGAATTTCGAAGCGGGGACAGCCTTGCCGCGCGCGATACCTGGCAGATCGCCGATGATGCATTCGACCTCATCGAGGCGCTGGCCGTCGATGTAGCGGCGCGTGATGTCCGGGCATTTATCGAGCCAGTCGCTCATGAGGGGCGCGCATCTTTCAGAAAGCGCGCGAGGCGCGCTGCGATGGCCGCATTGTCAACCGGCAGCCCGAGCTGCGCGCTGGCTTGATCGAAGATATCGGGCGGGTAGGCCGGATCACCCCGGCGCGCGACGAGATAGTCCCGCAGGATCTCATCGCTGATCTCGGGATGCGGTTGGAGCGTCATCAGGTGATCGCCGTAGACGAGCGCGGCATTCTCGCAAAACGCAGAGCTGGCCAGCTGTCGCGCCTCGGGCGGGCGGGCGACGACCTGATCTTGGTGCCAGGCATTGAGCGCGATCTCCGCGCCGGCATAGTCATAGACCTGCCGCCCCAGAGCCCAACCGCCCGAATACTTCTCGACGCGGCCGCCCAGGGCCTGGGCGATGATCTGATGACCAAAGCAGATACCCACCATGGGCTTTTTCGCGGCATGTACGGCCTCAATGAAGGCGCTCAAGGGCGCGATGAACGGGTGATCTTCATAGGCCCCGTGTCTGGAGCCGGTCAGAAGCCAGCCCTCGGCGGCATCAATGCTCTCGGGAAACGCCATCGCTTCGACATCCCAGCTTTCAAAGCTCAAACCCTGGCCTTCGAAGAGTTTGGCGAAGATCGCCGAGAAATCGCCGTGTCGGGCGCTGACGGTTTCGGGCGGGTGGCCGCAAAGCAAAATGCCGATATGCATGAAAGACCTATGAACCTGATGAGTCAGCTTTAGAAGGCGGCGACGCATATGAAAAGCGTTGGTCTTCGAAGGCACATGCGCAGCGCGCGCTTTGCGTCAAACGACCTCCAGGAGCGCTTGAGTGAGATCGCTTTGCGAGAGCGCGGCGCATTTGCGCAATTCCTGCGCCTTGGTTCTGGCGAGGTTGTCGAGCAGACGCGGCGCGAAAAACTTAAGCATGACCGGGTCGCGGAGGGCGTCGATGGCGGCGGCCATATCGGGGCATAGTGACGGGCAAGCCTGGCCATAGGCGTTGCCCGCGAGCGGCTCGGGCGGCTCTTGAGAGGCGGCGAGCCCCGAGAAGGCCGCGCCAAGGATCGCCGCGAAGAGGAGATAGGGGTTTGCATCGGCGCCCGCCACGCGATGCTCAAATCGGCGCGCAGGCGGCGGCCCTGACGGGATGCGCAGCGCGACGGTTCGATTATCATAGCCCCAGGAGGCCCCGGTGGGCGCATGGGCGTGATCGACGAAGCGCGCGAAGCTTGCCAGATGCGGCGCGAAGATGAGCGTTGAAGCGGGCATGGCGCGCAGGATGCCCGCGACGGCCTGGCGCAAGAGCGGCGTGCCCCTTGGGCCGCCATCGTCAAAGAGATTTCGCCCCTCTTCATCCATAAGCGAGGCATGGACATGGAGCCCGCTGCCTGGCTCATCAGGGAACGGTTTGGCCAGAAAAGTGGCGGTGAGGCCGTGGTTTTGCGCGGTGCCGCGGATCAGCTCCTTCATGAAAAGAGCATCATCGGCGGCTTTCATTGCTTCGGCATGATCGAGCGTAATCTCGAATTGGCCGAGACCCGATTCTGATGTGATCGTGGCGGGCGCAAGGCCCATGGAAGCCGCACCGGTTTCGATATCATTGAAGAAGGCCTCGAACCCGTCGAGATGCTGAAGACCCAGAACCTGGGGGCTTTTGGCGCGCCTTTGCGTGCGGGGAACGCGCGGCGCGGCCAGCGCGCCTTCAGCTTCGACAAGGTAAAACTCGATCTCCACGGCGCAACGCGGGCGCCAGCCGCGCGCGCTGAACTGTGCGATCACCCGCGCCAGTGCCTGCCGGGGATCGCCGTCAAAGGGGGTCTCTTTATCTTCATACATCTCGCAGAGCGCAAGCGGCGGTGCGTCTGCGAGCCAGGGCAGCGGCACGCGCGGGCGGTCAGCGGGGCGCAACGCGCCATCGGCATCGCCGCTTTCAAAGACAAGCGGGCTGTCTTCGATATCATGGCCGAAGATATCAACATTGAGCGCCGAGAGCGGCATGCGCGCGGGGTTTTCAAGCTTGGCGCGTGGGATCCGCTTGCCGCGCAATATCCCATTGAGATCGACGGCGGCGATGCGCGCCGACGCAGGCTTTTGCCTTGATCCTTCCTCTGGGTCCGGCCCCGGGCTCATCGCATCATCGTCGGGCGGAAGGGGAGCCTGCGCTTTTGCGCCTGTGGCAAATGGCGGTTGAGCCGCTTATTGGCGCGGCCCATCACGAAAATGAGCGCGAGCGTCACCAGCACGAAGTAAAAGGCGAGGATCGGGTAGGGCACGAAGGGGTTGAAGGTCTTGTCGGCGAAATATTGAGCGTAATAGAGCGCGTCGCCCTGCTGCCGCTGGGCGGGAAACCCGGAAAGAAAAACGAGCGTTGTCGCATGGAAGAGAAAGATAGCTTCATTTGTGTAAGCGGGCCAGGCGAGGCGCATCTGTGTGGGCCAGATCACCCGGCGAAAGCGGGTCCACCCCGCCATTCCATAGGCATCGGCCGCCTCAACCTCGCCGCGCGGCACCGATTTGAGCGCGCCATAGAAGATCTCGGCTGAATAGGCCGCGGTATTGAGGAAGAGGACGATAAGAGCGCCCGCCCAAGCCGATGTGAGCCAGGGCAAAAGGCCCGCATTCTTCAACTCAAGGAAGAGGAAATAGGCCAGAAAGAACTGGATAAAGAGCGGCGAGCCGCGAAAGACCAGGATGAACCAGTCAGCCGGACGCGCGAGCCACGCCCGGGGCGAGGCTTTTCCCAAGGCGATGAGATTTGCCAAGAAGAAGCCGGCGATGAGCGCGAGTGTGCCGAAATAGATGTTCCAGAGCAGGCCCGAACCGATGAGTGTGAAATGCTGGCACAGCGTGAAGTCTTCGCGCGGCAAGAGCCTTTCGCCGTAGCCCAGCGAGCGGAAGGCATAGGCCTGGATCGTTTCGAGGCATGTCAAAGCGCTGGTGCTCCGGGCGTGACCCGGAGCCTCCGCCTTTCGGGGAGAGGTGCTCGCTCAAGGCCGGCACTGCGCCGGAGCGCGCGGCGCATCATGTGCCGCCCAACGTGGCCTGACCTCGCGTGAGGCGCGCATTGATGCGGCCCAGCACCCGCTCTGAGAGCCGGGTGAACGCGAGATAAAAGAGCAATAGAAACAGGAAGTACCAAAGCCGCCAATCGCCATGGGGATAGTCGGAGAACCGCGCGAGCTGCGTGCCGCCGAGCTCGCGGGCCCAATAGACAATGTCTTCGACACCCAAAAGGAAAAGGAGCGGCGTGGCCTTGAGCAACACCATCCAAAGGTTCGACAGACCCGGCAGCGCATAAACCCACATTTGCGGCACCGTGATGCGCCAGAAGGCCTGGCGCGGGGTCATCCCATAGGCCTCTGCCGCCTCGATCTGGCCGCGCGGCACGGCACCCATCGCGCCGAGAAGCACATTTCCCGCGAATGCGCCAAAGACGATGGCGAAGGTCAGCACCGCAAGAAAGAAGCCGTAAACCTCATGTTGCCATTGCGGGGCGGAGGACAGCGGCAGCTTGGCTTGCGCGCAGACGATAAAATCGTTGCCCTGGCGGATCGGCTCTTGCCAATCGGGGCAAAGGATTGAGTGCCTGAGCCATTCAAAGCCCTGATCGAGGGCAATGACGAAGAAAAGAAAGAAGGCGATATCAGGCACGCCGCGCACCACCGCGATATAGCCGCGCCCGAGCCAGCTCAGCGGCGCGAACGAGGCGCGCGCGGCCATGGCCCCGCCAAAGCCAAAGGCGAGCGCGACCGGCGCCGTGATCGCCAAAAGCGCCAGCACGGTCAGAAAAGACCAGTAGAAAAGCGCGTGCTTGCCGGTCGTGAAATAGCAGGCGAACCAGCGCAGCGTTTCAAGCTGTGAGGGATCTGCGCAGAACTCAAACAATGCCGCGTGCCTCGTTGCCGCCGGTGTTTTGCCCTTCCCCGCGCCGGGCGGGACAGGGCCATTTGTGGAAAGGGTTTTGACCCTAGAAGGTTTCGCCCACGCCCCATTCGACGATGAGCGCGTTGAGCGAGCCGTCATCTTTCATCGATTGGATGGCTGCGTTGAACTTGGCTTTGAGCTCGGTATCTGACTCGCGGATGCCCATGCCGATCCCGCCGCCGATGAGCTCTGTCTTGTCGAGGAGCATCAGCGAAGCGTCTTCTTCTGCGATGGGTGCAAGGAAGCTCGCATCGGCCAGGACTGCATCGGCTTCGCCGTTGCGCACGGCCGCAATCGTATCTTCGGGCGTTGCGAATTCGAGCACGGTCACGCCGCTCTCGGCGAGAAACCCGGCCTGGATCGTGTTGACCTGCGCCGCCACGACCCCGCCCATGATATCGGCATCCATCGACGCCACGAGATAGGCGGATGCGTCTGGCTGCGTGTAGTTCTGCGTGAAATCAATGACTTCATCGCGCTCAGCTGTGATCGACATGCCGGCGATGATCGTGTCGTAATTGCCGGAGACGAGATTGGGGATGATCGAATCCCAATCATTGGTGACCCATTCGCAGGTCAGACCCGCGCGCGCGCAAAGCTCGTCTCCCAAGACACGCTCGAAGCCCGCGACCTCGCCATTGTCATCGAGAAAGTTGTAGGGGGCATAGGCGCCCTCCGTACCCATTCTGATCGTATCGCCATGGCCGTCTGCGAAAGCAGCGCCTGCGAGCAGTGCCGCTATTGTGGCGGCGAGCATGGTTGGCTTCATCGGTTATCTCCCTTGGTGATGAGCTGTGTTATGCGGCGACGGCCGAAAGGAATTGTTGGAGCCGTTGCGATTTAGGGCTGCCAAAGAGCGCATCGGGCGCGCCCTCTTCTTCGATCTTGCCCTGGTGAAGAAAGACGACATGGCTTGAGACATCGCGCGCCATGGCCATGTCATGGGTGACGATGATCATCGTGCGGCCTTCCTCGGCGAGGCCTCGGATCACACGGATCACTTCCTGTTCGAGTTCAGGATCAAGCGCCGATGTCGGCTCGTCGAAGAGAAGCGCCTTGGGTTCCATCGCCAGACCGCGGGCGATGGCGGCGCGTTGTTGTTGGCCGCCTGAAAGCTCTGCTGGATACCGGTCGCATTTATCGCCGATGCCCACTTTATCGAGGATCGCGCGCGCGCGGTCTTCGACGGCCGCCCGCTCTTGGCCCAAGACCTGAATCGGCGCTTCCATGACATTCTGCAAGATCGTCATATGCGCCCAGAGGTTGAACTGTTGAAAGACCATCGAGAGGTTGGTGCGCATCTTCAAAAGCTGCGCTTTGTTGGCCGGCCGCCGCGCATGGCCGCTGCCGCGCCATTCGACCGGGTCGCCCTCGAAGATGATCTCGCCTTGTTGGCTGTCTTCAAGAAGGTTGCAGCAGCGCAGGAGCGTCGACTTTCCCGAGCCCGATGACCCGATGAGGCTGATTACATCGCCGCGCTCGGCGCGGATATCAACGCCTTTGAGCACTTCAAGCGCGCCATAAGCTTTGTGCAGGTTCTTGATTTCGATGACCGGTGCGGCAGTGGCCACGATGATCCCCCATGTTTGGCGAAATAGGACATGATTTCACCTGCCCCGCAACGGAATTCGCCTCAGTGCGGGCCGTTAGGGGGCTGGCGG
>JBCCTH010000090.1:0-11203 GCA_039198835.1 Pseudomonadota bacterium | reverse complement strand
TACGTCGCCGACCGCTCCGCCCAGCCAGCGAAGATTTTCTCCAACATGACGACCACGTAGAAAAGGAGAATGCCCAAAGCCGCCAGAACGATGAGAACCGCGAACATCAGGGGATAATCGGCATTGATGCGCCCGCTATCGAACAGATGGCCCAGCCCGCGCCCGTGAGGTTCGACGATCTCCATGAGGTTTGTGCCGATGAATGCGAGGGTCACAGCGACCTTAAGCGCGCCAAAGAACTCAGGCAGCGTTTTGGGGAGCGCGATCTTCCAGAAGATCGTGAGGTTAGACGCGCCCAGCGATTTCAGGATATCGCGGTATTCCGGCTCGAGCGTTGAAAGCCCGATGGAGACGGCCACCGCGATGGGAAAGAAGCTGATCATGAAGGCGATGAGCACGGTGTTGAAATCGTGCTGACCCACGAAGATGAGGGCGATAACAGGCACAACCGTTGCCTTTGGCACAGCGTTAAAGCCCACGAGGAGCGGGTAGAGCGCATCGCGCATCGTTTTTGAAAAGCCCATCAAAACCCCGATGCCCGTGCCCACGATGACAGCCACGATGAGGCCAACGACAGTGCGCCAGAGGGTATCCCATGTGTATTGAGCGAAAAGGTGTTTGAATTCCCAAAAGGCCGGGCCGATGTCTGAAGGCGAGGCCATCTTGAAATCTGGCCATCCATTGGCCCAGACGAGCAGCTCCCAGAGCGCAAGGAAAATGACGATGGCCGCAGACGGCACGAGCCACTGGCGGGCTGTATCGCTCATTCGGCCGCCTCGAGCTGGGGCTTGCGGCCCTGGGCGATTTCGATCTGTTCGCGCAGATCATGGAGCATCTGGCCCGCCTCGGGTGTGTAAAGCATATCGATAGCGGTGCGCCCGCCCATGCGCGTATCCATTGTGAATTGGGTCGTCGCGGGCCGGCCCGAAAGAACGATCACCTCATCGGCAAGATAAATCGACTCGCGCAGATCGTGGGTGATCAGGACACCGGTAAACGGCTCTTCGGCGCGCAGCGCGTGCATCGTTTGCCAAAGATCTTCGCGGGTGAAAGCATCAAGCGCGCCAAAGGGCTCATCCATGATCAGAACGTCGGGCTTGTGGACGATCGCACGGCACAGCGATGCGCGCTGGCGCATGCCGCCCGAAAGCTCCGAGGGGCGCTTATCTTCAAATCCTTCGAGACCCACGAGCGCGAGAAGCTCGCGCGCGCGCGCCTCCTTTTCCTTTCGGCCCATCTTGTTGGGCACGATCTCGAGCGGCAGGATGACGTTATCCAGGATACTGCGCCATTCGAGCAGCACGGGGTTTTGAAAAGCCATGCCCACGGTCGAGCGCGGCGATGTCACGCGCTCACCATGGAGCCAGACCTCGCCTTCATCGGGCTTCATGAGGCCTGCGACCAGCCTTGTGAGCGTTGATTTCCCGCAGCCGGAAGGGCCAACGACGGCGGCGAAATTGCCTTCTGGCACCGAGACGTTGAGGTCACGCAAGACGGGCAGGGGCCCGTCCTTCGTGGCATAGGCATGGGTGACGCCTTTGATGTCGATGAGGTGGGTCATAGTCCTCTTCCCGTCGCGGCCCCGGGGCTTGACCTGGGGCCTCACTGAGCGTGAGTTTGGGCTACGCCCTGCATCAAATGCGGGGCGTAGCCAACGCCTTATTTCAGCATCCGCATCCTTGCATCCGGCAGGAAGCTCGCGTCGAAATAAAGTTCTGGCGTGGGATCGTTCTCAAAGCTGTAAGTCTCTTTGAGCTGTTCGATCGCCGCCGCAAAGCGCGCCGCATCAATGCCACCGATGCCGTTGGCGAGTGCATAGTCCGTGGCCACATTGGCATCGATAGAAAGCTGAAGACGCCGCGTTTCAAGCGCTGCATCCGCTGCCGGATTGCGCTCGATGAGCGATGCGACCGCTGCTTCAGGATCGGCGATCGCCGCCGCCCAGCCCTTTGCCACAGCCTCCAGGAAACCGGTGACGAGCTCGCCGTTTTCTGCTGCAAACTCTGTGTTTACGATGATCGCGTTGCCGTAGAGCTCAAGCCCGTAATCCGCCATCAAGATGGTCGAGATATCCTCTTCGGGGACACCCAGGCGCACGAGGTTGAGATAGCTCGAAAAGCTGAAGCCCGTGATCGCGGCAACATTGCCTTCCGCGAGCATGGGCTCGCGCGTTGGAAAACCCACCGGCTCGACCGTGATGGCATCGACGTCGAGATCGTTGGCCGATGCGAATGCCGGGAATTGCGCCCAGGCACCATCGGGCGGGGGCGCGCCGAGGATCTTGCCTTCGAGGTCTTTTGGCTCTTCAACGCCGAGCGATTTGCGACCAACGACCGCGAAGGGCGGCTTGTCATAGATCATCATGACCGCCGTGACGGGCGCGCCCGGGTTCTGGTCAAGAAACTTGATGAGGCTGTTGATGTCGGCGAACCCGATGGGAAATGCGCCCGTGGCGACCTTGGGGATCGCATCGAGCGAGCCTTGGCCCGCCGAAATCTCTACGCTGAGCCCGGCCTCATCGAAGAAGCCTTCGTCGATGGCCTTGAAGTAAGGTGCAGATGGCCCCTCGAACTTCCAGTCCAGCGCGAAGCTAAGATCCTGCGCATGTCCGCCGGCAAGGGCGGGCGTGGCTGCCGCCAGGGCGGCGGCGGTGATGATTTGTCTAAGCATGGTTCTCCCCGAGTAGCTGTTCGCGCTGAGTAGGGCCGTGGAGAGCACAGACTGCAAGCGCGCGGCCAAATATTGCGCGCGCCCTTTCCGCAAATGATGAAATCTTGTGCGGTTCAGCGCTCTTGAAACAGGCGGGGGAAAGTGGGCTCCGCCCGCAGAGCAGGTGCGCGCGAGATCAGGCGCGCCTGCGGCGGCGGCGGCTTGTATCGGCGCTCGCCTGAAAGCTCACATTCGGCAGATCGACCAAAGCGTTCAGGATCGGGAAAGGATCGGCTGAATTTGGCATCGCTGACGCATTGACAAAATGCTCCTGAAAGCGCGGCTCAATCGCTGTCTCGATCTTTTCAATCTGGCGCACCGTGTTCTCGATCTCAGCGCGCTTTTCCCGGTTCAAAAGCGCGATGCGCGCGCCCGTGCCCGCCGCATTACCCGCGCTTGTGACTTTCTCGAGGGGCGCATCGGGGATCATGCCGAGCACCATGGCGTGTTTGGCGGAGATATGCGCGCCAAAAGCGCCGGCAAGCACAACCCTGTCAACATGATCGACGCCGACTTTATCCATCAAAAGGCGCGCCCCTGAATAGAGCGCGGCCTTGGCCATCTGGATGGCACGGATATCAGGGTTGGTGACCGTGATCCGCGGGCCACCCGCCTCTGATCCGTCATGGATGAGATAAGCGAAGGTTCTGCCATCGGCTTCGCACCGCGCTGTCCCGGTCTGCTCGGGCGATCCAATGAGCCCGCCTTGGTCAACGATGCCCGCCATCCGCATCTCGGCAATCGCCTCAATGATCCCCGATCCGCAGATCCCCGTGACGCCCGTGGCCGCAGTGGCCTCGGCAAAACCCGGCTCATCTGACCATAGATCACAGCCGATCACCTGAAAGCGCGGCTCTTTTGTGCGCGCGTCGATCTCCAACCGTTCGATCGCGCCCGCCGCGGCTCGCTGGCCCGAGCTGATCTGCGCCCCCTCAAAGGCCGGCCCCGTGGGAGAGGAACAGGCCAGCACGCGCTCGCGATTGCCGAGCAGGATCTCGGCATTCGTGCCCACATCGACAACGAGCACCAGGTCTTCTGATTTGTCGGGCTCTTCGGAGAGCGCAACGGCGGCGGCATCCGCGCCGACATGGCCCGCAATGCAGGGCAACAGGTAAATCCGCGCGGAGGGGTGAATGGCGAGATCAAGATCACGCGCCTCCAGGCGCACCGCATCCGAGGTGGCCAGGGCAAAGGGCGCCTGACCCAGTTCAAACGGATCGATCCCCAATAAGAGATGATGCATCACAGGGTTGCAGACAAAAACGCAATCGACAATCAGCGCCTTGTCGATCTCCGCCTCTGCGGCGATCTGGGTGATGAGCGCGTTCATGCCTTCGCGCACAGCCGCCGTCATCTCCGCATCTCCGTTCTGGTTCATCATCGCGTAAGAAACCCGGCTCATGAGATCTTCGCCGAAGCGGATCTGGGGGTTCATCAAGCCCGAAGATGCCAAAACCTCGCCGCTCCGAAGATCACAAAGATGCGCCGCGATGGTCGTCGATCCCAGATCAACAGCCACGCCATAGATCGCGCCATCAAAATAGCCGGGCCAGAGTTGCATGATGCGGGGGGCATTGTCGGCGTCGCCCAAATGGATCGCGCATGTGACCTTCCAGTCGCCCTTGCGCAAGGTGGTTTGCAACATGTGCAGGATATGAAGATCAGCGCGGACGCCGGTGAGCTCCCATTGATCCTTGAGCGCCGCCACGAGCCGCTCCAGATCGCCGGAGGGGTCATGCATATCGGGCTCTGCCACCTCGACATAAAAGAGCCGCGCGGCGGGTTTGAGCGTGATGTCGCGGGCCTCGGCGCGCTTGCGCACCACCTGCTTATGCACCTGGCTGTCTGCGGGGATATCGATCACAACATCGCCCTGCACCGTGACCTGGCAGCCAAGCCTGCGGCCATCGAGCATTCCGCGCTTTTGCTTGAAGCGCTCTTCCACCAGGTTCCAGGGGCTCATCGCATCCTCGTCCACGCTCAGCCCGTGCTTCGGAAATTCACCGACCATCGGTTGAACCTGGCACTTCGCGCAAATACCGCGGCCGCCGCAGACGCTATCGAGATCAACGCCAAGCTGGCGCGCGGCCGTTAAAATTGGCGTGCCCACCGGGAAATTCCCGCGCTTGCCGGAGGGCGTGAAAACGACGAGCGGATCGGTGGCCATGGATGTCTCTCTCTTCTTTGCGAGGAACTTAGACACTTGTCCGCCCGCCTCCATGGCAAAGCCGTCATAATGATGTTCGATCCCGTCATCATCTTTATCTTTGTCATCTTCGCATCGCAGGGCCGCACCTCCCTCCCCACGTGGTGCGGCACCCCATCCTTCATTTTTCCATAAAAACTCCCCCCGGAGGGCCGCCGGAGGCATACCCGCCAAAAGCGATGCCAAGGGCAATAACGCTCAAAGACCCCAAGCCGCTCGCGCCCATCGCGCCCCTTGCCAGATCTCTTGCCGCATCTTGTGGCCCCTATCTTGCGCACGCACCCTTTCACTCCCCCGCAGAGTGTGAGAAAGGACACTGCCAACCGACGCTCCCCGATGGAGGACCCGATGGAGATTCGCGAGGCGCTTACCTTCGATGACGTGCTGCTCGTGCCAGGGGCTTCGAGCGTTCTACCGGCCACCGCCGATACACGCACCCGCGTCACCCGACGCATCGCGCTTAATATCCCGCTGTTAAGTTCCGCCATGGATACCGTGACCGAGGCGCGCATGGCCATCGCCATGGCGCAGGCGGGCGGGATGGGTGTCATTCACCGCAATCTCGATATCGGTGAACAGGCCCGCGAAGTGCGCCGCGTGAAGCGATTTGAGAGCGGGATTGTCTATAATCCCGTGACGCTGACACCCGATCAGACGCTGGCCGATGCCAAGGCGCTGCGCGATCGCTACGGCTTCACGGGCTTTCCGGTCGTTGATGCGGAGCGGCGGGTCGTGGGGATCGTGACAAACCGCGACATGCGCTTTGCGTCTTCCGATGAGACACCCGTTTCCGTAATGATGACGTCAGAGGGTCTGGCCATCCTGCGCGAACCGGCGGATCGCGAAGAGGCGATCAGCCTGATGAAAGCGCGCCGCATCGAAAAGCTTCTCGTGACCGACGGCGCGCGAAAGCTCACCGGGCTTTTGACCCTCAAAGACACCGAGCAAGCCGTTTTGAACCCCACGGCCTGCAAAGACGAGCTTGGTCGGCTGCGGGTCGCGGCGGCGACGACGGTGGGCGATGCGGGCTTCGCGCGCTCTGAACAACTCGTCGATGCGGGCGCGGACATGATCGTCATCGATACCGCCCATGGCCACAGCGCGGGCGTGGCTGATGCGGTCAAGCGCGCCAAGATGTTGTCGAACGAAGTTCAAGTCGTTGCGGGCAATGTCGCCACGGCGGAGGCCACGCGCGCGCTCATCGATGCCGGGGCCGATGCTGTCAAAGTGGGGATCGGGCCAGGGTCGATCTGCACGACGCGCATGGTCGCGGGCGTTGGCGTGCCGCAGCTCACAGCCATCCTTGATTGCGCGCAAGCGGCCGGTGATGTCCCCGTGATCGCCGATGGCGGTATCAAGTTTTCAGGAGATTTCGCCAAGGCCATCGCCGCGGGCGCCTCTTGCGCCATGGTCGGATCAATGATCGCGGGGACAGATGAAAGCCCCGGCGAAGTTATTTTATATCAGGGGCGTAGCTTCAAAAGCTATCGCGGAATGGGGAGCTTGGGCGCGATGGCGCGCGGCTCAGCAGATCGCTATTTCCAGAAAGACGCCGCCTCAGACAAGCTTGTGCCCGAGGGCATTGAAGGCCAGGTGCCTTACAAAGGGTCGGCGGGCGCGGTCGTTCACCAACTCGTCGGCGGCCTGCGCGCGGCCATGGGCTATACCGGCAGCGCGACCGTCGAAGAGATGCGGCATAATTGCCGCTTCGTTCGTATCACCGGCGCGGGCCTCAAGGAGAGCCATGTTCATGATGTGCAGATCACGCGCGAAAGCCCGAATTACCGAGCGATGTGAGGATTTTACTCTGGGAAATTGATGTGAAATGACACCGCCCGCGCGCTTTGCGGCCGCCATTGAGATCATCGATCAGGTTTTGGCGGGCAGGCCCGCCGAGAAGGCGTTGCTCACCTGGTTTCGCGCCCATCGCTTCGCGGGCTCAAAGGATCGCGTGGCGATCCGAGACATCGTTTTTTCGCTTGAAAGGCGTCGCGCGTCCTGCGCCGCCATGGGCCGCGCGGATCCGGATCATGTGACAGGCCGCGCGATTTTGCGCGGATATCTAGCGCAGGAAGGTCTGGCAGAAGACACTGTCTTCGGTGCAGGCGGCTATGGGCCCGCGAAGATTGCGCCTGAAGCGCCGCCCGTCCGACCATTTTCCAACCTTGATAGCGCCACCCGCGCCGATCTCCAGCCCTGGATATGGGTGCGCATGCGCGCGCAATACGGGGAAGGGGCGTCGGGCCTTGCCGAGGCATTGCGCCACCGCGCCCCGATTTGGCTAAGGGTAAATACCGCGCGCATCTCGCCCGAGGCCGCGCGCTTGCGCCTGCGCGAGGAAGGTTTTGAAGCAGCGCTGAGCGCGGATTGCCCGGGCGCGATCGAGATCACAGGGGGCGGCAGGCGGCCTGCATCGGTTGGGCAGTCGCCCGTGATCACCGAGGGACTAGCGGAATTTCAGGATCTCGGTCCGCAGCGCGCCATGGCTTGGCTCCCGCTGCGGCCTGGAATGCGCGCGCTTGACTATTGCGCGGGCGGGGGCGGAAAGAGCCTTGCGCTTGCCGCCAAAGGCGCGCGCGTCACCGCCCATGACGCCGATCCCGCTCGGATGAAGGATTTACCAGCGCGCGCGGCGCGCGCGGGGGCTGAGATCGCGCGCAAGAGCGCATTGAGAGACGCACGCTTTGATCTTGTGCTCTGCGATGTCCCCTGCTCGGGCTCCGGCGCCTGGCGCAGGGCCATGGCCAACAAATGGTCCCTCACGCCCCAAGAGCTGAGCGCCTTTGCAGCGCGCCAGCGCGATATCGTGCTTAAAGCGCTGCGTCACGCGAAGCCGGGCGGCCTTTTTGCTTATATGACCTGCTCGCTGTTCGCTGAAGAAAACGCGGCTCAAGGCGCATGGATTTCGCGCGCGCATCGGCTCATTTCAGAGCGGCAATTCACACCGCTTGACGGCTCTGACGGCTTTTATGTGGTGGTTTTCGAGGTAGAAGATGCGGCGCTCCACAACCCTTGGTAGAATAAGAGAAATCGCTTAAGCTGCTATTAAAGGTTTTGCTGGCACCAAGGCCGAAACGAATCTTGCCAGGGGTTTCGTGTGGCGACACCAATGAGAAAAAAGACGGGCCTTTACCGTTTGGTAAGAAAGCTGTCGCCAAAAGCATTGCTGGTGCTTTTGGTCGGGATCGCGGCGCTCGCGGGGAGCTTTTTTATCGATCATGTGCCTTTGGGGCTTGGCGTTTTTATCGGCGGTGCGTGTGTGAGCGCGCTCGCGCTGACGCTCAAAATACTGGCGGCTTGGTATGCGTGGCGTCAGCGGCTGATGGTGAGCACAGTCGCGCGGTTTGTTGAAAATGATGCATCGCCGAGCCTGATGTCTGATGCCACCGGTGCGCTTCTGACGCGCAATCGCGCGGCCGATGACCGGCTACGCGCCGCCGAGAACGGCACCTTGGCAAGCTGTTTCGCTGATCTCTTCGCCAATCCTTCGCAAATCCTGTTCCGGTTGCAGACCAAGGCCTTGGCGCTTGGGGCCGCGCGCGATGAGATCGTGACCCGGCGAGGGCATGTGCGGCTCACGGTTCATGCGCTATCGCGCGAGAGTTTTCTGTGGCGCGTTGAAGATATTGTTGAGCGTCAAGCCCATGGAAGCGGGGCGCAAGGCCTCAGCCTGCCGATGATGACTGTGAGCGGCTCGGGCGCAGTGCTTTTCATGAACGAGGCTATGCGCAAGTTGATCGGCGGGCGCGCGAAGTCCATTGATCGCGTATTTCGCAACCTGCCCGTGCGCTCTGGTCATCTCAATGAAGTCTCAAGCGCTGACGGGCCGCTCTCGTGCCTTGTTGCCGAGGTTGAAGGGAGCGGCGGACGCCGCGAAATATTCCTGTTGCCCGCAGCCCATGGCGATGCGGGAAGCGAGGCCCCCACAGATCGCTGGAGCTTCTTTGACGAAGTGCCTGTGGCCATGCTCAAACTGGCCGCCGATGGCGAGGTTATAGCAGCCAATAGACCGGCCCGCGAGCTTCTCAAAGGGTCTGCCAAAGTGGGCGATAATGCGAGCGATATCCTCGAGAGCCTCGGCCGCTCGGTGCGCGACTGGATCAAGGACGCCGCCGAAGGCAAAGGCCTGCGGCACCCTGAATTTCTCAAGATCGCAAAGACCGACGATAGTTTTGTTCAGGTCTCGCTCAACCGGGTCCGCGAAGAGGGCGAAACGGTGCTTGTGGCGGTGCTCAATGATGCGACCGAACTCAAATCGCTTGAAAAGCAGTTTGTGCATTCCCAGAAAATGCAGGCAATCGGGCAGTTGGCCGGCGGCGTGGCCCATGATTTCAACAATCTGCTGACGGCCATCGCGGGCCATTGCGATCTGCTTTTGCTGCGCCACGACAACAGTGATGCCGATTACGGCGATCTCATGCAGATCCACCAGAATACAAATCGCGCAGCAAGCCTCGTGTCCCAACTCCTGGCCTTTTCCCGGAAGCAGAATTTGCGGCCCGAAGCGATTGACATGCGCGAGACGCTTTCAGACATGGGGCATTTGCTCAACCGTTTGGTGGGCGAAAAACTCACGCTTGAACAAGCGCATCCGAACGAGCTGCCGTCTATTCGCGCTGACAAAAGGCAGCTGGAACAGGTTTTGATGAACCTCGTCGTCAACGCCCGCGATGCCATGCCCGATGGTGGTGCGATCACGATATCAACAGAAGCCAAAACGCTCACAGAGGCGCAAAGGCGCGGGCGCGCAACGGTGCCGGCGGGCGATTACGTTTTGGTCCATGTCCGTGATGAGGGCGTTGGGATCCCCCAGGATAAGCAGACCCAGATTTTTGAGCCTTTCTTTACGACCAAGAAGGTGGGCGAGGGCACAGGGCTCGGATTGTCGACAGCCTACGGGATCGTCAAGCAAAGCGGCGGGTTCATTTTCGTGGAAAGCGCGCCCGCAATCGGGACGACCTTCACGCTCTTTTTCCCCGTGCTCGACAGCGATGCGACCCAGCCAGGCCTTGCTGCATCCGCGACCGTCATGGCACCCGGTTTCGACCTCGCAAAAGCCGCGCCAGACCAGAAAGGCACTGTGCTTTTGGTTGAAGACGAAGCGCCGGTTCGCGCTTTTGCGTCTCGTGCGTTGCGTCTGCGCGGTTTTACCGTTCTTGAAGCGGATAGCGCAGAGGCAGCCCTGCTGACCCTTCAGGACGAAAAAGTGAAGGTCGATGTCTTTGTGACCGATGTGGTCATGCCCGGCCAGGACGGCCCAAGCTGGGTGCGAGAAGCGCTGCGCGAGCGCCCTGCCACGAAGGTCGTCTTTGTGTCAGGCTACGCAAAAGAGACGTTCTCTGATCGCCAGGCCGATATCCCGAATTCCGTTTTTCTCCCCAAACCCTTCTCGCTCAATGAGCTGACCCATGTCGTCCAGGAGGCGTTGCACTGATCCCGTTGGCCGCTCTGGCCCGGCAGGCTGTTCAAATTCTCCCGCCCTGAGCCACGGGCCTTGCGGCCGGTGAATTGCGCGGGACGAAGACAGAAAAACGCCTGCTCAAAGCGGAGAGCCGCATGAAGCGTCTCAAAGCTTCGCGGCGCGGCTCGAAAGAGCGCGGTTTTGCTTTGGGCTTCGGTTCGATTTTTCAGCAGCCCTGCGCGTCCCGGCTCCGGTAAGGTGTACCGGTATATGCGGCCGGCACCGCTAATCGACAGACATGCTTTTATCGTGTTCGACTTCGCTGAGGCTTTGAGCGCCATTTTCTTTTTCGGTGCAGGAGTGTTAAAAGTTTGTGACTGGAAATGACCGGGGCGTATTTTGCTCCTATTCGTTTTTTCAGCATCCACGCGCGCCGGGGGTGCAGGTGCAACGGTCCTTTACTCTGCTCCGCGTCGCTAGGCCGTGTTGGCAAAAGCGATGCACAGGACATGCGGAGCGTGGTTCAAGCTGGTATCTGCGTTCGAGCCCAGCTTGGCACGAGACTTGATGTCGGACGCGGAATTTGTGTTTTTTGAACAGTTCATCCTGGCCGTTCGTCCGCCGAACAGGCGCAAGCCCACCAACCACCGCCTTGTTCTTGATGGGGTTTTCTGGATTGCCCGCACAGGCGCTCCGTAGCGCGACATACCCGAAGAGTTCGGCAAGTGGTCGAGCGACTACCGGCAGTTCCGACGCTGGACGCTCGCTGGTCTTTGGGAGGGTTTCATGGATGCCCTGAACCAATGCGGGGCAGCGCCAGATGCCCGCCAAATGGTCGACAGCACCGTGGTTCGCGCCCATCATCAGGCAGCGGGCGCAAAAGGGGG
>JBCCTH010000089.1:0-11309 GCA_039198835.1 Pseudomonadota bacterium | reverse complement strand
TTTGATGTGTCGGGCGGGGCGCATCGCGTCGTGCGATGCGCGGTCCGGGCCGGCTTAGCGATACTTCGCGACGAAGAGATCGATGTCAGCAGAGATCATGCCGATATCGTCAAGCTGGTGCGTGTTGAGCTGCGCGAGCGCCTTGCGCGTTGCGCGCGCATCGTTCCAAGCGACAAGCGCGGCGTAAAGGCCAGTCAGCGGCTTCAGGAAGCCACCAGCGGCGGTGGCGGGGGCGAGCGGGCGGTTCGTGTCAAATGCGGCCATGGTGTCCTCTTGAGGCTGTGGCGCGGGCCAATCCCGCGTCCAATATCGCGCAGGTAGGCGCAGCCGATTGCGCCGACAAGCAGGAATTTTTGCATGGGAGATATGCTAAAATCGCATGTCTCATTTTCGCCGTAAACCATTGGCGTGAAACCGATAATCCGGCTCGGCGATGTCGCAATCAGCGCGCGAAATGGCGTAAATCTGCCGCAAACGGCGCAGCCCGCTTTGCGCGCCTCTGCGCCAAACATCTTGGCGGATGTTCATGCTTCGTGCTAGGCCAAGGAAAAGAGCAGAAACGAGGCGCGAAAATGCGTGTATTGGGCATCGATCCGGGGCTGGCGACGACCGGCTGGGGCATCATCGAGATCGACGGCGCGCGACTCACCCATGTGGCCAATGGCCAGATCGTTTCGGGTGCTGGGGCCTTGGCCGAGCGTCTTCATCGCCTCTTTTCAAAAATTGGCGGGGTCATTGCGGCGCACAGCCCCGAGGCCGCCGCCATTGAGCAAACCTTCGTCAACAAGGATGGCGCGGGGACATTGAAGCTCGGCCAAGCGCGCGGCGCGCTGATGGTGGCGGCCGCGCAAGCAGGGCTCACGGTCGGCGAATATGCGCCCAACGCAGTCAAGAAATGCGTTGTCGGCGTGGGCCACGCGCAAAAGCGGCAGGTCGCGCATATGGTGGCGCTGCAACTGCCGGGCGTGCATCTCTCCGGGCCCGATGCCGCCGACGCGCTCGCCGTGGCGATCTGTCATGCCCATCATGTGCAGTCGAACGGGCGGCTCGCGATGGCGCTCGCGAAGGCTTCCGCATGATCGGCAAGATCGCGGGGCGCCTCGAGATGCGCATGGAAGACCATGTGCTCGTCGATGTGCGCGGCGTGGGCTACATCGTCTATTGCTCAGAGCGCACGCTCTCGGCGCTGCCAAAACGCGGTGAGGCCATAGCCCTTTATACCGATCTTCTCGTGCGCGAGGATAATCTTCAGCTCTTTGGGTTTCTCAGCCTCGCTGAAAAGGAATGGCACCGCTTGCTGACCTCGGTGCAGGGCATCGGCGCCAAGGCTTCCATGGCCATTCTCGGCGCGTTGGGCGGCGAAGCTCTGGGGCGCGCCATCGCCTTGGGCGATTGGGGCAGCGTGGCCAAGGCCAAGGGCGTTGGCCCCAAAACGGCGCAACGCGTGGTCAACGAGCTCAAGGATAAAGCGCCCGGCGTGATGGCCATGGCGGGGGCGGCGCTCGGTGCGGGCAACGCGACGGGCGCGGCAGAGCAGGCGGCCGAAGACGGCGAGGTGATCGATGTGGTCGCGCCCGTTGCCCCGGCGCGCGGCGGTGGGGCCGAAGCCGCCGCGCTTTCTGCGCTGCAAAACCTGGGATACGCCCCAAGCGAGGCCGCGCGAGCCGTGGCGCAGGTGGCGGGCGAGGCGGCGGGCGAGGCGGCGGGCGCGGGCGAGCCCCTGGGCGAAGCGGCACTGATCCGCGCGGCACTCAAGCTTTTGGCGCCTAAAGGATAGCACAGGCGATGGACCCTGATCCCACATTGCGCGGCGCGCCCCAGCCAGACGACACCGACCGCGCCCTAAGACCCCAGGCGCTGAGCGAGTTCATCGGGCAAGAAGCGGCCCGTGCCAATCTGAAGATTTTCATCGAATCGGCCCGCAAACGCGGCGAGGCGATGGATCACACGCTCTTTCACGGGCCACCGGGCCTCGGAAAGACGACGCTCGCGCAGATCATCGCCCGCGAGCTCGGCGTGAATTTTCGCATGACCTCGGGTCCGGTGCTCGCCAAGGCAGGTGATCTCGCCGCGATCCTGACCAATCTCGAAGCGCGCGATGTGCTTTTTATCGACGAGATCCATCGGCTCAACCCGGTGGTTGAAGAGGTGCTTTACCCCGCGCTCGAGGATTTCGAGCTTGATCTTGTGATCGGGGAAGGCCCGGCGGCGCGCACGGTGCGCATCGAGCTTCAGCCATTCACGCTGGTGGGGGCCACGACGCGGCTCGGGCTTCTGACGACGCCCCTGCGCGACCGGTTCGGGATCCCCACGCGCCTGGAATTCTATTCAGTGGCCGAACTCCACGAGATCGTGACCCGTGGCGCGCGGCTTTTGGGGTTGGGCGCGGACCGGGAGGGCGCACGCGAGATCGCCCGGCGCGCGCGGGGCACGCCGCGGATCGCGGGGCGGCTCTTGCGGCGGGTGGTGGATTTCGCCGTGGTGGAAGGCGATGGCCGGATCACGCGCGAGATCGCAGATAATGCGCTCACGCGGCTTGGTGTCGATGTCTTGGGCCTTGATAGCGCAGATCGCAGATATCTCGGGCTCATCGCGGAAAGCTATGGCGGCGGACCTGTGGGCGTTGAGACGATGGCGGCGGCGCTCTCGGAAAGCCGAGACGCAATTGAGGAGGTCATCGAGCCTTTCCTGCTGCAACAGGGCCTGATCCAGCGCACGCCCCGGGGGCGGATGCTGGCGCATAAGGCCTGGGCGCATCTGGGCTTGCCTGTCCCCAAATCTCAGAGCGATCTTTTTTCATGACCGCGCCCGCCCGCCTCCCTTCTGCGCCAGCTTCGCTGGCTTGAACCTCCGGTGGCCGCGCTGCGCGCGGGGGCACCGCTTGAAGGGCTTGGCCGCACTGCGCGCGGGGGCACCGCCTGATGGGGCTGGCCCCTTAAGCCCGCCCGCGATACTCCGAGACCATGGATGCTCAGACTGTCGAAAAGTTCTTCACGCGCTCTGACGGGGCCTATGTCTTTGCGCGTTGGGGGCGGCCGCTCGCGCCAGTGGTGTTCGGCGTGGAGCAAGAGACGCTCGACGTGGTCAAAGCGGCCTTTGAGGCGGTTGTCGTGCTCGCCGACCACCAGATGGCAGAGACCGATCCCGAGCTCGGCGTCAATCTCATGGTCTTCTTCGTGCGCCATTGGGACGAGCTCGGCGAGGTGCCGCATCTCGAGGCGCTCGTGCCTGATCTGAAGCCGCTCCTTATGAAGCTCAAATCAATGGATGCCAACCAATACCGCATCTTCCGCTTCGACGAAGCGGGTGCGATCAAGGCGGCCTTCGTCTTTGTGCGGATGGATGAGCATATGAGCGCTGTCAGTGCCGACACACTTTCGCTGAGCCAGGCGGTGCAGACGATCGTGCTGTGGTCGGACGAGGCTTTCATGGATCTCTCACCCCTCGCGCAGATCGAGGACAGGGTGATCCTGCGCCCGGACATCGCCGATCTGATCCGCGCGGCCTATGACCCCGTGATGCCGGTGGCCACGCAAGACAAAAGCCACGCGCTCAGGCTCGCCGCCAGGCTGGGCGCGGGCAAGCAATGACCCATCACTTCGCGGTCACCGTCTATTACGAAGACACCGACATGGGCGGGATCGTCTACCACGCCAATTATCTCAAATATATCGAACGCGCGCGCTCTGCCTGGGTCGCCGAGATGGGGCTTGATCAGAACGCGCTCAGCGCAGCGGGCCTCGTCTTTGTCGTGCGCCACATTGAAAGCGATTTCCTCGCCCCCGCGCGTCTGGGCGATGCGCTTGAGGTGAAAAGCCGGATCGAGGCCAGCACCGGCGTGCGCT
Organism: Pseudomonadota bacterium; assembly: GCA_039198835.1. Classification (GTDB taxonomy): domain Bacteria; phylum Pseudomonadota; class Alphaproteobacteria; order Rhodobacterales; family Rhodobacteraceae; genus Shimia_B. The sequence goes on along the minus strand of JBCCTH010000089.1, from coordinate 7,464 downwards.
GGATCTTGCGGCAAGAGGTTTGGCGCGGCGCGTTGCGGCTATTCTCGGCGCGCGTCACGATCGTGGCAATGGATAGGTCAGGCCATCCCACCCGGCTCCCGGCAGAACTTCGCCGAGGCCCCGATGCGGAAGGGGGCGCGCAGCCGTAGCTTTCCCCGCCAATATCGCGTATCCTGGCGATAATGAGGGTGAAACGCCCCAAACGAGGCAGATATGGAAGCAGCAGCTGATTTCTCCATGTGGGGGCTTTTCGCCCGTGCGACGATCACCGTTAAGGTGGTGATGGTCATGCTCATCCTGGCCTCGGGCTGGGCCTGGGCCATTGTCATCAACAAGGCGATCCAGTACCGCCGGGCGCGCGCCGCCGCAGCGGCCTTCGACCGGGCGTTCTGGTCGGGCGAGCCGCTCGATGAGCTTTTCGAGAAAATCAACATGCAGCCAAACGGGGCGTCCGAAACGATCTTCGCGGCGGGCATGCTGGAATGGCGGCGCTCGCATAAGCAGGATGGCGGGCTCATAGCGGGCGCACAGGCGCGCATTGATCGCTCTATGGATGTGGCGATCTCGAAAGAGGCCGACACCCTCCAGAAAGGCCTGCCCATTCTGGCCACGGTGGGCTCCACAACGCCCTTCGTCGGCCTTTTCGGCACCGTTTGGGGCATTATGAACGCCTTCATTGAAATCGCCGAACAACAGAACACGTCGCTTGCCGTTGTGGCACCCGGCATCGCCGAGGCGCTTCTGGCCACCGGTCTTGGCCTGCTGGCGGCAATTCCGGCGGTGATTTTCTACAACAAATACAGCGCTGACAGCGACCGGATCGTCGCGGGCTACGAGGCCTTCGCAGATGAATTCGCCACCATCCTCTCACGGCAACTTGATAGCTGATGGGCGGCACTGTGGGGCATAATCCGGGCGGGAGCGGCGGCGGGCGGCGCAAGCGGCGCGGGCGCGCGCGCCCGATGGCCGAGATCAATGTGACGCCTTTCGTCGATGTTATGATGGTGCTTTTGATTATCTTCATGGTGGCCGCGCCCCTCATGACGGTGGGCGTGCCGGTTGAATTGCCGCAAACGGCCGCTGGCGCGCTCAGCTCAGAGGCCGATGAGCCCCTGACCATCACATTAACCGCCGATGGCCGCATCATCATCCAGACAACCGAGGTGCCCGAGGCCGAGTTTCTCACCCGGCTGCGCGGCATCGCCGAGGAGCGTGCTGATAACAAGGTCTTTTTGCGCGCCGATGGCGCGATCCCCTATGAGCGGGTCGTGCAGGTGATGGGCGCGCTCAATAATGGCGGCTTTGCCGATATCGGCCTCGTGACCGATCTTGGAGGGCCCACGCTCGACGGTGAGGATGGCTGAGGCCTATGACGCTCGGGGGATACATCTCCACTTTCGGCCATGCCGGGCTGCTTGGCTTTTTGTTTTTCGGGCCGGGTTTTGAGGCCGAGCCATTGCCGATGCAGGACATTCAGCAGGTCTCGGTGATTTCGCAGGCGGAGTTTCTGGCGATGACATCGGTCGCGCCAAGCGTTGTCTCGCCTCTCGAGCCCGCAGGCTTCGCGCCGCCCGACCCCGCCGATTTGCCTGAGGCCCCCGCCGCCGAGGCCCCCGTGGCCCCCGTGGCGCCGCCTGCGGCCCCCGCCGCCGCGCCACCAGCAACGCCAGACCCCGCGCCCGCCGCGCCAGAGCCCCCGGCGGAGGCGGAGGTCACCGAGGAAGTGATCGTTCCGCCGACCCCCGATATCGCGGTGGCGAACCCGGTCGACCCGATCAGCCCCCGGCCCACCCCCCGGCCCGCGCCACGCGTTGCGCCTGAGCCAATCGCTCCGCCCGAGCCCGATGCACAAGTGGGTGAAGAGGTGCGCGCGGCGGCGGCGCCCTCTGAGGATCCGCCCGAGACCACTGAAGAGGCGGCCGTCGCCACCTCGCCCGAAGAGGCAACGACTGAAATCGTCACCGAGGCCGAGGAAGACACACCGAGCGGGGCGGTGACGGCCTCGCTCCGGCCGCAGATGCGCCCTGCGCGGAGCGCGAACGTGGCGGAACCGGAAACTGCCGAGCCCGAAACAGCCGCCGCCTCCGCATCTGAGGCCGCGCCCGAGCCGGCTGATCCCATCGCCGAGGCGCTCGCGGCGGCGCTGGCGGGCGGGGCCGCCGCCGAGGCCGCGCCGCTCGGGCCACCGCTCACCGGTGGCGAACGCGACGCACTTCGCATCTCTGTCTCGCGCTGCTGGAATGTCGGCTCGCTTTCCACCGATGCGCTCGCCACGACCGTCATCGTGGGCGTGCAAATGGAGCGTGACGCGCGGCCCGTGGCCGCCACGATCCGTCTCGTTTCATCATCGGGCGGGTCAGCGGCAGCCGCCCAGCAGGCCTTTGAGGCGGCGCGCCGCGCAATCATTCGCTGCGGCGCGACGGGTTTTGACTTGCCCAGCGAAAAATACGACCAGTGGAAGGAAATCGAGATGACCTTCAACCCTGAACAGATGAGGACAAGGTGATGCGTCTTTTCCTGGCTTTGGTGGCTGTGTTCTGGGCGCTGGGCGCGGCCGCGCAACAGGGGCCTTTGCGCATCGAGATCACCGAAGGCGTCGTTGAGCCGCTCACCTTCGCGATCCCCTCCTTTGAGGCCGAGAGCCCGGCGGCCAGCGAGCTTGCCGCCGATGTCAGCCGCGTCATCGCCGCAGATCTGACCGGCACCGGCCTTTTTCGCGAAATCCCCGCCACCTCCTTCATCGCGCAGCGCGCCGCCTTTGCGGCGCCTGTGCGCTTCCCCGATTGGCGCGCGATCAACGCGCAGGCCATGATCACCGGGGCTGTGAATGTCGATGGCGGCGGGCGGGTCACGGTCAAGTTCCGCATCTTCGATGTCTTTTCAGGGGCCGAGCTGGGCCAGGGCCAACAGCTTTCGGGAACGACCGCCGGTTGGCGGCGCATGGCCCATAAAGTCGCCGATCAGGTCTATGCGCGCATCACAGGCGAAAGCCCCTATTTCGACAGCCGCGTTGTCTTCATCTCCGAGAGCGGGCCAAAGGGAAACCGCCGCCAGCGCGTGGCGATCATGGATTATGACGGGGCCAATATCCAGTTCCTGACCGATAGCGCCGCCATCGTGCTCAATCCGCGCTTTTCGCCCAGCGGAGATCGCATCCTTTATACGAGCTATGAGACAGGGTTCCCCCAGGTCTTTGTGCTCGACGTGGCCAGCGTCGGGCGCAGATCGCTTGATACAGGCGACGGGTCCATGGGGTTTGCGCCCCGCTTTGCGCCTGACGGGCAAAGCGCTGTCTATTCGCTCGAAGAGGGCGGCAATACCGATCTTTATACGATCAGCCTGACCACTGGCGCGCGCAGCCGTTTGACAAGCGCACCGTCCATCGAGACCGCGCCAAGCTTTTCACCCGATGGTCGCCAGATCGTCTTCGAGAGCGATCGCTCAGGCACGCAGCAGCTTTATGTCATGCCCGCCGGCGGGGGCGAGCCAAAGCGCATTTCCTTTGGAGACGGGCGCTATTCGACCCCGGTCTGGTCGCCGCGCGGCGATCTGATCGCGTTCACCAAGCAGACAAAAGGCCGCTTCGCCATCGGCGTCATGCGCGTCGATGGCTCCGAAGAGCGGCTTTTGTCGGCCTCGCCCCTCGATGAAGGCCCGACCTGGAGCCCCAATGGCCGCGTCATCATGTTCACGCGCGAAACCTTGGGCGAGAACGGCGCGCCCTCGATTTACTCCGTCGATATCACCGGGCGAAACTTGCAGCGGCTCAACTTGCCCGGCCCTGCCTCTGATCCTGCCTGGGGGCCCTTGCAGCCTTGAGAGCCATTTGCGCGCGCGCCGCCCCGTGATACGACCCAAAAGAAGGAACGAGCAGACCCATGATCCCCATCTTTCGCCCCTTGGCTTTTTCAGCCCTCATCTTCGCGGCCGCCTGTGCCACGCCCGCCCGTTTTGCCGCGCCCGATGACGGCGCAGCCGCCGGGGCCGATCTGGGCGCGACCGCGCTCGATCCCGCGAGCGATCCCGCCTCGCCGGTCTACTTTTCTCAGACCATCGGGGACCGGGTCTTTTTTAGCGTCGATCAATCAACGCTGACGCCCGATGGCCAAGCAACGCTGCAAGGCCAGGCGAGTTGGCTGATGTCGAATACCGACTATGAGGCGATCATCGAAGGCCATGCCGATGAGCAAGGCACGACTGAATATAACATCGCCCTTTCGGCGCGGCGCGCCAATGCCGTGCGCGAATTTCTGATCGCGCAAGGGGTGGCGGGGACGAGGCTGCGCACGCTGCCTTTGGGCAAGGAGCGCCCGGCAGAGCTTTGCGCCGAAGAGCGCTGCTATTCCAGGAACCGGCGCGCGGTGACGATCATCTCCACGGGTGCGCTGAGCTAATGCGCGCGGCTCTTCTGGCTCTCTTTGTCTTTTTGGGCGTCGGCGGTGCCGCGGCCCAAGAGGACACGCTCGCCGATATTCGCCAGGAACTGGCGATCCTTTTCGTCGAGCTCCAGCGCCTCAAGCAAGAGCTCAGCACAACGGGGACGCCGAGCGTCGCCCAAAGCGGCAGCGTCCTTTCGCGCGTCAACGCGCTCGAAGCGCGCGTTCAAAGCCTCACCGGCAAGACCGAAGAGCTTGAGTTTCGCATTGACCGCGTCGTGCGCGACGGGACCAACCGGGTCGGCGATCTTGAATTTCGCCTCTGCGAGCTTGAAGAGGGCTGCGATATCGCCAGCCTGGGCGAGACGCCGAGCCTGGGCGGGGTCGATGCCGCGCCCGTGGCCCCGCCGCAGCCTGTGCCCAACGTCACGGGCCTTGCCGTCAATGAACAATCCGATTTTCAGGCGGCGCAAGCGGCCCTCGACGCGGGAGATTTCACGAGCGCGGCCGATCTCTTTGCGAGCTTCGTCAAGACATATCCAGGCGGGCCGCTGACCGTTGACGCGCAGGTCTTGCAAGGCCAGGCCCATCGCGAGCTCGGCGAGATGCAAGCGGCCGCGCGCGCGTATCTTGCGGCGTTCACCTTCGCGCCGAACGGCCCCCGCGCGCCTGAGGCGCTCTTTGAGCTCGGGTCTTCGCTCGCGGCGCTCGGTCAGGTGAACGAGGCGTGCCTCACCCTGGGCGAGGTGATGAACCGCTTCCCAGGGGGAGAGTTCGCCGCCCGCGCCGCAAGCGCGGAGGTTGCGCAGGGTTGCTAGGCGCGTGGCCGGTGTGAACGGCGGCCTTCCCAGGGTCTTCGCCGAGGAAATGGGGCGCTTGCTCGGCCCAGACTTCCCAAAACACATCGGGCTCGCCGTCTCGGGCGGTGGTGATAGCATGGCCATGCTTTATCTCGCGGCCCCTTGGGCAAAGCATATGGGGCTGACGCTCTGGCCGGTTACCATTGATCACGGCCTGCGCGCGGAAAGTGGCGATGAGGCGCAGATGGTCGCCCGCGCCTGCGCCGAGCTTGGCCTGACCCACACGACCCTCCGCTGGCATTGGGACAGTCAGGGCAATCTCCAAGACGCCGCGCGCCGCGCGCGCCACGCGCTCATTGATCGCTGGCGGCGCGGCATTGAGCATGTCCTCTTCGCGCACACGCTCGATGATCAGGCCGAAACCTTTCTTTTGCGTCTCGCGCGCGGGTCTGGCGTTGACGGGCTTTCGGCGATGGCCGACAGGCACTGGGTCGAGCAAGGCGGGCAAGCGAAGATGCCGCTTCCAGCAGCCGATATCCTCGCAAGCCGCCCCCCGCCGACCCCCGAGCGGCGCGTGGCCGGTGTTGCGGCCTTTACGCGCGGTTTCGAGGTCATCCGGCCGCTCCTCGCCGTCAGCCGTAAGGAGCTTCGCCATTTCCTGACCGTGCTCAAAATCGAATGTGTCGATGACCCCTCAAATCAGGACACGCGCTTTGAGCGCGTAAAAATGCGCCAGGCGCTTCCCGCGCTTGAGGCCCTTGGCATCACGCGTGTGACCCTCGCCGCCACTGCCGCTCGATTGCGCGAGGCGCGCCATGTCCTCGAGGATGAGGCGCTCAGAGCCTATAATGTCTGCGCTGTCGCGGGCTCGGGTGCCCAGCTCTTCGATGTCACCTATGACCGCGATCGTTTTGCGGCATTGGCCAGCGAAACCCAGCTTCGTCTGCTCGCCGCCGCCCTTCAATTCGTCTCTGGCGCGCGCTATCGCCCGCGGCTCGCGGCCGTGCAAGATGCCCTTGCCCGCGCGTTGTCCGGCGGCGCGACGACACTCCATGGCGGCTATGTTTATCCGCATAAAGCGTGTCTCTACATTTGCGCGGAATATGAGCGCGTCAGGCTGCAAAGCGCGCAAACGGCGTGGCCTGGCATCACTCTTCCCGAGGGAAAGGACATCCGCCCCCTCGGCGAAGCAGGCGCCGCCCAGCTCCGCGCTGCCACCGATCTGCCCGCGCGGGTTCTGTGGCCCACGCCCGCGCTTTGGGAAGGGGAGCGGGTCAAAGCCGCGCCCCGTCTGGGCAAAAATCCGCATTGGAACCCGTCTGGCCGTTCCGGGGTTATGACACGTTTACTCACTTCGCGTTGAACCTCGTGCGATTATCTCTATCTTACCTCTAACGGCTGCGGCAGGGGATGCGCGCGGCCACCGACATTCCCATTGAGGAGAGACAGTTGGGCAACGCACGCAACTTCGCTTTTTGGATCGTTCTGTTCCTTTTGCTTTTGGCCCTTTTTCGCCTGTTTTCCGGCGATAGCGGCACGAGCGCGTCAAGCACGCTCAGCTATTCCGACTTCGTGGAAGCGGTGGAGAGCGGGTCGGTCAGCTCCGCGCTCATTGACGGTGAGCGCATCACATTTCAGGGCGCTGACAATCGCAGCTATCAGACGGTTCAGCCCACTGATGCCAATGTCAGCCAATTGCTGATCGACAATAATGTCGCGGTGCAGGTCAGGCCGCAGGAAGATTCAATTTTCCAGACACTCTTCCTGACATTGCTGCCTTTCCTGCTTCTGATCGGCGTGTGGGTCTACTTCATGAACCGCATGCAAGGCGGCGGGCGCGGCGGGGCGATGGGCTTTGGCAAGTCGCGCGCCAAGCTTCTCACCGAAAAGCATGGCCGGGTCACCTTCGATGATGTCGCGGGCATCGATGAAGCCAAGGAAGAGCTCGAAGAGATCGTCGAGTTTTTGAGAAATCCTCAGAAATTCAGCCGCTTGGGCGGCAAGATCCCCAAAGGCGCGCTTCTCGTGGGCCCTCCGGGCACGGGTAAGACGCTTCTCGCACGCGCCATTGCGGGGGTAGCGGGCGTGGCGTTTTTCCCCATCTCAGGCTCTGACTTCGTTGTGTTGTTTGTCGGGGTGGGGGCCTCCCGCGTGCGCGACATGTTTGAACAAGCCAAGAAAAACGCGCCCTGCATCGTCTTCATCGACGAAATCGATGCCGTGGGGCGCTCCCGTGGCGTGGGCTATGGCGGCGGAAATGACGAGCGTGAGCAAACGCTCAACCAGCT
>JBCCTH010000088.1:0-11619 GCA_039198835.1 Pseudomonadota bacterium | reverse complement strand
CGATGTGGGCAAATTGATCGCCGAGGCGATCAGCCCCACGCTCGAGAGCTACGGCCTGACCGTTCCTGAATTCTACATCGAGAATATCAGCCTGCCGCCCGCCGTTGAAAAAGCGCTCGATGAGCGCAGCTCGCGCGGGATCGCGGGAAATCTTGATGATCATCTCAAGTGGAAAGCCGCCCAAAGCATGGGTCAGGGCGGGGCTGCGGGCGATGCGATGGGCATGGGGCTCGGGGCCGCGCTCGGCATGCAGATGGCCGGGCAGATGGGGCAACACCCCGCGCCCGTCGCAGCGCCTGCCCCGCCGCCGCCGCCGGTCGAGCATGTCTGGCACATCGCTGAAAACGGCGCGACGAAAGGGCCTTTCTCGAAGGCGCGGCTCGCTGAAATGGCGGGCAATGGCAGCCTGAGCCGCGAAACATTTGTCTGGACACAGGGCCAGGACGGATGGCGCAAAGCCGAGGATGTCACCGAGCTCGCCCAGCTTTTCACAATCATGCCGCCGCCACCGCCGCCGGGAGTTTGAGCGATGACGGTGCAGGAGCACCGCTTCCCCTGCCATGCCTGCGGTTCGGATTATCGCTTTGATCCGGGCGCGCGCCAGCTTGTCTGCGATCATTGCGGTAATGTCGATGCGGTCGAAGAAGGCCCACGCACCTCCGCGCTCACCGAGCTTGATTTTCACAAAGCCTTGCGCGGCGCGCTCGACGCCGAAGAGATCGAAGAAACGCGCACGCTCAGTTGCACAAGCTGCGGCGCGCAGGTCGAATTCGATCCCGCGCAGCACGCCGCCGAATGCCCCTTCTGCGCGACCCCCGTTGTCACCGGTACAGGCGTCAACCGGCATATCAAACCCCGCGGCATCCTGCCCTTCAGCCTCGATGAAGATGCCGCGCGCGACGCGGTGGGCGCCTGGCTGGGCGCGCTCTGGTTTGCGCCCAACGGCGTGGCGGAATATGCCCGCAAGGGGCGGCGGATGTCGGGCATCTATGTCCCCTATTGGACGTTCGATGCCGATACCAAGAGCCAGTATAGCGGCGAGCGCGGCACGCATTACTATGAGACGCGCACGGTGATGCGCGACGGCAAACGCGAAAAGGTGCGCGTGCGCAAAACGCGCTGGCGGCGTGTCTCGGGGCGCGTCGCGCGGTTTTTCGATGATGTGCTCGTCCTCGCCTCCACCTCGCTTCCCAAGCGCTATACCGACAGGCTCAGCCCCTGGGATCTCTCAGATCTGCGCCCCTATCAGCCCGAGTTTCTCGCCGGCTTCCGCGCCGAGGCCTACACCGTGGAGCTCGATGCCGGTTTCGAGGAGGCCAAGGGCATCATGAACCGGGTGATCGAGCGCGATGTCCGCTTTGATATCGGCGGCGACGCCCAGCGCATCAGCGCGCTCAAGACCCAGGTGAGCGATGTCACCTTCAAACACCTCCTGCTGCCCGTCTGGATGGCCGCCTATAAATATCGCGGCAAAAGCTATCGCTTCGTCGTCAACGGCCGCACCGGCCAGGTCGAAGGCGAGCGCCCCTATTCGATCTGGAAAATCACCGTCGCAGTGCTCATCGGCCTCCTTCTAGCCGGTGCCGCAGGCTATTTTATCGCGCTCAATCAAGGGGCGTTATAGGGGCGGATCAACAAGGCTGCGCACCCAATCCTCTTCGGGCCTGCGTGCCTTCCCGCCAGGGTGCCATGTCAGCGCGGCCAGAACGCCGCGCGCCTCGTCTGGCAATTTCGAAGGCAAAGCCCGCCCGCTCGCCACACCCCAAAGCGCGGTCCACAGCCGCGCGACCGTCCAGGGGTTGTAGCCGCCGCCGCCGGTGACGAGAAGGCGCGGCGCAAAATCGAGAAACCGGCGCACCCAGGCGATATGGGCATTGTTGGTCAGCGACAGCCGCGATTGCGGATCGCCTTCCAAAGCATCCGCGCCGCACTGCATCACGATCGCATCGGGGCGGAACGCGCGCAAAGCGGGCAAGGCGATCTCTTCCCTGATCCGCGCGAGGCCTTCATCGCGCAGGCCCGCTTTCACCGGCACGTTGATATGCGTGCCGGGCCCTTTATCCTCCGCCCGGCCCGTGCGCGGCCAGCGGTTGTCCTCGTGGACAGAGAATACGAGCACCGAAGGGTCATCGCGGAACGCGAAGGCGACCCCGTCAGGGTGGTGCGCGTCGATATCCAGATAAGCCACCCGCGCCGCGCCCACGCGCTTGAGCCCGAGGATCGCGAGGACCACATCATTGAGATAACAAAACCCCGAAGCATAGCCCGGCATCCCGTGATGCGTCCCTCCGCCGGGGTGAAAGACCACGCCTTCATCGGCCAAAAGCTCAGCCGCCAGCAGCGAGCCGCCGCAGCCCGTGGCGGGCCGGCGAAACATCTCGGCAAAAAACGGGTTCATCGTGGTCCCGAGCTTGAAGCGCGCGCGCTCTTCTGGCGGCAAGGTCTGCGCAGCCTCGGCGCGCTCCAGCGCATCGATATAGGCGGGCTCGTGCCAAAGCGTGAGAGCGGCAGGCTTGGCGCGTGGGCTGGTCCTGTAGTCGTCACGGGGCAGCCACCCCAGCGCCCGCGACAGATCAATCACCGTCGAGACCCGCGGGATCGACAGCGGATGCCACGCGCCATAGCTCGAATTGCGATAGATCTCAGAGCCCAGAAAAATGGCCATTGGCCCTCCTTAGTGACCTCAAGCGTACCAAATAATGGAACTTAAGCTTGTAGACCGCTAACTACTGCGTATCCTAGGCAAAACGAGCAGATAAAATGCATCGGCCAAAGATGAGCCATATCCGTGTTCACCAGTTGCCGCTCTCTATTTCAGCGTCCGCAAAACGCGAGAGCAGGTCTCAGTTTGCCGCGCTGCCGTATCGCATCGTTGATGACGGCATTCAGGTCCTGCTTGTCACATCCCGCCGCACACGCCGGTGGATCCTGCCCAAAGGCTGGCCTGAAGATGGCATGACCCCTGCGGAATGTGCCGCCAAGGAGGCGTGGGAAGAAGCCGGGGCAATCGGCGTCGGCTATGATATCTGCCTGGGCGTCTATTCCTTTGAGAAATTCGTCAAAGGCGCGCCTGACCTCCCGGTCATAGGTCTGGTCTTTCCCTTCAAGGTCAAGAAAGTGAAGCAGAGCTACCCGGAGGCGAACCAGCGCAGACGCAAGTGGTTCACGCCGAAAAAGGCCGCCGCCGCAGTTCATGCGCCAGAGCTCAAGCGCATTCTCAAAACCTTCGATCCCAAACTTCTGAAGCGCTAGGGTCAGGGCCCCAGGCACCAAACGGCGCGCGGGATTGCGCTGGCCCTGATTGGTGATATCTCTCGGGGATGATCCGTTATTCCCTCAGATGCAGCAAAGACCATGTCTTTGACAGCTGGTTTGCCAATGCAGAGAGTTTTGACAAGCTCAAGGCGGCGAGGCATCTCGAATGCGCCGTCTGCGGGGATGCCCGTGTCGAAAAGACATTGATGGCGCCCGCCGTATCGGCCCCGGCAGACACTGGCGCAAAACCGCCACAAGGCGCACCCGCCGCCCCGCCCGCCGCTGCCGCGCCCGGCACCCCGCCCGCCACCCCGCCCGCCCTCGTGCCGACCGGCGCGCCGGAGGAGAGCCGGGAGCACGCGCTGCGCAAATTCAAGGAACATGTTGAAGCCAACACCGAGGATGTGGGCCGCGATTTCGCGCGCAAGGCCCGCGCCATGCATGTGGGCGATGAGCCGGGCCGGTCGATCCGGGGAGAGGCAAGCCTTGAAGAGGCCAAGGGCCTCGTGGATGACGGTGTGCCCATCGCTCCGCTGCCTTTTGTGCCCAGCCGGCGCAGCAACTGATGCGGGTGATCGTTACAGGCGCGTCAAGGGGCATTGGCGCGGCGCTCTGCCAGGGCTATGCGGCGCGCGGCGATGACGCGATCGGCACAGATCGCGCGCAAGTCGATTTCGCCAAGCCTGAAACGATTTCGCCGTGGGCTGCGGGTGTGGGCGGCCCGATCGATCTTTTGATCTGCAATGCGGGCGTTTATCTCGATGCCGGTCAATCTCTTGAGGCGGGATATCCCGCCGAGATGTGGTCTCAGACGTTCGCGGTGAATGTGACCGGCGTTTTCCTGACGGTGCAAAGCCTCCTGCCGCAGCTTCGGGCCAGCCGCGCGCCCAAGATCGCGATCCTTTCTTCCCAAATGGGATCGAGCACGCGCGCGAAGGGGACATCGCTCATATACCGCGTGTCAAAAGCGGCTGTGCTCAATCTGGGGCTAAATCTGTCTCAGGCGCTCAAACAAGAGGGGATCGCCGTGGGCGTCTATCATCCGGGCTGGGTGCGCACGGATATGGGCGGCGCGGCGGCGGATATCTCGGTTGAGGCCGCGCGCGACGGGCTCATTGCGCGCTTTGATGCGCTGAGCCTCGAGACGAGCGGCTGTTTCGAAACCTGGGACGGTCGCGCGCACCCGCTTTGATCGCGCTTGAACAGCCACCGACGCTCGCATAAGGCCCAAAGCCGACAGCGAGAGGCCCAAATGCCCGTTCTAGTGATGAAATTCGGTGGCACGTCCGTCGCCACGCTCGATAGGATCCGCCGCGCCGCCAAGCGCGTGGGCAGAGAAGTTGCCAATGGCTATGATGTCATCGTCATCGTCTCTGCCATGGCAGGCGAAACCAACAAGCTCGTCGGCTTCGTGGGCGAAACCTCGCCGCTTTATGACGCGCGCGAATATGATGCGGTCGTGAGCTCGGGCGAGAATGTGACTGCGGGCCTGATGGCGCTGACGCTGCAAGAAATGGATGTTCCCGCGCGCTCCTGGCAGGGCTGGCAGGTGCCGGTGATGACGACATCGGCCCATTCAGCGGCCCGGATCGAAGAGATCCCAAGCGCCAACATCATGGCGAAATTCGCCGAAGGCATGCGCGTGGCCGTTGTCGCCGGGTTCCAGGGCGTGAGCCCCGAAGGCCGCATCACAACCCTCGGGCGCGGCGGCTCGGATACCACAGCCGTGGCTTTCGCCGCGGCCTTCGAGGCTGAGCGCTGCGACATCTACACAGATGTTGACGGCGTCTACACAACCGACCCGCGCATCGCCGATAAAGCGCGCAAACTCGAGAAGATCTCTTTCGAGGAAATGCTTGAACTGGCCTCTTTGGGCGCGAAAGTGCTCCAGACCCGCTCGGTCGAGTTGGCGATGAGATACAAAGTCAAGCTGCGCGTGCTTTCAAGCTTTGAAGAGATGTCCGATGAAGCGGGAACGCTCGTCTGCGACGAGGAGGAAATCATGGAATCAAATGCAGTGGCCGGTGTCGCCTATAGCCGCGATGAAGCGAAAATGACTCTGATTTCAGTGGCCGACAGGCCCGGCATCGCGGCAGCCATCTTTGGGCCGTTGGCCGAAGCCGGTGTCAATGTCGACATGATCGTCCAAAACATCGCCGAAGAAGGCCGCACTGATATGACCTTCTCCTGCCCGATCGATCAGGTCGCGCGGGCGCGCAAAGCCATGGAAGAGGCGAAGGGCCGCGAAGAGATCAATTTCCATGATCTCGTGGCCGATGAGAACGTCGCGAAAGTCTCTATCGTGGGGATCGGGATGCGCAGCCATGCGGGCGTGGCCTCGAAGATGTTTTCAACGCTGCGGGACGAAGGCATCAACATCAAAGTGATCACGACCTCCGAGATCAAGGTCTCGGTGTTGATCGACCGCAAATACATGGAGCTTGCCGTGCAAGCCCTGCATGATGCGTTTGAGTTGGAAAAAGCCTAAGGTCACGCAGACCAGAAGCGCGCCGTTTCACCCGGTGGAAAAGCCACTGGCCAGAGGCCGCCATCCCGCAAGCGCCAGAAGCGTGCCGCCGATAGCCGCGCAAAAGAATGGCATCTTGAGCGCCATCTCGCGCGCCATGACGCCTTCCGCGAGGCTGATGATCGCGCCCGAGGCCAGAAGCCCGATGGGCATCATGCCCCAGGCCAGCAGGCGATAGATCGAATTCACGCGCCCCAAAAGCGCGCCCGGCGTGACGCGCTGACGGTGCGAGACACTCACAGTGTTCCAGATCATCCCGGTGGCCTGAAACGCGGCCATGACCGCCGCCAAAACCCATCCGTTAGGCGCCAGCGGGATCGCCGCGAAGGCCACAGCCGAGGCCGCGAGCGTGAGCTGCGTTGACCGCCCCTGCCCGAGCCACGCGATAATGCGCTCGGCGCTCAAGCTTCCCAAAATGCCGCCCACCGCGCCCGCCGCGAGAATGAGCCCATAGGCCGGCGCGCCAAGCCCCAGATTTTCCTGCACATGTAAAACGAGCGCGATGGTCACCATGAGAAAAAGGAGGTTCCAAAACCCGGTGGTGAGCGCCAGCGCCACCAAGATCGGCGAGCCGCGCAGAAAACTCAGCCCCTCGCCCAGCTCCGCGCGCCAGGGCGCGCCCTGGCGGGAGGGCGGGCGAAAATCGCCTTTGATCGTGAAAAGCAAAAGCGCGGCCAGCGCGAACGCGCCCGCATTGATCGCAAACGGGCTCAGCACCGAGGCCGCGATCAAAAACGCCCCGAGCGCCGGGCCTAAAAGCTCATTTCCGATCAACTCAACAGACCAAAGCCGCCCGTTGGCGCGCTCAAGATCGGCTTTCGGCACAAGGCTCGGCAGCATCGTTTGCGCGGCGTTGTCGCGAAAGACCTCCGCCGTCCCCACCAGTAGCGCCGCAAGAAGGAGCGCGAGATACAACACAGGCGCGCTCGTGCCGTCTTGGGCAGGCGGCGCGAGCGGCATCGCTAGGAACACAGCAAAAGCCGCAAACGCAAAGGCCGCCGCACGGGCCGCATCCATCCACTGGATGAGCGCTTTGCGGTCAACCCTGTCCGCGACAATCCCGGCAGGCAAAGCGAAAAGGAACCAAGGCAAGCGCAGAGCCACCGGAAGAAGCGCCACCAGAAACGCGTCGCGGGTCAATAGCGTCGCCATCCAGGCCCAAACCACCGTGGCGATACCATCGGCAAGGTTGGTGAAACCGCTGGCGGCAACAAAGCGGGCAAAGGGGCTCAAAGGCATGGCCGACCCAAACCCCAACGCATGAGAGCGTCAAGCGCGGGTCATATGTGCGCGCAATGAGAGGGCACAAAGCAATTTGCCGCGCTTCCGATGACATGCTTAATGGAGCGCGAAATAGAAAGACGTCCCGCATCCATGAACGCCCCCACTGAAACCGAGAGCCGAAAGCTCCTAGGCCGCCTGCGTTCGGCGATGGCGGAAGATAACCCGGGCCAGGCGCGGCTCGATAAAATCGTTGAATTGATCGCGGCCTCGATGGCCACGGAGGTCTGCTCGATTTATCTTTTCCGGGATGCGGAGACGCTCGAACTCTGCGCGACGCAGGGCCTCAACCCGCAGGCTGTCCACCAGACGCGGATGCGCCTCTCCGAAGGGCTTGTGGGGCGCGTCGCGCGGCGCGGCAAAGTCGTCAATACAGCCGACGCGCCATCCACGCGCGGCTTCCGCTACATGCCAGAGACGGGAGAAGAGGTCTTTTCCGCGTTTTGCGGCGTGCCGGTTCAAAGGCTGGGCATTCCGCTCGGCGTGCTAGTCGTGCAATCGAAAGATGCCAGGCAATATAGCGAAGATGAGGTCTATGCGCTCGAGGTTGTGGCGATGGTTCTCGCTGAAATGAGCGAGCTGGGCGAGCTGACAACGCGCGACGATTACATCCTCGCCCGCCACCGGCAGCCAGCGCTCTTTCGCGGCACCGTCGGACAAGAGGGCGTGGCGACAGGGCATGTCCATCTCCATGAGCCGCGCGTTGTTGTCACCAACCCGTTCTCGGATGATCCAGAGGCGGAGCTCAAACGCCTCGAGACCGCCCTTGATGAATTGCGGGTCTCTGTCGATCAGATGCTCAGCGGCATCACGCCGGGCGGGCAAGCGACCGCGAAGGACGAAGTCGAGGTCCTCGAGACATTTCGCATGTTCGCCAATTCCCGCGGCTGGCGGCGGCGCATGGAGGCCGATATCGCCTCGGGTCTCTCTGCGGAGGCGGCAGTTGAAAAAGAGCAAAGCCAGGCGCGCGGGCGTTTGAGCCAGGTGCCCGATGCTTACCTGCGCGAAAGGCTCCACGATCTTGATGATCTCTCCAACCGCCTCCTGCGCATTCTGACGGGCCAGGGCGAAAAGGCGGCGATGCCCGCTGACGCGATCCTCGTGGCGCGCAATATCGGCCCGGCGGAGCTTCTCGATTATGGGCGCGCGCTCAAGGGCATCGTCCTTGAAGAAGGGTCGGTGGGCTCGCATGCGGCCGTCGTCGCGCGGGCCTGGGCGATCCCCCTTGTGATTAATGCGCGCGGCATCACGACTGAGGCGCTCACAGGCGATCACGTCATGATCGACGGCGAACAGGGGGTCGTGCATCTGCGCCCCGATGACACCGTCAAAAGCGCGTTCAACGATAAGATGGCGATGCAGGCCAAGGCGCAGCAGCGCTATGCCTCGATCCGGGATGAGCCCGCCACGGCGCGCTGCGGCTCAACCGTTTCGCTTTTCATGAATGCCGGGCTCATGGCCGATCTGCCGTCGCTCCCCTCATCGGGGGCCGAAGGCGTGGGCCTCTTTCGGACAGAATTGCAGTTTCTCGTCCGCAATCAGATGCCGCGACGCGCCGAACTCGTCGCGCTCTACAAGCGCGTGCTTGATGCGGCGGGCGGCAAGCCCGTGATCTTTCGCACGCTCGATATCGGCTCCGACAAAGTGCTCCCCTACATGAAACCCAATGACGAGCCCAACCCCGCCTTGGGGTGGCGCGCCATTCGGGTCGGGCTTGATAAGCCCGGCGTCCTTCGGATGCAGCTTCAGGCACTCGTGCGCGCCGCCGAAGGCCGGGCGCTCCATGTGATGTTCCCGTTCATCGCGCAATTCGAAGAGTATCGCGCCGCGCGCGCCGAGCTTGATAAAGCGCTGGAGCGCGAAAAGATCCTCGGGCACCGCCTGCCCTCGGAGATCCATGTGGGCGCGATGCTTGAAACACCCTCGCTGGCCTTCGCCCCGCGCAAGTTCTTCGAAGAGGTTGAGTTCATCTCGATCGGCGGGAACGATCTGAAGCAGTTTTTCTTCGCCGCCGACCGCGAAAACGAACGCGTGCGCCGCCGCTACGACACCCTCAACGTCAGCTTTTTGAGTTTTATCGAGCAGATCGTCGCCCGCTGTGTGAGCACCGATACAAGGCTGAGCTTTTGCGGCGAGGATGCGGGGCGGCCCATTGAGGCGCTTTGCCTGTGCGCCATGGGCCTGCGCGCGCTTTCTATGCGCCCGGCCTCGATCGGGCCGGTGAAGCATCTTTTGCGGCAATCGAATCTCGACGAGATCAAAACCGTCATCGACCGCGCACGCGTGCGCGGCGACCAAAGCGTGCGCCCCGCCATTCAAGCCTGGCTGAAAGATCGCAGCGCATCTGGCTAAATTCTGAGCATGGGGCGAGATGCAGCGCCCGGGCGCCAGGGTTTCGCGCGCCCTGAGCCTCTCAGCAATAGGAAAGCGCGCCTGAAAGCGTAGGATCAGCGGGCAGAGCCGGCGCGCATTTGCCCGGCAGTTTCAACACGCATTCGGAACGGGGGCCACCATGGGCATCGAACAAACAGCACACGACTTTTTTGACGCTTGCGAAACAGGCAAAGGGTGGGACGGCTGCAAAGCCTTCTGCACCGAAGGAGCCGCTTTTTCAGCCCAGGCCGATGCGCTCGCCGAGATCACCACGCTTGAGGCCTATACCGATTGGATGAAGGGCCTGCTTGTCCCCGTTGCCGATGGGCATTACGAGCTCAAGGCCTTCGCCACGGATGCCGAGCGCGGCATCGTGCTTGCCTTCGCGGTTTTCAAGGGCACGCACAGCGTCGATGGCCCAGTGCCCGCGACGGGCAAGACAATCGCCGCCGATTATGTCTATGCAATGAAATTCGACGGAGATAAGATCGCCCACGTCACCAAAATCTGGAATGACGGCCATTCGCTCAAACAACTCGGCTGGGCCTAAACGCTAGAGCGCGCGCGCGACAGCCCCGCTGACCTCGTCCCAAGCTCCGGCGGTGAGCGCATAACCCAGGATGCGGGCGGGGTTGGTGGGCGGCGGCATCGCCACGCCCTCAAGCAGTCGAAAGCCAAATTTCGCGTAATAGGGCGCGTCCCCCACCAGCATCACGCGCGCCCATCCCAAGGCGCGCGCGGTCTCCAGAGCCGCCTCGATAAGCAGCCCGCCCAGGCCCTCGCCCTGGCGGGTGGGGTGAACAGCAATCGGGCCCAGCAAGAGCGCGCGATGATCACCGGGCTCGATGAGAATGGGCCAATGGCGCACCGCCCCTGCGATGATCCCCGCCTCGTCACGCGCCACAAGGCAAAGCGGCGCGATGCGCGCGATCCCCTCGCGCAAACGATAGGATGAAAGCGCCTCGCGCCCCGGCCCAAAGCACGTATCGAGAAGCGCTTCGACCTCCCACCAATCCTCTGCGCGTTCCTCGCTGAGTTGATACATCGTGATCCTGCCGGGCTTTCCATGGGCTGGCGCGTTTTTTCTGGCGGGCGGGCTAGCACGGCGTTAGCTCTGCGGCAAATGAAGGAAAGCGCCCATGTTCTACCGACCCGAAGACGGCCACGGCCTGCCGCATAATCCGTTCAACGCCGTGGTGACCCCGCGCCCCATCGGCTGGATTTCCTCGCGGGGCGCGGGCGGTGATAACCTCGCGCCCTATTCCTTCTTCAACGCGGTCGCCTATGTCCCGCCGCAGGTGATGTTTGCCTCGACCGGCGCCAAGGAGGATCGCGGCAATACCAAAGACAGCGTCGCCAACATTCGCAAAAGCGGCGTCTTTTGCGTCAACATCGTCGAATACGGCGCGCGCGATGTCATGA
Organism: Pseudomonadota bacterium; assembly: GCA_039198835.1. Lineage (GTDB taxonomy): Bacteria > Pseudomonadota > Alphaproteobacteria > Rhodobacterales > Rhodobacteraceae > Shimia_B. Next base: position 761 of record JBCCTH010000088.1, on the reverse strand, counting down.
ATGCATCCGCCGGGATGCATGCCGCCGATGTCGATGAATTCGCCGTCGCCGGAGCCCAGAAGGCCGAATGCGAGACCATTGATTGCCCGCGCGTCGCGACAGCGCCCGCTTCGCTCGAATGCCGCGTCACGCGGATCTTGCGGATGGAGGGGGCGGCCAATTACGTCGTGTTCGGTGAGGTCACAGGCGTTCATCTGCGCGATGATTGCCTCAAGGACGGCCTCTTTGATGTCACGCGCTTTGAACCCCTCGCGCGGCTGGGATACCGCGACTACGCCAGGGTTTCAGAACTTTTCTCGCTCAAACGCCCCGGCGAATAAGAAGCGGCGCGTCGCAGGAAGGCCGCGGCGGGGGCTCCGTTCCCTCGTGCGCTCGGGGCAAAAAAGGCGGGGCTTTCGCCCAGCCCGCAGTTTTTTCTTCCGCCGGTGTCCTTTGGCCGTGCCATAGTTCGTCATGTCGATGAAAGCCTTGATGCTTTCGACAACCGGAGACCTAAAATGCGTTACACCTTCCTGACTTATTCAACGCCTGAAAGCTTTGCCAATGTGCCGCCAGAAGAGCTCGGCCAACTCAAGGGCCTCTTTGGCGCCTATATCGGCGCGCTTAAAGAGGCGGGCATTCTCGTGGCAACAGATTGGCTCCAGCCGGCGAGTACCACCACCACGGTATCAGACGGCGGAAACCGCATTCAGGATGGCCCCTTCGCCGAAACGAAAGAAACGCTCGGCGGCTACATGACCGTTGAGGTCGAAGATCTCGAT
>JBCCTH010000087.1:0-11627 GCA_039198835.1 Pseudomonadota bacterium | reverse complement strand
GTGGGAACAAAGCCCAACGAAGTGGCCGCGCATCTCGCCACCCATGGGGCCAAATCACCGCTCGTTAATATTGAGGCCTCTCGCAGCGGCGCGCGCCTTGCGCTGACGGCTGAAGCGGCCGCGCGCAACCTTGGCGGTGTGGCTGTCTATGTCGTCACATATCGCCCGGTCTCGACAGTCGAGATCCAGCGCGGCGAGAATGCGGGACGCACGTTCGACTATGCCAATGTTGTTACGTCATGGACAGAGGCGCAGCCCTGGAACGGGGTGGGGCGCTATGATCTCTCCGCGACGGTGCCAGAGGGCGAGCCGGCGGTCGTTTTGTTTCAGCGCGACGGTCACGGTGAAATCATCGGCGCTGTCGCGCTGCGATGAGCCTTTATTCAGCGGGCGCGCCCTTCCAGCGGCGGTGAATCCAAAGCCATTGACCGGGATTTTCGGCGACCTTCTCATCGAGATGGCGCACGAGATTGCGCGTCATGGTGATCGGGTCGCTGGGCGTGATCGGCGCATAAAGCTCGATCTTGAAGCTGATGCCATCGGCCTGGCGGGTGGTGAAATAGGGCATGAGCAGCGCATCGTAGCGGAGCGCGATTTCCGCCGCCGAGATCGCGGTTTTGGCGGGTTTGCCCAGGAAATCGATCCACTCCCCGCGATCATAATAGACGTCATGGAGCAGATATCCGTGCCCGCCATCCCGGATATAGGCCATGAAATCGCGCGTTCCCTTCGCCCCGATCGGGTAAATCGGCCCCGAGACCTGGGCCATGCGCGCCTCATATCGGGCGTTGAAATAGGGGTTGGCCATGGGTTTGTAGATGCCGCACATGCGGAAGCCCGCCATGTCGAGCGCCATGGGCGCGGCTTCATGATTTGACCAATGGCCCGAGGAGAAGATGATCGCGCGGCCCTCAGAGCGCGCTTTCTTTGCGGCTTCAAAACCTTCGCCCTCGATCTTGAAGTGCGCCATGCGCGCGCGGAATTCCTCGGCGGAATAATTTTCGATGATCGTACGGCCGACATTATCGAGCACGTCCTCCGCAATCTCCCTGCGGCGGGCGATGGGCATGTCTGGGTAAATCAGCGCCAGATTATCGAGCGTGCGCCGCCGGTAGCCGATCAGAGGGCCGATGATGCGCCGCGTGACCCAAGACATCAAAGCGAGGCGCTGCGGATAGGGCAAAAGCTTCAGGGCACCGATGATCGCGTTGAACACGACATTGGTCGCGCGGTCGCCGAGGCTGAGCCAGAATTTTGAAGCTTTCATCATGAAAAAGGCCCCGGTTCTCCGAGGCCTTTTCTTAAGTTCATGTCCGCGCAGCGTAAAGCCGCGTCGCGCGCGCTCAGTAGCTTGAGCCCTTGCCGTTCTGGATCGCCCAGGCGAGCGATTTTTCGGGCCAGCTTTCGCGTCCGCCGCGGGCGCGGATCTCGGTGAGCTGGGCCTGTGCCATCTCCATCGCCCCCATTTCCACATAGGCCTGCCCCATATAAGAGCGCACGAGGATGTTATCTGGGTTGGTGACGAGCGCCGCATAATAAGCGGCCATCGATTTATCCATGTCCCCCAGCTTGCGATGTGTGAACCCCCAATAGGTCTGCACGCGGTCATCGGTTTGATCCATCGTGGCCAGGATCATCTGCGCGTCTTCAAATCGGTCGGCATAGGCCAGTTCGCGCACGAGCTCATAGGCGCGGTCGCCTTCGAGGCGGCTATCTTGCTGAATCGCAACGCAAGCTTGTGTTTCAGTATCGAAAACAAAGCCTTCCTGGCATTGCTCGGTGGTCTCTGTGGGGGTTGGCGGGGTCGTTGACATGCCGCCTGCCGCGAAAGCGAGGCCGGGCATTGCGGCGATGAGGAGGGCGATGATGCGGGTCATGGGGAGCTCCTAACTTGGTTCGGTCATCTTGGTGAAAAGGTAGCGTCAATTCCTGGATGGCAAATCGAGCTTGGCGAAATGCGCCCGGCCCAGAAGCGGTAGGGTGCGTGGTCCCCACGCACCGCCGCGAGCCAAATCACTGCCTCACCGGTCAGCGCCCGCGCATCGCCGGTCACGGCGCGCGCTTGAATAGGGCCATGCCTCGGGTGAGGCGCAGAGCCCGAGCCTGACGGGGCTTTGCCAGCAATATCTCAAATGCGCCTGAAAATCTGCCTCGCCGCGAAGATGCCGTTCCCAGAAGCGGCGTTGCCAGATGCCGCGTTCCGCGCGCGCCACATGGCTCGCGCGGCGGGCCCCAAAGGGCAGTTCTCTGGAAAACCGCCCCTTTATGACCCGCCAGCGTGTCGCAAAATCTCTATCTCCCGCAGGCAATTGCCAGATCGAGTGAAGATGATCCGGCAAGACGACCCAGGCCTCGATCTCAAAGGGACGTTCGCGTTTGGTCGCCGCCACGGCCCGTCGCAAAAGATCGACCTCGCGCACGAGAAGATCGCTCCCCCGGTCAGCCAAACAAACGGTGAAAAAGACTGTCGCGCCAGTCACCTGGGGTCTGAGATACCACGCCATGGGCGAGCATGGCATGGTGCCGGTTAATCAGGCGTAAACGCTGCCTGGGGACGGTGCGTGGAAACCACGCACCCTACCGCCATGCGCGGCTGCCGCTTATCATCCAAACACGCGCGCGAAAATCGTATCGACGTGTTTGGTGTGATAGGCGAGATCAAACTTGTCTTCTATCTCTCCAGCGCTCAGCGCTGCGAGAACCTCGCCATCGGCCTTGAGCTCGGTCATGAAATCCTTGCCCTCCTCCCAGACTTTCATCGCGTTGCGCTGCACGAGGCGATAGGCATCCTCGCGGCTGACGCCCGCCTGCGTGAGCGCGAGCAAGACGCGCTGAGAATGCACGAGGCCACGAAACTTGTTCATGTTGGCGATCATGTTGTCGGGGTAGACGACGAGCTTGTCGATGACATTCGTTAGCCGGGCAAGGGCGAAATCGAGCGTGATGGTTGAGTCGGGGCCGATATTGCGCTCCACCGAGGAATGCGAAATGTCGCGCTCATGCCAGAGCGTCACATTCTCCATCGCAGGGATAACGGCCATGCGCACAAGGCGCGAGAGGCCTGTCAGATTTTCTGTCAGGACAGGGTTGCGTTTATGAGGCATCGCCGATGAGCCCTTTTGGCCCTTCGAGAAGAACTCTTCCGCCTCGAGCACCTCGGTGCGCTGCATGTGCCGGATTTCGGTCGCGATGTTTTCGATACTCGACGCGATGACGCCAAGAGTGGCGAAAAACATCGCATGTCTGTCGCGGGGGATGATTTGCGTGCTGATCGGTTCGGGGGCAAGCCCCATCTGCTCGCAAACATGGGCTTCGACTGCGGGGTCGATATTGGCGAATGTGCCCACGGCGCCGGAAATCGCGCCGGTGGCGATCTCGGCGCGCGCTTCACGCAGGCGCGACAGGCCCCGATCCATTTCCGCGTAAAAGCGCGCGAAAGTCAGCCCCATCGTCACAGGCTCGGCATGGATCCCGTGGCTGCGCCCGATGCGAATGGTCATCTTGTGCTCTTCGGCGCGCCGCTTGAGCGCGGCCAGCAGGCCCTCGATATCAGCGATCAGAATGTCGGCGGCGCGCATCAATTGAATATTGAAGGTGGTGTCGAGCACATCTGAACTGGTCATCCCCTGATGCACAAAGCGCGCCTCGTCATGGCCGATGATTTCGGCGAGATGCGTCAGAAACGCGATGACATCGTGCTTGGTGACCGCTTCGATTTCGTCGATGCGCGCGACGTTGAATTTGGTGTCTTTGGCGCGCCAGACCGCTTCGGCATTGGCCTTTGGGATCACGCCGAGCGCTGCCTGCGCGTCACATGCATGGGCCTCGATTTCATACCAGATGCGAAACTTTGTCTCGGCGCTCCAGATGGCGACCATCTCGGGACGGGAGTAGCGTGGGATCATGGTGGGCCTTTCAAGGATGCTTGAGAGCGGGCTCTTTGCGGGGGCGTTTAGTGCCCGCTTGATGAGGTAGCAAGGAGCGGGCGATGCGCCGTATTGCCTTAATTGTTCTGGTGGCGCTGGCTGAGATATCTTGGGCTGAGCCTTTCACCGCGCTCGGCGAGGATGAGATCGAAGCAGCGTTGAACGATGTCACGCTGACCTATGAGGGTGGCGAGGTGCAGACCTTTTATGCCTCGGGCCGCACGCTCTATGACAATGGCCGCCCGAGCTGGGGTTACTGGGCGGCGCGGGGCGACAGATATTGCTCGCAATGGCCGCCCGCCGATGGGTGGGCGTGTTACCGGATGGACCGCGCAGGCGACACCCTTCGTTTCATCGGCGAACGCGGCGATATCAGCGCCGGAAAGATCACGCGATGAGCGATATCGCCCATCAGGATTTCAAACGCGTCTGGCAACTCAAGCGCGATATCGTCCACACGGCCGAGCCGCCGGGCATGTTTGAAGGGTTGGCGCGGATCACGCGCCGCTGGACATATCTTGAATGGGGCAACCTTGAAGTGCGAGGGCAGGATTTCACGGCCGGGCGGCGCTATTGGTGGAAGCCCATGGAGGGCGGCTTTGACATTCACTTCGAGGACGGAAAGCCGTTTCACCAAATGCTCTTCCAAAGGCCTACGGCCCATCATGATTGCGCCCCCGATACCTATGATGTGCGCTATGATTTCAGCGAATGGCCGAAATGGCGCAGCACTTGGGATGTGAAAGGGCCGCGCAAGGAATATCGAATGACGAGCGTCTATGCGCCTTTTGGGTCGGCGGAAGCTTATCGCATGTAGAGGCGAACAGCATGCGGTGGGCCTTGCAGCCGGGCGACCCATGGGGATATCTGGCGCAAAGGACAAACGGAGGGGCGCATGGCCACCACTTATGACAGAGTTTTAAGCGAGGCATTCGGGCCTGAAGACGGTGCCACGAAGCTGATCAAACAGGCCGTGCTGGTGATTTTGGGGATCGCCGCGCTCGCGATCTTCGCCAAAATCAAGGTGCCCATGTGGCCCGTGCCCATCACGATGGGAACGTTCGCCGTGTTGACGATTGGCGCAGCCTACGGCCCGCGGCTCGGGCTGGTGACGATAATGGGATACATGATCATCGGCGCTCTTGGATTTGATGTCTTTGCGTCCTCCTCGGCGGAAACGTTCGGGCTCGAATATATGATGGGCGGCACGGGCGGCTATCTCGTTGGCTATGTGCTCGCAACAGTCGCTTTGGGCTATCTCGCCCGGCTCGGCTGGGATCGCTCACCGGCGAAGATGGCCCTGGCGATGCTCATCGGGAACGCGCTCATCTATATTCCCGGCCTCATCTGGCTCGGCCAGCTCTACGGCTGGGATCAGCCGATCCTGGCCTGGGGCCTCACGCCTTTCCTTTTGGGCGACGCCATCAAGCTGGCGCTTGCGGCGCTGCTCGTGCCCGGGCTTTGGAGGCTTATCGGGTCAGCGCGCGGCTGATAGATTTTTAAGGGGCGAGGGCACTGCCTTGAGCATATGCGCCCTCGCTTCCTCAAGCTGCTTCCGGCTCTATGAGTTTGGTGCGCACGATGCTCGTGGCTTCGAGCGTGCGATGCACCGGGCAACGATCGGCAATCTCCAAAAGCCTCTGGCGTTGATCGGCGCTCAGCCTGCCTGAGAGATGAATATGGCGCATGAAGCTGTCGATTTTTGAACCGCTCGCAAGCGCCACATCTTGCCCGTGAACCTTGTCATGGGTGACATCGACATAGACATGCTCGAGCGGCCAGCCCTTGCGGCGCGCGTACATCCTGATTGTCATCGATGTACAGGCTCCGAGCCCCGCAGACACAAAGCCATAAGGCGACATGCCGCGGTTGGTGCCGCCATAGGCGAGCGGCTCATCCGCCAGCGCATGGTGAGCGCTGCCATGGGTGATATCTTGCAAAAAGCCCTTGGGATCGGCCTCGGAAATGCGCACAACGCCCTCGGGCGCACCGATGGGCGCGGCCTGTTTTGGCAGCGCGAGATAGCGCGATGACCATGCCGCGATGACTTCGGCGGCATATTCCGCATCTTCGGGGCGCGAGATCAGATGATCGGCGCTGTCGAGCGTTACAAAGCTCTTGGGGTGTTTTGCCGCCAGAAAAATGCGCTCTGCATTTTCAATGCCCACCGTCGCATCACGCGGCGCATGTAAGATGAGATGCGCGGCTTTCGTGCGGGCGATGGCATCCGTCAGGTTTTCGGCCGCGACATCGTCAACGAAGCGTTGGCTGATGGTCAGCTTTTTGCCTCCGAGCAGAACCTCTGCTTGCCCGTCGCGGGCGATCTCAGCGAGCGCGCTTTCAAAATTGTGGGTGACATGGGCGGGCTCGGCAGGTGCGCCGAGCGTCACGACCGCCTTCACCCCGGCGATTTCGGGTGCGGCGCGCAGCATGGCCGCGCCGCCAAGCGAATGACCGATCAACAGAGCAGGCGCAAGCCCCCGCGCCTCAAGCGCTTTTGCCGCCGCCAGAAGATCAGCGACGTTAGAACTGAAGGTTGTGTTGGCAAATTCGCCTTGGGAATGGCCCAGCCCAGTGAAATCAAAGCGCAAAACAGCGAGCCCCAAAGCCGCGAGGCGCGAGGAAATGCGGCGCGCTGCGGGAATGTCTTTTCCGCAGGTGAAGCAATGCGCGAAGAGCGCAGCCCCCAAAAGCGGCCCATCCGGCAGATCCAACCGCGCGGCGAGCTTTGAGCCGTCATGGCCGTCGAATGTGAAGCGTTCCGTGGGCATGTTCGCGTCCTCCTCTCGTCAGAGTGGGGGAGGGCTCAGGCAATTTCTAGCTGTGTTACGCCATGGTCGCGATGAGGTGACAGGGGCCAGATGCGACAGGGGCCAGAAAATAGAAAACGCCGCGCTCGAAGGCGCGGCGTTAAAATCGATTAGATCCCGTTCAGCCCTCGAAGAGCAGCGCAGCTTCCTTCGCGTTCGCCGATTTCCGCGCGGAGGCATAGGCGGCGATGCCGCTCTCTGTCTCGAATTCGGGGAAGATCTGGAAGATCTCATTGCGCACTTCGCGATCAAGGCGCGCCAGCGCATAGGCGCCGGGCTGGAAGCTTTCTGTCCAGCTCCCGTTGGAAAGCACGACCTCGTGGTTGTCGCAGATGAAATGCGTGTAGGTCACCGGCGCGCCACTCATCTGGGTGATGCCCTTTTGGCCCACGAGATGACGCGCGACCACAAAGGCCTCTGCCTCTTCGAGATAGACCTGGCATTCCGGGCGGTGGACCAGAAGCCTGTGCTGCGGTGACACGATCATATCGCGCTCGGGCAGACCGTCGCCCAAAGAGCCTGCGGCGATCTTGATCGGGTTGAGCTCGGGCAGGAAAGCGAGATCTTTCTTGGCGAAGCTGCGCGATCCGATCCAGCGGATGGGCTGGAACCCGTTGTCGCGCGTGATGACGCGATCCCCTTCTTTCAGCAGTTCAACGGGAATGATCCCGCGCGCTGTGGCGATGAGGGTCCCGGGTGTGAAACACGGTGCCATCGGGTTGCGAATGTAGGAGAGCTCAGCGAGCGCGCCGGAGCCGCAGAAATGGATTTCGATCCGCCCGATAAGCGCGTGCGGGTTAGAAACAGGCTCGGTCTCGCGCCCGCCATCGAGTGTCTGCGCGAAGTCTGTGTCGATGAGGCTGCCGTCGGGCGCGAAATATTTCACGAACGCGCCTTCTTCGATGTCGAGCAGCGTCACGCTTGCATCGGTCACGGGGAAGTCAAAATCAAACGTGATCTTGCCGCCGCCCGCATTATCGTCGGGGTCGTTTGAATCGCCATCTTCCGAGATGATGAGCACGTTGCCCAGATCGTTGGTCGCGAGATCGGTATCGCCACCCGTTGGGTTGGCGGTGTCGAAGATCATCGCCTGGTCAGACCCTCCGTCGGTCGTCACCGTGATCCCTTCAAAGGCGAATTCGTCGTCGATAACTTGGCCGGTCGCAAAATTATCAAAATCAATCACCCGACGCATGGCAGCCTCCTTTAGGCATTCAAACTCGTTACCCTCACCCGATAGCGCGTATGGGGTAATATAGGCAGCTTTGCGCCAAAATGTTGGAAAAGAATGGCCTGAGCAACAGAATGGCGAGGGCAGCGTGCATCGGGGATGGCTAAAATTACCAACCCGCCCGCATTGTATGCGTTAGGGAAACGTTAACTTCCTGTGAGCGCGGCATCCCACGGATATTGCGTCAAATTTTCGAAGCCTGATTCTGTGACCAGCACCTGATCTTCGAGCTTGATCGAGAAGTCGCCGCCTTCCTCCGCGATGAGCGCTTCGACGCACAGTGTCATGCCCGGTTCGAGTTCGTAGTCAAACGCGCCCGACACCATCTTGTCAGGGTAGGCCACCAATGGCCATTCATCGCAGAGCCCCACGCCATGGGCCAGACACCCGTATTTGAGCGCTTGATACTTCTCGGGGAGCCGGTGGCTGCGCTTGATCCAGTCCTCGATGTTCAGGCCGGGGCGGATCATCTCCATATTGGTCTGGATGTGTTCGATCCCGGTCTTCATCGCTTCGATCATGTCGGGGCGTGGCTTGAGATCACCGATCCACCAAGTGCGCGAAATATCCACGCAGATGCCGTAGGAGCCGACGAGATCGGTATCGAAGGCGATGATCTCGTTGGGCTGGGTGATCCTTGGGCCGCATTCCTGAAACCAGGGGTTTGTGCGTTGACCGGAAGCCAGGAGCCGCGTTTCAATCCATTCACCGCCGCGCCTGATGTTTTCTGCGTGAAGCACGGCCCAGATATCATCTTCGCAGGTCTGTCCGTCGCCCACATTGGCGCGGGCGAAATCTTCCATGGCCTTGACTGAAAGCTCGCAGGCCAGCGAGGCGCAGCGCATGGCTTTGATCTCATCGGGGCCTTTGATGGCGCGGGCTTTCTCGGTCAGTTCCTCGCCGGGGATGACATCAAACCCGTGCGCCTCAAGGGCGCGCAAGCCGTGGATCATGATCTTATCGACGCCCAGGCGCATATTCGCGCCGCCGTGTTCGTTTATGAGATCGCGCACCTCCTTCGAGAAGGCATCTGTTGCGGGTGCGATCTTGTCGCCCCGATCGAAATAGAAAAAATCAGCGCCGGAGCGCTGCTCGCGCACCAGCGGGTTGAAGGTGCTCAGGAAGGGCGAAATCTTGTAATCCCAAATGACCATGTAGCCATCGGCGCAGACCATGAGCGCGCGGAAGGGGTTATGGGTATTCCAAAGCTGCATATTGGTGCTGTCGGTGGCATAGCGAATGTTGAGCGGATCAAAGACAAGAAGGCCGCCATAACCGCGCTCATTTATGGCCTCGACAAGACGTCGATGCCGGTAGGCGCGCATGGCCTGGAGATCAGGCAGATCGAGGCCCGCTGCCGCCCATTCCTGAAAGGCGAGCTGGGTCGGCCCGATTTCGATGCGATCATTATCGTTTGGCGTGTTGTCGCCCAGTCTTGCGCCGCGATGGGGGTCAATCTTGCGGGTATCTCGGTAATGCTGGTTCACGCCCATCTCCCTGGAGTATGCGACAAAGCGTAGGCGACCCGTTTTGGAGGTCTTTTCAGAAAGCGACTTGGGATCATGTCGGAAATCGTTCTTCAGCGCCACATCCCTTATCCCGCGCTCGTGGCGCGCGCGCTGCCCTCATTGCAGCCGCTCGACCGCGCCGAATGGTTGATCTTTGACGAAGCGGAGGCGGGCCAGATCGCCGAGCGCAAGCGTTTGATCGCTGAGCGGCGCGACGCGGTCATCGCGCATTTACCCGGCTCAGAGCGCGCGCAGGCCGAAGCGCTCGAGATGATCGGCGCGCATCTGCGCGCGCGGCACGGGCGCGCGCCGCGCCTTGAACGCTTCGAGGATCTCGCCGCGGCGATCCAGGAAGATGTCGTGCTGCTGGAAAAGCGAGGCGATGCCCATGTGATGACAGCCGCTCTTTTGTGTTTTCCCGCGTCCTGGAGGTTGAGCGAAAAAATCGGACGCCCCATGCAGGCGATCCATGCGCCTGTCGCTGAGATCGGCCCTCGGATGGACCGCCAGATCGAGCGCGTTTTTGAAACGGTCCGCAAGGGGCGCGCGCTTTGGCACTACAATCAACTTTGGTACAGCGACCCGGCGCTCTTTCAGCCGAGATCGCCTGATGAGCCGCGCCCCAAAGGCGCGCGGGATTATCTGCGCAGCGAGCGGCAATGCTTGCTTCCCTTGCCGCGCACTGGTGCGCTGATCTTCACGATCCATACCTATGTCGTGGCGCGCGCAGATCTTCAGTCATCCGCGCTGGCGTCGCGGTGATGGGCAAGCTTGAAAAGCGAAAGCAGCTGATCATCAACAGACGCCTCCTTCGATTTTGAGCCTCCTTCGCCTTCGCCTTCGGTGTCGGCCACATCGGCGGCGAGCGACGCATGGACAGGCTGGCTGGCCGACGAGCCCGCACCGACTGTCTCGGGCCGCGCGCTCCCCCCCAAAATGCGCACAAGCTGCGCGCTTTGGGAGAGGCTTGAATAGACGCGGTACCAAAAGGGCCCGCCAAGCCCGATGAGCAGGCCGGACAAAAGGACATTGACCGCCCAAAACCGGAATGTGCCACTGCGCAGACAGGCGCGGGTGTCCTCGGCGGCCTTGGCGACGAAAAAGGCAATGTCATCAAATACCGACGGGTCCGCCTTTGACGTGAGCGGCGTGGCGGGGGGCGTGCAGGTTTCCGCGAACCAGGTCTTTTTGTAACCCAGGGGAAGATCGTAGAGCCCCCGCGCGTCGCTGAGGATCTTGGTCATATCAGCGACAGCCGCCTCGGCGGTGGCGACAGCTTCGGTCAACTCGGCTTGCTCGTTGTTGTTAAAGTCTTCGCCCTTGCTTTCTGCAAGATTGAGCGCGGCGATGCGGTCATTGAATGCTTCGATTTGGCTCTTGCTCTCCTCGATCTTGGTTTCCGCTTCATCGGCGATCGCGCTCGCGAGCTCTGGATTTTCGAGGACATAATTGAAGATCGGCCCGGCGGGGATGTTGACGATGAAGGCGAGAAACAGCGCGGCCGTCATCGTCATGGACCGCGCGCGCTTACGGAAGACCTCGTTGGATGCGGCCGTGAAGCGCTCGAAGCCGCGGGTGAGCGCTTGCAGCGTCTTGCGGCTGATATCGGCTCCGAGCGCCTTGCCGATATCGGTTTCGGCCAGGCGCTGGACGAAAGCGTAGGTCGTCAGGGTATCGACCGAGATCGCCGCTTTGAAGGATGTCGCATCGCCCCCGGCGGCGGGATTGGCAAGCAAATGGGCGGTTGCTTTTTCAGCGATCTCGGTCTCGCGGTCGGCGCGGTAGGCGCTGTAGAGCCGCTCGGCTTCTTCGGGCGTCACGAAAGGTCCGAGAATGCGCTCAAGGTTCTTTTTCGCTTTCGCGGCTTCATCGGCCGCGCCTGTCTTGAGCTCGTCGAGCCAACGCTTGATCCCTTTGATCAATGTGTCGTCATCGAGGAGACGTTTGAGGATCTCCTTGAGCCGCGGGTCGGTTTTGATGAATTTCATGAGTGCGGAAGCAAGGACCCGCGGCCGCTGCGAAAAGAACCTGAGCGCCGCCTCGGATAAGCCGGTGGCGGCTGTCGAAAAGGTGATCATAAGAACGGTGAAGGCCAGCGCGGCGTTGAGAAATTCCAAGATTTGCTCCCAATTTCATGTCGGCTTTTCTAAGG
>JBCCTH010000086.1:0-11735 GCA_039198835.1 Pseudomonadota bacterium | reverse complement strand
GGTTGATGCGTAGGGTGCGTGCTCGGCACGCACCTCCCTCTCTCACGGTGCGTGCAAAGCACGCACCCTACACAGAAAAAGGAAAGACGGCGCGATATGACTGAACAGAGCCCCAACGACCAGTTCCATGCCTCCTCCTTCTTGCAGGGGCACCATGCCGAATACCTCGAACAGCTTTATGCCCGTTATGCCAATGACCCGAGCGCGGTCGATGAAGCCTGGGCAGCGTTTTTCCGCCAGATGGGCGATGCGGAGCTTGATGTAAAAGCCGAGGCACAGGGCCCATCCTGGGCCCGAGGCGACTGGCCGCCCGCGCCCACCGACGATCTCACCGGCGCGCTCACAGGCGAATACGCCGCCGAAAACCCCGCCGCCCCGGAGGCCGCGGCAGCCGCCAAAAAGATCGTTGAGAAGGCCAAGGCGCAAAAGATCGAGGTCTCCGACGATGCGATCAAGCGCGCCGTCCTCGATTCGATGCGCGCGCTCATGATCATCCGCGCGCACCGGATCCGCGGGCATCTCGCCGCCGATCTCGATCCGCTCGGCCTCAAAGAGCCAGAGCCACATCCAGAGCTCGACCCAAAGAATTACGGCTTTGTCGATGCAGACATGGACCGCCCGATCTTTCTCGACAACGTCCTAGGCCTTCAAATCGGCACGATGCGCCAGATCATGGAGATCGTGAAGCGGACCTATTGCGGCACCTTCGCGCTCCAATACATGCACATCTCCAACCCGGAGGAAGCGCAGTGGCTCAAGGAGCGCATCGAAGGCCTCGGAAAGGAAGTCCAGTTCACGCGCGAGGGTCGCAAGGCGATCCTGAATAAAATGGTCGAGGCCGAGGGCTTCGAGAAGTTCCTGCACGTCAAATACATGGGCACCAAGCGTTTCGGGCTCGATGGCGGCGAAGCGCTCATTCCCGCGATGGAGCAGGTGATCAAGCGCGGCGGGGCGCTCGGCGTGCGCGACATCGTCATCGGCATGCCCCATCGCGGGCGTCTGAACGTGCTGGCCAATGTCATGGGCAAGCCCTATCGCGCGATTTTCAACGAGTTCCAGGGGGGCAGCTTCAAACCTGAGGATGTCGATGGATCAGGCGATGTGAAATATCACCTGGGCGCCTCATCTGACCGCGAATTCGACGGCAACAACGTTCACCTTTCGCTCACGGCGAACCCCTCGCATCTTGAAGCCGTCAACCCGGTTGTGCTCGGCAAGGCCCGCGCCAAGCAAGACCAGAACAATGACGATAACCGCACGAGCGTATTGCCTGTGCTCCTCCATGGCGACGCGGCTTTCGCCGGTCAGGGGGTTGTGGCTGAATGCTTCGGGCTGTCGGGCCTCAAGGGCCACCGCACCGGCGGCACGATGCATCTAGTCGTCAACAACCAGATCGGGTTTACGACCGCGCCGCATTTCTCGCGCTCTTCGCCCTACCCGACTGATATCGCGCTCATGGTCGAAGCGCCGATCTTCCATGTCAACGGGGACGACCCCGAGGCGGTCACCCATGCCGCCAAGGTCGCCACCGAGTTTCGCCAGAAGTTCCACAAAGACGTTGTGATCGATATCATCTGCTATCGCCGCTTCGGCCATAACGAGGGGGATGAACCGATGTTCACCAACCCTCTGATGTACAAGAAGATCAAGCAACAGAAGACCTCGCTCACGCTCTACACAGAACGTCTCGTCAAGGACGGCCTCATCCCCGAGGGTGAAATCGAAGACATGAAAACCGCCTTCCAGGCGCGGCTGAACGAAGAATTCGAAGCCGGGAAGGACTACAAGCCAAACAAGGCTGATTGGCTCGATGGGCGCTGGTCGCACATAGATCGCCAAAAGCAAGGCAAGTATCAGCGCGGCCAGACCGCTATCGCCGACGCCACGTTTGACGAGGTCGGCGCGGCTCTCACGCGTTTGCCTGAGAGCTACCCGGTTCACAAAACCGTGGCGCGCATGCTCGACACCAAAAGCAAGGTGATGACGTCTGGCAGTGGGATCGACTGGGCCACAGGCGAAGCGCTCGCCTTTGGGTCTCTGCTCACCGAGGGCTTCCCGGTGCGCCTGGCCGGTCAGGATTCGACGCGCGGCACCTTCTCGCAGCGCCATTCAGGGATTATCAATCAAGACACCGAAGAGCGGTTTTACCCCCTCAACAACATCCGCGCAGGTCAGGCGGCATATGAAGTCATCGATTCGATGCTCTCGGAATACGCTGTCCTGGGTTTTGAATATGGATATTCGCTGGCCGAGCCCAATGCGCTCACGCTTTGGGAAGCGCAATTCGGAGACTTCGCCAACGGTGCGCAGATCATGTTTGATCAGTTCATCTCATCGGGTGAATCGAAGTGGCTGCGGATGTCCGGCCTCGTTTGTCTCTTGCCCCACGGTTTTGAGGGCCAGGGGCCTGAACATTCCTCGGCCCGCCTTGAGCGGTTCTTGCAGATGTGCGGGCAAGACAACTGGATCGTGGCAAACTGCACTACGCCCGCCAATTACTTCCACATCCTGCGCCGCCAGATACACCGCGATTTTCGCAAACCGCTGATCCTGATGACGCCGAAATCGCTCTTGCGTCACAAGCTCGCCGTCAGCAGACGCGAGGATTTCACCGAAGGGTCATCCTTCCACCGTGTCCTTTGGGACGATGCGCAATACGGCAATTCAGAGACCAAGCTCGTCGCCGATGACAAGATCAAGCGCGTGGTGATGTGTTCGGGCAAGGTCTATTACGATCTTCTCGAGGAGCGCGACGCGCGCGGCATCACCGACATCTATCTCATGCGACTGGAACAGTTTTATCCATTCCCCGCACAAGCGAGCGTCAAGGAGCTTGAGCGCTTCAAAGAAGCAGAGATCATCTGGTGCCAGGAAGAGCCCAAGAACCAGGGCGCATGGACCCATGTGGAGCCCAATCTTGAATGGGTGCTTTCGCGGATCAAGGCCAAGCATGGCCGCCCTCAATATGTGGGCCGCGCGACCTCCGCTTCGCCGGCCACCGGCCTCGCCTCAATTCACAAAAAGCAGCAAGCAGACCTCGTCGACGAGGCGCTCACCATCAAGGACTAGCCAAATGACCACAGAAGTTCGCGTCCCCACGCTGGGCGAAAGCGTCACAGAAGCCACCGTGGCCACCTGGTTCAAGAAGCCGGGCGATGCCGTCAGCGTGGATGAAATGCTTTGCGAGTTGGAAACCGATAAGGTGACCGTTGAAGTGCCCTCCCCCGCGGGCGGGACATTGGCCGAGATCGTGGCCAGCGAAGGCGATACCGTGGGCGTAGATGCGCTTCTCGCCCAGATCAGCGAAGGCGCGGGGGCCACCGCCGCGGCCCCCGCTGCCGCCGCAAAAGGCCCTGAACCAAGCGCAAGCGGCGCGGCTGTCGATATCATGGTGCCAACGCTCGGCGAGAGCGTGAGCGAAGCCACTGTCTCGACCTGGTACAAAAAGCCAGGCGACGCGGTGGAGCAAGACGAGATGCTGCTGGAGCTGGAAACCGACAAAGTCAGCGTCGAAGTGCCCGCCCCGGCCTCGGGCACTCTGACGGAGATCCTCGCCGAGGAAGGCGCAACAGTGGGAGCCGATGCAAAGCTCGGCGTCATGAGCTCGGGCGCAGCAGGTGCAGCCCCCGCAGCGGCACAACCGGCCGCTGCGGCGCAAGCCGCGCCATCAGCCCCGGCAGGGGCCGGGCGCGGCGATATCGAACATGCACCTTCCGCCAACAAGCTCATGGCCGAAAAGGGGCTTAAGCCGTCTGACATCAACGGGTCGGGCCGCGACGGGCGCATCATGAAAGCCGATGTCCTCAACGCGAAAGCGCGTGCCCCGGTTTCCGCGCCCGCGCCTGCATCGATCCCCCGTGCGCCCGTGCCCGCCGACGACGCCGCGCGCGAAGAGCGCGTGAAGATGACAAAGCTGCGCCAGACCATCGCCAAGCGCCTGAAAGACAGCCAGAACACCGCCGCGATGCTGACCACCTATAACGAGGTGGACATGACCGAGACGATGGCGCTGCGGAAGGAGTACAAAGACCTCTTCGAGAAGAAGCACGGCGTGCGGCTCGGCTTCATGTCGTTCTTCACCAAAGCTTGCTGCCATGCCTTGAAAGAGGTCCCCGAGGTGAACGCCGAGATCGACGGGACAGATATCGTCTACAAGAACTTCGTTCACATGGGCATCGCGGCAGGCACGCCGCAGGGCCTCGTCGTGCCGGTCATCCGCGACGCCGATGCGATGAGCTTTGCGGAGATCGAGAAAGCCATCGGCGAGAAGGGCAAACGCGCCCGCGATGGCAAGCTCTCCATGGCCGAGATGCAGGGCGGCACATTCACGATCTCGAACGGCGGTGTCTACGGTTCGCTCATGAGTTCGCCCATCCTCAACCCGCCGCAATCGGGCATCCTCGGCATGCACAAAATCCAGGACCGCGTGATGGTGATCAACGGCGAGATGAAAATCCGCCCGATGATGTATCTCGCGCTCAGCTACGACCACCGGATCGTGGACGGCAAAGGCGCGGTGACATTCCTCGTCCGCGTGAAAGAGGCGCTGGAAGATCCCCGCCGGTTGTTGATGGACTTATAACCGGTGGGCTGAAGCCCACCCTACGGTGAAACACTGAAGCCTGCCCCAGTTCGTAGGGTGGGCTTCAGCCCACCGGCATTATCACTTTACGTGCAGGCCCAGTCATCAGGAGGTAAGCCCTTGCCAATTTCTGTCATTGTTGACTGGTACGGGCCCTACAAATCATTCGAAGAGTTCAGAGCTGACGCCGCTCAAGAGCAAAGGGGAAGATGGCTTTATGCAGGTGTCGACAAATCGGCCGGGCGCCTGGCCTGTCGATATCTCGGGCTCTCCACGTCGCCGGGGACGCGCTTCCAATACCATCACGTGCTCACCGAAACTCCCTTCGATGAATACTACCTCGGCGAGATCGTAACGGCAGGACTGGCAGGTCGAAGAAAGTCAGTTCATCCTGCTGATCTCTCCATCGCAGAGAATGCACTTCTTGTTCATCTCGATTCACGCATGAACAAAACCAACAAGAACGACCCTGAGGACTGTGTCTCCATTTTCTCTCGCTTCTTCGACAAAAAGAACCCAGAGAAACCACGGAAGGATCGGGCTTGGGTGCCTGAACTGCTGGCATACAATAGTTGGTCCAACGAGTGGACGTGGACGATGTGAACCTCTCCCTCGCCATCACTGCCCGCCGCGCCTTCCGGCTGCCCGGCTACACAACCCTCGCAGAGGCGGGGTTCGATGGCGACTATGTCTCTCCGATCCAGCTCACCTCTGGCAATCCGGATGGGCCGATGCTGATGTCGAAGGACTGGCTCGACGCGCCCTCCGCGCGGGCGAACCGGGAGGAGCTCAGCCGCACGGGATACCTGCCGCAGATCCCCTTCAACCGTGTCCTCGACAAAGCGCTCGCGCTCATCGGCCTTAAACGCGGCGACATCTACATCGCCCCCATATTCTGCCTCCTCCCCCCGCGCCGCTCGCACCCGCTGCCCGCCGCCCATGCGCGGGCGAGCTTTCAGCATGTGACGAGGCTCGAGCTCAACGGCCGCCGTCCCGTCGCGGCAGGAACGGATGCGGCGCGGACGCTCAGGCACTTCGGCATTCCCCATATCGAGACATGTCACCCTTCCGCTCGCGGGCTATCTTTCGACGCCAGGGCGGAGATGATCGCGGAGGCGCTCCGGCAAGCATGAGGGGGAAAGATGCCAGCCAGCGCAAAAGAGGCACGAGCGCGCGCAGAGGCCTTGGGCCTCACCGGGGCAAAGACAGCCCTGACGCAAGAGATGGCGGCTGATCCAGGGCGGCTGCTCATTGCTTGCTGTGTAACGCCTGTGGCGGCTTTCTTCCTCTATCTCTGCTTTCTGAGCGCTTACGCGCTCTTACCCGCAGCCCTGGCTCTCGCGGGCCTTGGCTACACGTCGCCGGCCATGCGGCGCTATTTTATCGCCTTTTCCCCGCGCAACGCCTTCCCGCGCAACCTGCCCGCCTTCGCGCGCTGGGCCGCGCTTTATTCAGGCGCGATGCTCGTGATGATCGCGCTCCCGCCGGCCCTGAGCCTCGAAACGCGCGCGGCGGTCTGGCTTCTCCTAGCGGCGGGCGTGCTTCTCTTTCCGCTCATCAAAGCCCAGCGCCGGGCACGGAAAATCTGGCGTGAGACGGACGCGAGATCAGCTGCGTTCGCTCCCAAATCGTAGCGCGCGCCCGATGCCCGCCCCTGCTTGACATGGCGACTGTCACGCGCCTGTGGCCCATCGCTCTTGCGCAGAGCGCAGCGATTGACCCGCTCAAGCGATCCCCTTGCCACCGGGCAATATGATTGGCCCGACGAGGCCCCAGATTACGATGCCAAGGATCGTGCCGACAAAAAGTGAGATCGGAAGAACGAACGGCACCGAGCGATGCGCGCGCATCAGGAAAATGACGGTACCGAGAATTCCCAAAAGAACGGCTATCACTGCGAAATATAGCGGGGAAATCTCCAAGGCCTGGGCGGCTGTCACCTCATCATTGGTGAAGGTGGACACATCTCGTTGCAGCAGGAATTTCATCGTGAAAGGGATCAGCACAAGGTTGCGGCTGCTGGCCCCAAGCCCCAGCGCCAAAAGCCAGATGTTTGATGTTCGGCTCAACAGGACCCACAGAATCAATAAGTGGGTAAACATGGGCCCTGCAAGCCAAGTTATGGCGGTGCCGACGCTGCCCAGGCTGGCCTCATCGAATGAAATATCTGCCCAATGCAGCTTGAGACCTTCGGCACCACTCGACAGAGCACCAAAATAGTGGGCAACTTCATGGCCCAAGATGGTGAGGATTGTCATAAAGACACAGGCCGCGAGCCAAAGCAGCACTTGCACCATGGATGCCCTCCCTACCCGCGCTTTCCTGATCTTTTGATGCGCCTATGGCGAAAAGAGCGGCGTTTGTTTCTCGTCAGTTTATGACAGAGAAAGCTGCCCCGGGCCATTCAGCAGAACCGGACGACACGCCGCCATGATGACGCGGGGGTCCGCCCGCCCCCTGCGACAAGCGAGAACAGCCGCCAGACAGGTCAAGCGCGTCGGTTACCGGTGCGCGACGACCGATATGTCACAGGGCGCTCCTCAAATCTGCATTTGTTTGCGAGGCGCGACTAAGGTATGCGAAAGTATACATCATGCCCTGTTCAGGCCGGTCCGCACCCAACCCACAGCAGGTTCCCCCCAACGCACGGTTGGAGTGTTTGAACCATGCAACTTATGAGCCAAGCTGTTGTTGGTCAGCTGTTGACCTATGCCATAGCGCTGCTTCTTTTTCTTGCGCTGCCCTATGTGACGCCCGGCCTTGCGCCTCTCTTCGCGATGTCACCCGAGGCTGCGATCGGGAAATGCGCGCTCTTGGGGGTCATGCTTCTCGGCCTCAAGCTGCATTTCGTCTATACCGCCGTGCCCTTGGCGGGATACGAGGTTTTCGCGCTCATCAAAGGGGTGGCGGGCGGCTATACGCTGAGCAACCTTCCGCATCTGATCATGGCCATTTTCGCTTTCGTCGTTCTGGCCTCACTCATCGGGAAGCTATGGCAAAGATACATCGAGGAGGCGCGCGCGCATGACCCCCGAGCTCACTGTGCTCGCCCTCGCCGGGCTTTTGCAGATGTTGCAATTCGCGTTGATGGCCGTTCCGGCCAACTATGAACTGGGTCCGGGCAAAACCGCATCGCCTCGCGATAAAGCGCGCCTGGGGGGCAGCCTTGAGGACCAGCTGAGCGTGAAAACCGCCCGGCTCTTACGGGCGATGAACAATCATTTCGAAGGGCTGATCCTCTTCACGATCGCATGCGTGGTGGTGTCGCTCGGGCAAAAATCGAGCCCGTTCACCGCGCTCTGCGCCTGGAGCTATCTCGCGGCGCGCGCGCTCTATATCCCCGCTTACTATTTTGGCTGGGCCCCTTGGCGCTCGTTGATCTGGTTCGTCGGATTTGCGGCCACAGGCCTCATGCTCTTGGCCGCGCTAATATGATTTTGCTTTTCCCGAATACTGCCGAGCAGGCACGAAGGCGCGCCCTGCGGCGCGACCGGCTCACCGCTCAAAAAGACTGAAAGGACGACAACCCATGGCCTCTTATGACGTAATCGTAATCGGCTCCGGCCCGGGGGGCTATGTTTGCGCGATCCGCTGCGCGCAGCTCGGGCTTAAGACAGCCTGTGTCGAAGGCCGCGAAACACTCGGCGGGACCTGCCTGAATGTGGGCTGTATCCCTTCCAAGGCGCTCTTGCATGCAAGCCATCAGCTCCATGAAGCGGAGCATAACTTCGCCGAGATGGGTCTGAAGGGCAAAAGCCCTTCCGTCGACTGGAAGCAGATGCTTGCGTACAAAGACAAGGTGATCGGGCAGAACACGCAAGGCATCGAGTTCCTCTTCAAAAAGAACAAGATCGATTGGCTCAAGGGCTGGGGCTCGATCCCCGAAGCCGGCAAAGTGAAAGTTGGCGACGAAACGCATGAGGCGAAAAACATCGTTATTGCCAGCGGCTCTGAGCCATCTTCGCTGCCGGGCATCGAGATTGACGAAAAGGTGGTGGTGACGTCAACCGGCGCGCTTGAACTGGGCAAGATCCCCAAGAAGATGGTGGTGATCGGAGCGGGTGTCATCGGGCTTGAACTCGGGTCGGTCTATACGCGGCTCGGGACCGAGGTCCATGTTGTCGAGTTCCTGGATCATATCACGCCAGGCATGGACGCCGAAGTCAGCCGGACATTTCAGAAACTTCTGACCAAGCAGGGGCTGAGCTTCACATTGGGCGCGGCCGTTCAGGGCGTGGAGGCCACCAAGAGCAAGGCAAAGGTGACCTACAAGCTCCTGAAAGACGACAGTGAGCATGTTATCGATGCTGATGTCGTTTTGGTCTCGACTGGGCGAAAGCCCTACACGGATGGTCTCGGGCTCGACGCGCTCGGGGTTGAGATGAGCGAGCGCGGCCAGATAAAAACCGATGCGCATTGGCACACGAACATCCCCGGCATCTATGCCATTGGCGATGCGATCGCCGGGCCGATGCTGGCGCATAAGGCCGAGGATGAAGGCATGGCCGCGGCTGAAACGATTGCGGGCCAAGCCGGGCATGTGAATTACGGCGTCATTCCCGGCGTCATCTATACCCATCCCGAGGTTGCCAATGTGGGCGAGACTGAAGACAGCCTGAAGGCGGCGGGCCATGCTTATAAGGCGGGTAAATTCTCCTTCATGGGCAACGGGCGCGCGAAAGCCAACTTTGCGGCGGACGGCTTTGTGAAGATCCTCGCGGATGCCACGACAGACAGGATCCTCGGTGCGCATATCATCGGGCCGATGGCGGGCGATCTCATCCATGAGATTTGTGTCGCGATGGAATTTGGCGCCGCCGCCGAGGATCTGGCGCGAACATGCCATGCCCACCCGACCTATTCAGAGGCCGTGCGCGAAGCGGCTCTGGCCTGCGGGGATGGCCCGATCCATAGCTAAAGGCAGCCTCGCTGCTGCTTAGGCCGCCAGCATGCGCAGACCTTGCGTGACATCGGCGCGAACCGCGAGGCGGAGGCCGGGCTCATCCCCGGCCTTCAAGGCGGCCAGGATCATCTTGTGCTGCACGGGCCCCTCCGTGCGCCTGAGTTTCCCATAAAGCGCGCGCATCGTCGGCCCTAATTGAAGCCAGACGGTCTCTGCCATGGCAAGCATCGCGGGCGCTTGGGCGCGCAAGTAGAGCGTTCTGTGAAACTCGAGATTGGTGCGTATATAGGCGACGACATCCTTGCGCTCGACAGCGTCTCCCACGGCATTATTGATGGTCTGAAGCCGCTCCAAAAGCGCGATATGCGCCCGTGGTAGGGCGCGCGACGACAGTTCGGTTTCAAGGAGCGCCCTGAGCGATGCGAGCTCTTCGATGCGCTCGTTTGAAAGTTCCGGCGTCGAAACGCGGCCAGAGGCGGAAAGCGAAAGCGCGCCTTCGGCGGTCAATCGGCGGAACGCCTCGCGCGCGGGCGTCATGGACATGCCAAACTCCTTGGCCACGCCCCTGAGCGTGAGTGGCTGGCCCGGCAGATATTCACCGTGCATGATCTTGGCGCGCAAGGTCCGATAGAGTTTGTCATGGGCGGCGCTACCGCCCGTCTCGGCGCGATTGGTCATTAGCATTGCAAATTGTGATCACAGCGAATTTCGCTAGTCCAGCACAATCCTCTGAAGCGCCGCGCCATGATGCCTCAGCCAGTCTTTGTGGTTTCGGTAGTCAGGCATGAGGCGTTCGAGCTGCGCCCAAAAGGCCGCCGAATGGTTCATCTGGGCAAGATGCGCCACTTCATGGGCAGCCACGTATGCCAAGACCTCCGGCGGGGCCATAACCAAGCGCCACGAATACATCAGCGCGCCATTGGAAGAACATGATCCCCAGCGCGAGCGCGTATCGCGCAGGGTCATGCGCGCGTAGGGTATGCCAAGGCGCCCGCTGAAATGATCTGAAGCCGCCGCCAGCCTGTCGCGCGCCAGGAGCTTGAGAAATGCTTTGACAGCAGGGGCCGGTGCCGCGGCATGGCGAGCGGGAATGACAAGATGCGCGCCCTCGATCCGCGCGCGCCGCCCCGCGCCCGCCACAAGTGTCAGCGCGCGCCCTTCGACAGGCACAGACGCACCGATCGCAAGCGCGCCCGGCGCGTCCACATTCTTTAATTGCAGCTCGATCCAGGCCCTTTTGGCGCGGGCAAAGGCCAACGCGTCGCGCGCCTTGGTGGTTGGTGGCAAGGTCAACGACACCTTGCCATCGAAGGCGGAGACACGCAGCGTGATCCGCCGCGCGCGCGCGTGGCGTCGAACATGGAGCTCGATCTCCGGGTCACCCTCTAGAATGTGCAACTCGCCCAATCGTCGCTTCCCTCGGTGGCGGCTTTGCAACCCCCTTGCATCACCACGGCCTCTGCTCCATATGCCCCGAGGTCTGACGCCACGGTTTGACTTGCTCAAGACGCTATGGCAGCAGGCCCAAATTCGAAACCCCACCGTTCACGGAAAGGGAAATCCGTCCATGCCCAAGGAAGAATGGGGCGTAAAGCGCCTTTGCCCCACCACCGGGAAGCGCTTTTACGATCTCAACCGCGACCCGATTGTAAGCCCTTACACAGGGGAAACTGTGACCGTGGATACCGGCAAAGGCAGAACGATGGTCGCCGATGCCGAGGATGCGCAAACCAAGAAGCTCAAAGCATCGCAGGCCTCCGAAGAGGAAGAACTGGTGCTCGATGACGAGGACGAAGACTCGGACGTCGATGTCGACCTTGGCGATGATGTGCTCGACGATGACGACGAAACGGAAAACGTTTCGCTTGATGAGCTTGCCGATGTTCCCGCCGAGGATGGCGACGACTAATCGTCGCCAACCGACACCGAATTTTCTTGAACCTCCAAGCGCGCGCCACTACACCCGCGTTCGGTATCGGGGCCTTAGCTCAGTTGGGAGAGCGCTTGCATGGCATGCAAGAGGTCAGGGGTTCGACTCCCCTAGGCTCCACCAAACCCCCTGATGACATGATCCCAAACGCGTCAAGCCGCGACATGAGGACGGCTGCGGTCTGTGATGCGATGTGGATGGTGCCTTGTGCGAGGTTCCATCCAGCAGCGCACTAAGGGAGGAGGTCGCACGCCGCTGGATGGTATCGCTTGCTCAAGGGTGGCCCCTTGAGCGCACGGGGAATACAGTGGGTATTGCCC
>JBCCTH010000085.1:0-11756 GCA_039198835.1 Pseudomonadota bacterium | reverse complement strand
CGGAAGGCGGAAGGCGGAAGGCGGAAGGCGGAAGGCGGAAGGCGGAAGGCGGAAGGCGGAAGGCGGAAGGCGGAAGGCGGAAGGCGGGTTGAGCACCCGGTGGGCGGTTCCCATTGGGTGAACCATGCCAGACGCGGCCTTTCTCTGCCTTGTTGATGAGCAGGTGCAGATGCTGCGTCAATTATGGCTCATATTTCGCTGTATTTGCTCGAGGTTTTGCGGCAACGATCTCTCAAAGCAGACGCGCGCGTGCCCGTGCCCGCTGCGGCCCACGCCTGGAGATGCCCGGACCGTGAAAAGAGAATTGAGAATTGCCGCTGCTCCTTTTGCCAACTTGCCTGCCGGGCGTTTGGCGCGAAGCGCTGCGCGCGGGGCTTCAGCTGGCCAGGTGCCGATTGCCGGATTTGTGTGCGCAATCCTCAATCAAGCGCCGCGCCGTTTGGGCACAAAGCTCATTGGCGCTTATCTTCGCGGCCAGCTCAACGAGATCGCTGAGCCAAGGAGGGGCCCACGATCCTCATGCTATGATGCGTTTGAAGGGCAAGCGGCGCGATGACGGTAGAACACACAAAAGCGCGCTCTTTCGATGCCAAACTCCGCGCTTTAGTCGCAGAGATCTACCCCGGAAAAGATGCCCGCTCGCTCGCTTCGCAGATCAAGGATGCGTTTTGGCCCGAAGGCGCCACCCGGCGCAAAAGGGGCCGCCGCCCAAGCAACAATTTGTGGAGCGAGCGCGACGCGCTCGTGATCACCTATGGCAATTCCATCATCGATGGCGTGCATAAACCCCTTGATCTTCTCTATGATTTTCTTCTGCGCCGCCTAAAGGGCGTTGTGAACGGCGTGCATATCCTGCCTTTCTTTCCGTTCACGTCCGATGATGGCTTCGCGGTTTCCGATTTCAGAGCGGTGAATCCGCAGCTTGGTGATTGGCCAGATATCAACCGCATCGGCGCAAGTTTTCATTTGATGTCGGATCTCGTGCTCAACCATGTCTCAAGTCAGGGCGCATGGTTTCACGCCTATCTTCAAGGTCAGTCGCCCCATGACGGCTTCTTCTTTGAGGCCTCGCCCGATGATGATCTGAGCGCGGTGGTGCTCCCGCGCACGACCCCGCTTTTGCGCAAAGTCGAGACGACAAACGGCCCGCGCCATGTCTGGTGTACGTTCAGCCACGATCAGATCGATCTTGATTTCCGCAATGTGGAGGTCTTGCTTGAATTTTTGCGCATCATTCGGCTCCATGTCGATAACGGGGTGCGCATTGTGCGGCTCGATGCGGTTGCCTTTCTTTGGAAAGAGATCGGCACGCCCTCGATCCACCTGCCGCAAACCCATGCGATCGTCCGCCTGATGCGTTTATTGTGCGATTATGCGTCGGAAACGATCATTTTGCTGACCGAGACGAACGTCCCTAAGGCAGAGAATCTCAGCTATTTCGGGCATCGCGACGAAGCGCATGCGATCTATAACTTCCCGCTGCCGCCGCTCATCCTGCACGCTGTCATGTCAGGCTCGGCGAGCTATCTGCGGCGCTGGCAAAGCGGGATGCCGCCCGCGCAACTTGGCTGTGCCTATCTGAATTTCACGGCGAGCCATGACGGCATCGGGATGCGCCCGGCGGAGGGGATCTTGCCCGCCTCTGAACAACAGAGGATGATCGACACGGTCAAAGATATCGGCGGCCTCGTCTCGATGCGCGCGCTGCCTGAGGGCCGAGAAGCCCCCTATGAGATCAACACAACGTTTTTCGAGGCCACGAAACAGACATTCGACGGCGCGCAAGAGCATCACATCGAACGGTTTATCTGCTCGCAGACGATCCCGATGTCGCTTGAAGGCATACCGGCCTTTTACATCCACTCGCTCTTGGCGACGCCCAATGATCATGATCAGGTCGAGCGGCGCGGCATGAACCGGGCGATCAACCGGCACCGCTGGGATTACCCCACGCTCAATGGCCTTCTTGACGATCCGACATCGCCGCAAGCGCGGGTTTTGACGGCGCTTTCAGAGCGTTTGCAGATAAGAACACGCCAAGCCGCGTTTCACCCCAATGCAACGCAGTTCACGATACCGCTTGAAGAGCGCATCTTCGGCGTGTGGCGTCAGAGCCTTGATCGCCATCAATCGATCTTCGCGCTTCATAATGTAAGCGCGGAAACGGTTGAGATCCCGCATCTTTCGATGAACCTGATCGATGATGAGGAATGGTTTGATCTGTTGGGCGACGGGGGTATCGACATGTCAAAGGACACTCTCACGCTTGCGCCTTACCAGTGTCGTTGGATCACAAACCGCCCGTAACGCGTTGGAAATCTTTTAGAATTCCGCCTCATCTGCGCGCGCGGCGGCCGTGATGTCGTTTAGAAAGCTCGGATCGGCGGCATGGATCCGGTTCCAGGTGGGGATGAAGGGCGTCTCGGACGGGTTATCGAGAAAGACCTGCCCGGCGCGCATGATGTTTTCGGCGAAGAGTTCGATCGATTGCTCTTCTTTGTGGCGATCGATTGAAAGGCCGTTCATGCGGGCATCGTTGTAATAGGCTTCGAGGAGATCGAGCGCGCAACGATAATAGGTGGCTTTAAGCGTGCGAAAGACGTTGGGTGTGAAGACTGTGCCATCGGCGGCGAGCTTGCGGAAGATCGCCTTGCAGATATCGGTCGACATCCGGTTGAGGCCCGCGGTCGCTTCATTGGGGCTCAGATCCTGATGTTTGTGGTCATAGGCATCTGAGATGTCGACCTGGCAGACAGCCTTTGGCGCCAGGTTGCGCCAGGCCTCGGAGAGTACGCCGATCTCCAGGCCCCAATCGGAAGGGATCCGCAGATCAGGCAGGATCGCTGTGCGCATGGCGAACTCGCCAGAGAGCGGATAGCGGAAGCTGCGCAGATAATCGATGTAATCACGGTCACCCACGACCCGTTTGAGTGCGATCAGGATCGGGCTCACAAGAAGCCGCGTCACCCTTCCATTGAGGCTCTGGCCGCCGATCCGGGGGTAATAGCCCTTGGCGACCTGATAGGGGAAGTTGGGGTTCGCCACGGGATAGACCAGCCGCGCGAGCAGCTCTTTATCGTAGGTCAGGATATCGCAATCATGGATCGCCATCACAGAGCTGTCGGCGCATCCAATCAGGTAGCCGAGCGAGGACCAGACATTCTTGCCTTTTCCCTGCTCGGTGGGGGCAAGGCCCATCGCATTGAGCCGCGCGCCAAGCTCAAGCATGCGCGGGCTGTCGTTCCAGATGACGATATGATTTTGGTTCAGGTCGCCGAAGAAAGCTTTCGCATGGCGAAACTGCGCTTCGTCGGCGGCATCGAGCCCGATGATGATCCGGTGCAGATAGCTGACTTTGGCGAGTTCCGCGAGGATGTGCGGCATCGCCGTGCCTTCGAGCTCTGAATAAAGGCACGGCAAGATCAGCGAGATTTTGCGCGATTCCGCGAAAACGCTGAGCTCATATTCGAGCTCTTCCACCGAGCGCGTGCGCAGATTGTGCAGCGTGGCGATGTTACCGTTCTGGTGAAAATCGCTCATGGAGCGGTCTCCTTTGATGCAAACCGCGCGAGCTGGGCCAGAACGGCTTCGTTCCAGCCGTCTGGCCCGGGCGCGGCGGTGCGGATGATCGTGCCTTGGGCTTCGCCCTTGAGGGGGCCAAGCGCTTTGCCGTGGGGGTTTTTGACGATGATGCCGATATCGGCGGCTTCGAGCATGCCAATATCATTGGGCGCGTCGCCAAGGGCGAGAGTGCGGTCAGCGGCATAGGCCGCGGTGATCTCTTTGACCCGGTCTGCTTTTGTGCCGCCATAGGAGAGCGTCAGGAAGCGGCCGCCTTGCTGCGCTGTGATCCCTTTTTCGGCGAGTTTTGTGACAAAGGTATCAAGATCGCCGGGATTGCCGCGCCAAATGCCGGGTTCTGAAAAGCTGCGCATTTGGGCCAGGCGTGCCGCCTCATGCGAAAGCCCGGTGACGCTCGAAAGCTCATCAACCGAGAGATCGCCGAAACCCGAAAACGCCTGGCGCAGCGCGGCGGGCAGCGCGTCGAGCGCTTGGCGCAAACCGCTGTAGGTGGCGCCCTCGGCCAGCGCGTCTTCAAAGGGCGCAAGAAGGCCCGCGCCATTCTCTGTTATCGCCGGCCAAGCCTGAGCGCCGAGGGCTTTGCGCAAGGGCGCGATTTCGGCGGCTGTTTTTGAACTCGCGAGAACAAGCGCGCCGCCAAACGCACGCAGCGCCTCTAGCGCTTCAAGGGCCGGGTCATACCGGTATGTTTCATGATCGAGAAGAGTGCCGTCGAGATCGGTGAAGACAACGAGGCGGGGGCGCGCGTCCATGCTTGTCTTCTACCAGCGCATGCTCCCGGTTCGCAACATGACGCGGCCAAAAGAGCGCCACTTGCGCGATCAAAGGGGATGGGGGCCAGAAAAATGACCGCGGGGTGTTTGAGCGATGGTGACACATGATCGCAGGGGGAGTGTCAACCTAGGTTTACGCTTGGTGGTTTTCCCAGCCTGTGGCATATCGGAAACACACCTTAAGGGGAGCGCGCTTTTTCTCCCAGAACAAGGGAACGCCTTGAGACTTTGGCCCCCAAGATTCCGATCTCCAAAGCCAGATGCCCGGCTTCACTGGCTGCTCTACGGGATCATTTTTGCTGTCTTCACGGGGATGATCCTTGCGCCGCTGGTCCCTGAACGAGATATCAACGTCGCGGGCAATGCGGCGGCGGGCGTTGAGGTTATTGCCGTGTCAGGGCACGCGCCAACGATCGCCATTGAGACTGTGCCCGAAGCGCAGGGCGGTTGGACGCTCAGCCTCGATACAACCAATTTCACCTTCATTCCCGCCTCGCGCGGCCGCATCCCCTTGCAGCGCGTGGGCCATGGTGAACTTTATGTCGATGGCGAGCGGCGTCACAGGCTTTATGGGCCACACCACCACCTCACCGGGCTTGAACCGGGGCCCCATGTGATCACCGTGACGCTTAACGCGACCAATGGCGCGGCTTGGAGCCTGAATGGCGAAGCGATCGTCGCTCGGGCGGTGATTATCGAGCGCTGAACCCGAGACCGTTCGCGCAGAGCGCGCCGCCGCGGAAATCGGCTTGCGCCCACTCGGCCACCACCCTAAACGCACGCATCTTTCACGACCGCCGCGGACGCCTCCGCGGCGTAGATGCAATGGCGAGGACGACATGCAGGTCACTGAAACTCTCAACGAAGGTCTTAAGCGCGGCTACAAGATCAGCCTTCCGGCAAGCGAACTTGACGACAAGGTCACAGAAAAGCTCAAGGAAGCGCAGCCTGAAGTGGAAATGAAGGGCTTCCGCAAAGGGAAGGTCCCGCTTGCGCTGCTGAAAAAGCAATTCGGTGACCGGATCATGGGGGAAGCGCTTCAGGAAACCATTGATGGCGCGATGTCGGCGCATTTTGAAGAAACCGGCGACAGGCCCGCTTTGCAGCCCGAGATGAAGATGGTCGATGAGGGCTGGAAGCCTGGCGACGACGTTGAAGTCGACATGAGCTATGAAAAGCTTCCCGATATCCCGGAGGTCGATCTCAAAGCGATCAGCCTCGAAAAGCTTGTCGCAAAAGCCGATGACGCGTCTGTCGATGAGGCGCTCGCCTCGCTCGCGGAAAACGCACAGAACTTCGAGGATCGCAAGAAAGGCGCGAAAGCGAAAGACGGCGATCAGATCACCATGGATTTTCTGGGCAAGGTCGATGGTGAGGCGTTTGAGGGCGGCGCGGCAGAGGATTATCCGCTTGTTCTGGGCTCAAATTCGTTCATCCCAGGCTTTGAAGAGCAGCTTGTGGGTGTGAAGGCCGGGGAAGAAAAGGATGTGACGGTCACGTTCCCGGAGGAGTATCAGGCCGAGCATCTGGCCGGGAAAGAGGCGATCTTTAGTTGCACGATCAAGGCCGTGAAAGAGCCCAAGCCCGCCGAGATCAACGATGAGCTCGCCAAGCAATTTGGGGCGGATGATCTTGACGCGCTCAAAGCGCAGGTGACCGAGCGGCTGGAAGCTGAGTATGCGGGGGCTGCGCGGGCGATCCAAAAACGCGCGCTCCTTGATGCGCTCGATGAAAAAGTGAGCTTTGATTTGCCGGGCGCGCTTGTGAGCGCAGAGGCAAATCAGATCGCGCATCAACTCTGGCATGAAGAAAACCCGGATGTTGAGGGCCACGATCACCCCGAGATCGAAACAAGCGAGGAGCATACCGCCCTTGCCGAGCGGCGCGTGAAACTCGGGCTTTTGCTCGCCGAGCTCGGGCGCAAGGCCGAAGTTGACGTCAGCGATGCTGAGATGACCCAGGCGATCATGAACGCCGCCCGCCAATATCCGGGCCAGGAGCGCCAGTTTTTTGAATTCGTGCAGCAAAACCAGCAGATGCAGCAGCAATTGCGCGCGCCGCTCTTTGAGGACAAGGTCGTCGATTACGTTTTCGAGCTGGCGGATGTGAGCGAAAAGGACGTGTCGAAGGACGATCTTCAAAAGGCTGTTGAGGCGCTCGAGGACGAATGAGCGCGTGACACCGGGCGGACGCTATTTGCCTGACGGCAAAGGCGCCCCGCCCGCCGTCCCTTTTCGGCTTGAGCTGACGCTTTCGTGACACTGGCGGGCGGTGCTGTCTGCTAGACGAGACTATGCGCGCCGCTGTGATCACCCTTCTTTTTATGCTTGTGCCACTGGCGGCAAGCGCCACCGTTATCGACGGCGAAATCATCCGCCAAAGCGGAGCGGGCACATTTATCAAGCTAGATACGGCTGATCGATTTTCTGTGGGTGCCGATAACTTCAATACCGATCATCTCTACGCTTTCGACGAAGATCAGAACATCGCGTTAGACGCTCCGATCGCCGTGGATATTGGCGGGATCGAGGGGCAGATCGCGGCAGGCACCATCGTTGCCAGTCACTATGTGTTCTTCGATTCCATCGACGGCATCCAATTGGGCTATGTCGATTTTGACGCTGATATTCTGGGCATAGCCGCTTTGCCGGGCTCCTTGGATGCCACCGATTTTCTCGCCAACACCAATGTCGATTACATCAGCACCGATCTGCGCGGATTGGAGCGCGGCGATTATGCCTGGGTCGATGAAGAGCGGGCTTGGCGGCTTTGGGTTTATTGGGCTGGGTCGTCGCCGGGCGATTACATTCGCGTGTTCACCGAGCGCTCTGAAGCCGCGCCTATGATGTAGGGCGCATGGCGCGCCCTTAGGATGCGAAAACGCCGCTCGAGGGGGAGCGGCGTTTTGCACGGTCAAAAAAAGGCTTTGACGGTTTTAAGTCTCGTCGCTTCCTGTCTCGGTTTCTGCGGTGTCGCGCGCGCCGAGCTCGTCATCATCGGAGGTTGCCGCACCGATATCCTCGAAGAGTTCCGCGATCTCGAATTCGGCTTCTGCCTCTTCCTCGGCGGCGAGATCCTGAATGGATTTGCCGGAGGCTTGAAGCTCTGCTTCTTCGCTGGAACGAGCGACGTTCAAAGTGATCGTCGCGTCGACTTCGGGGTGAAGCTGGACTGTCATATCGTGCAAGCCGAGCTCTTTGATCGGCGCGGTCAGCACGATTTGCTTTTTGTCGACGCTGAAGCCCGCCTCAGTGGCGGCCTCTGCGGCATCGCGCGGCGTCACAGAGCCATAGAGAGAGCCCGCATCGGAGGCGGAGCGGATGACGACGAATTGCTCGCCATCGAGCTTCTCGGCTAGGCTTTTGGCCTCATTCTTGGTTTCCAGGTTGCGCGCTTCGAGTTGGGCCTTCTCGGCCTCGAAGCGGGCCTTGTTGGCCTCATTGGCACGCAGAGCTTTTCCCGACGGGATCAGGAAATTGCGCGCGTAGCCCTCTTTGACGCTGACGATCTCGCCCATTTGGCCGAGCTTTGCGACGCGTTCCAGCAGGATGATATCCATAATCGTCTCCTTACTTTACGGCGTAGGGCAAAAGCGCGAGGAAGCGCGCGCGCTTGATGGCGCGGGCGAGTTCGCGTTGCTTTTTGGCGGAAACGGCAGTGATCCGCGACGGGACGATCTTGCCACGCTCCGAGATATAGCGCTGGAGCAGGCGGGTATCTTTATAATCGATCTTGGGCGCGTTCTCGCCGGAGAAAGGGCAGACTTTGCGGCGGCGGAAGAAGGGTTTGGATGCCATTTGTTTGTCTCCCTAATCAGTCGCGGTCACGGCGGCGGTCGCCGCGGTCGCGATCATCGCGCTTTTGCATCTGGATCGATGGGCCCTCGGCATGCTCGGTGACCTTGATCGTGAGAACGCGCATCACATCGTCATGAAGACGCATGAGGCGCTCCATTTCCTGGACGGCTGTTGCGGGCGCGTCGGTCTTGAGAAAGGCGTAATGGCCCTTGCGGTTTTTGTTGATCTTGTAGGCCATCGTCTTGACGCCCCAATACTCGTTTTCAACGAGGCTGCCGCCGTTATCGGCGAGGACGGTGCCAAAATGTTCGATAAGGCCTTCGGCTTGCGTCGACGAAAGATCCTGACGCGCGATGAATACATGCTCGTAAAGCGGCATTGTATCTCCAGTTTTTCGAAGCGACTTCAAAGCGCTGCCATGAGTTCCGCGGGCAGGGCACGAGAGGATCGCCGGGTGGGGTGGATCGCGGATGGCGCGTCATGACATAGCCCCGCATCTTTCGCAAGCGTGCCGCATTCCTGCCCGGAAGCAAAAGTTAATTGTTTCTAGTTTGGAAAGAGTGGGGACGCAGAACATGACTTTCATGCCGTATGACGACGCCGGAGCGCAGAGCACCATTAAGATGGATGCGCGGCGCTGGGGGTATCACTTGAAGGCGCGGGGCGCGGCTTCGGGATTTGGGGCGCTGATGCGGTTGGTTAAATCTGTGTTCGGGGTGGCCATGGCCATGGCGGCGCTCTCGCTTTGGGTGTTGCCGGGCTCAATGGTGAGCGTTGATCTTTTGGCGATGAAAGCCGGCGCGACGATTGCGCTTTTGATGCTGGCGGTGATCTGCTGGCAGGGGAGCCGTCTGTCGAAAGAGCCCGAGATCCACATCGATTTTATTCGCCAGGAAGTGCGCGTGATGGAAATCATGGGCCGCGAGGAAAAGCTCAAGACGCTTTACCGCTTCAGCGAGCTTGGAGATATGTATGTCGAAGATCACGCTTTGCATCTGGTGACATCGGCGGGAGAGACGCTCGCGGTCTTGCAACTGGACCAAGAGACCGAGAGCTTTCTGAGAAGCTGAGCGCGCGGGCCTGGCAGCCCAAAGATGGGCAGCGCCGTGCGGTCATTCACACAACATGTTTATCAGGGCCAAATTGTCGCGGCGGGGAAGCGGGCCATATCAGATGCACCAACATTTCTCCAGAGGACGACCCCCGATGAAAACCCTTGCCCTTGCGACTGCATTTGCAGCTCTCACCGCTGGCACGGCATTTGCCGATGCAGAGCCTTATACAATGGACCCGACGCATTCGACGATCAAATTCACTTGGAGCCATGGCGGGTTTTCCACGACCTTCGGCATCTTCTTCCAGGTGGAAGGCGATATCATGTTTGATGCCGATGATCCGGCGGCTTCGTCTGTGACGGCCTCTGTGCCGCTCGGCGATATGATGGTCGATCCGATGCTCAAGGGGCATCTTGCGGGAGATCGCTGGTTTGGCGGCTTTGACGGCAAGATGGTTGAGTTTGCGTCGACCGGTATTGAAGTGACCGGCGACGAGACGGCGATCATCACCGGTGACCTGACCGTGAATGGCATGACCAAGGAAGTGATGCTCGACGCGACGCTTAACAGCGTCGGTGCGGGCCCGCGGGGCGGGACAATCGCGGGCTTTGATGCCACGGCGACGATCCTGCGCTCTGACTTCGGGGTCGGTGCGTTCGCGCCCTTCGTGAGCGATGAAATCGCCGTGGAAATCTCGATTGAGGCGAGCCCGGGCACCGGCGACGCGTCATAACCTTTTGCGGTCCAAGACGGATGAAAGAAAGGGCGCCGGATGCGGCGCCCTTTTTTGCTTTGCGCGGCTAGCTCGTTTCAGGGGTGGCGTCAGGCGCGTTTGTTGCCGTTAAATCGATGGTGACGCCCACGCCAAAGCCCACCGTATCATCACCGGGCATGGACGCGCCGATGTTGAAATCGAGCCTTTGCAGTGTCAGAGCGCCTGTTGCCTGAGCGGTCTGTCCATCGAGCGCCAAGTCGAACGGGAGCTCGAGCGGCATTTGAGCGCCTTTGATCTCGATTGTCCCATCGAGAATATAGCCCGCGCCCGCGGCGATGATATCGCCTTGGACGCTGGCTGTGGGAAAGGTTTCAGCGTCGAAGAAATCAGCGCTGAGCGCATCGGGGGTCACGTTGCCCAGGGTGAGCGACCCTATGGCAATCGTCACATCGGCGCGGCCTTTGATCTCTCCGGCTGCGTCGGGATCGAAGCTGATCGCTGCTGTCCAGTCGGCGAATGCGCCGGTGACTTCTGTCCCGAATTGGATCACGGAGATCTCAATGCTGCCCTCAAGGATGCGCCAATCAGAGGCCACCGCCTCGAGCGCCGGCACATCCATGGTTTTGCTGGGCTGAAGGGCGGCTGCCGTGCCCACGGCTGCGAAGATCGCGGTGGCGGCAAGGGCAGGGAGCGCGGCATGGGGCGTGGGCGCGACTTTGGGCAGCTTGGGGCGACCAAACCACATGCGCGTGAGCGTCGCGTCTTTATCCCAGACATGGTGTTTGAGCGCCCCGGCGACATGGAGCAGGATCGAGGCGACCATCACGCGCTCGAAGAAAAGATGAAATGTGGCGAGCTGTTCGGCAAGCGCCGGATCATTGGGGATGAAGGGGAGATCCTGGCCAAACGGCCAGGGGATGGGCGCGAACCCTTCGGTCGCGGCATGGGTCATCCAGCCGGTCATCGGCACGAGAACGAGCGAGGCATAGAGGGTCCAATGGCAGAGTTGCGCCATGAAATGCTGCGCTTTGTGGCTTGTATCAATGGCGCCGGGCTTAGGCTGGCTGAAGGCCCAAATGATCCGCGCGATGGCGGTGAAGAAAATGACGAGGCCGAGCGTTTTGTGGATCGAGTAAAGCCTGATCTTGAGCGCGAGGCTTTCGGGATCGTCGAGCGGCAGATTATGCGCCGTCACGCCGGAGGCGATGACCGCAATGATCAAGAGGGCTGTGAGCCAATGAAATGTCTTTGTGACGGTGCCGTAGCTTTGGGTGGTGTTGGTGAGTGCCATGATGCTGCCGGTTGGGTTGCTATGCCCTGAAGGTAGCACGGATGCGCTTTAATCATAGATGCCGCGCCGCACAGCCCCTTTGCATTCGGGCGTCGGCGGCTGTATTGCCCGCGAAAATCAAGTGAGGAGCAGATATGCGCGCGTGGGTTTTTCCGGGGCAGGGCGCTCAAGCCATCGGGATGGGGAAAGCGCTGGCGGAGGCCTATCCTGAGGCGAAAGCCGTCTTTGACGAGGTCGACGACGCTTTGGGAGAAGCGCTCTCACGCCTCATTTGGGAGGGCGATCTCGAGACGCTGACGCTGACGGCGAATGCACAGCCCGCACTGATGGCGACATCGCTCGCGGCTGTGCGGGCGCTGGCCGCCGAGGGCTTTTCTGTTGAGGATGCGGCTTTTGTGGCGGGTCATTCGGGTGGTGAATATTCTGCCCTTGCGGCGGCTCAATCGAGTTCGGTCGCCGATGCAGCGCGCCTTTTGAGAACGCGCGGCAGCGCGATGCAAGAGGCTGTTCCGGTGGGTGTGGGGGCGATGGCTGCGCTTCTCG
>JBCCTH010000084.1:0-11862 GCA_039198835.1 Pseudomonadota bacterium | reverse complement strand
GTGATCGCGGAGTTGAGGAAAGACTTCGCGAACCAGCCGTCATTTGTGACGTAAACGGCTGAGACAACCATCGTCACGATGGGCAGCCATGCGAGCGGCGAGACGGGCTTGAATATCTGGATGATCGGGTTGAGCGCGGCATTCGCCGTGGGCGAAAGGCCTGCCATGATCCCCAGCGGGATGGCGAACACAGACGCGATCAGGAAGCCGAAGAAAACCGTTTTGATCGACGTCCAGATCTGCTGGTAATAGCTCGGCGCGCCGGTGTAGGCCCGTTCGACAGGCTCGCGGCCCGCTTCAATGCGCCGTTCGTTGAGCTGGGCGACCTGAGCTTCAAACTTCGCGCGGCTATCCGCCTTGGCGGCGGCGTCTTCGTGCAGGTTTACCGCCTGGTTCCAGACTGCGACCGGCCCGGGGATCGCCCCGAGCGATGTCTGAACTGTCGGCGCGAGCATGGCCCAAAGCGAAAGGAAGCCCGCAATGGCAAGGAGAGGCACCCCCAGGAGACGCCAGATTTCGCCCATCTGAGATTTCGGGTTATCCCCCGCCGCGGCTTTGAGGAGCGGCGTCAGCCACGAGAGGCCGAGCACCTGAAACCATTTATCGGCGGCGTTGATCTTCGTGAAGAGCCGCTCTTTGCGCGCTTCGCGCGCTTCCTCGGGGCTCAGGCTTACGGGGTCTATCGCGGTCATATCTCAAACCCTAGAGGGGAGGCTCTCGGGGAGGGGGGGAGGCCCCGGGTCAGACCCGGGGCATGAAAGAAGCGGAACGAGACCCGGGATGCACGATCTCGGGTCTCGCGGTCTGCCAGGTCAGCCTTGGACCTCGTTACCAACCACAGTCTGGCCAGCTTTCAGGCCGATCGGCAGGCTTTCGAGATAGGCATTGGGTGCGCGGCCATCATAGGGGATACCATCGATGATGTCGGCGGCTGGCGTCGGCTCTTTGAAACCGTCGCTATCCCAGGGGAAGTCGGCCTCATTCGCCATGCCCTCATCCACGAGCAGGCGCGCGGCTTCCAGATAGATGTCAGGGCGATAGACGCTCTTGGCCACATCCATATACCACTCATCGGTCTTGGTGTCGGCAATCTGGCCCCAGCGGCGCATCTGCGTCAGATACCAGATGGCATCGGAATAGAACGGGTAGGTCGCGTTGTAGCGGAAGAACACGTTGAAATCCGGGATATCGCGACGGTCGCCTTTTTCGAACTCGAAGAAACCCGTCATGGAGTTCGCGATCACCTCATAATCCGCACCGACGTAATTGGGGCGCGAGAGGATTTCCACAGCCTCGGGGCGGTTGGCGTTATCATTCTCGTCAAGCCAGATCGCCGCGCGGATGAGCGCTTTGACAACCGCTTTTGTGGTGTTGGGGTTCTCGTCGGCGAACTCTTTGGTGATGCCGAAGACCTTCTCGGGGTTGTTCTTCCACATCTGATAATCAGTGATCACCGGAACGCCGATGCCCTTGAACACGGCTTGCTGGTTCCACGGCTCACCAACACAATATCCGAAGATCGTGCCGGCTTCGAGCGTCGCAGGCATCTGCGGCGGGGGCGTCACTGAAAGCAGGACGTCCGCGCCGATCTGACCCGTGATGTTTTCGGGCGAATAAAAGCCCGGCTCAAGGCCACCGGCGGCGAGCCAATAGCGAAGTTCGTAATTGTGTGTCGAGACGGGGAACACCATGCCCATGTTGAACGGGATGCCCTGCGCCTGGTAATCTTCGACCACGGGCTTCAGCGCGCTCGCGCTGATCGGGTGCTGCGGGCGACCGTCATCCATGTAATCGAGATGCGGCTTCATCTGCTCCCAGATTTCATTGGAAACGGTGATCCCGTTGCCGTTGAGATCCATGGAGAAGGGGGTGATGATGTGTGCCTCTGTGCCGAAGCCGATGGTTGCGGCGAGCGGCTGCCCGGCGAGCATGTGCGCGCCATCGAGTGTCCCGTCGATGACGCCGTCGAGAAGCACTTTCCAGTTGGCTTGCGCTTCAAGCGTCACAAAGAGACCTTCATCGAGAAAATAGCCGTTCTCATAGGCCACGGCGAGCGGCGCCATGTCAGTGAGCTTGATGAAGCCGAATGTCAGCTCGTCTTTCTCTAAGTCCAGAAGTTCGGCACTGGCGGGCGCGGCAATCAAAGCCGCCGCCGTCATTGCAAGGAAGTTCTTTGCGAACATTGGGTGAAATCCTTTCCTGTCGTTGGGCGCGGGAGGATGCGCCCGGTTCTTGGTGTCGGGCGCATGGCCCAACAGAAAAGCCGCTTGCGATCCTTGGGTGGGAGGTCCCAAGGCCACAAGCGGCTGTGCTTTCATGAGAGCCCGGCCATTCGGGCAGAATCTGGCGAAGCATCCTTGCTTCTGATGCTTGGCTACCGCGCCGGGCGGCCAAACCCTAATAATAAAGGCGATTTCACGGCTCTTTCTGCGATTGCAGCATGCATCTCCGCGCAGTTGCCTAAACTTTGATCACGCAGGGCCAATCGGTTCAAAAATGCGCCCGTCGAAAAACTCGTCCCGGCGCAGAATCAAGCGACCGCCCATTGACCCAACCGCCGTCGGCTCTTGGAGGGCACCTTCAAGCTTGGTCGAGGCCGAAGGCAGATCATGGGCAACCGAGGCCATGGCACTGCGGTAGATATCGGTGCGAAACGTCGCGCGCGCCGCCGGTGTCGCCGTCTCGGGGTTGAGCTTGGCGCGCGTGGCAAGCTGCCGCGCGATCCATTCAGCCTGGCTTTTCCAGGGGAAGCCCGCCGCTCCGTCAAAGAACTCCAAAAACCCGGGCGAGAGCCGCACATCCCCGGCAGGGTTGATCATGAAGCGCCCGTGGAGCGCGCGCTCAAGAAGCTCAGGCGCGAGATTGAGATGGTCGGGCTTGCTCAAAAGCTCGGTGGCAAGGCCGCGCGAGCCCGGTTCCGCAAGCCAGCGCGCCGCGCGCCAGGCCGTGCGCACCAGACGCATCGCCAGGCCCATTTCGCTGTCTGCCCAGCTTTGCCGCACCGCGATGACCTTTTCAGGGGAAAACGCCCAGATCGACGAACAGGGCAGCAAAAGCTCGCCAACGCCCGCGTCAACCGAGCGTGATCCCCAAGGCTCGCCCACGCAAAACGCATCGATCTCGCCCGCTTCCAGCGCCTCTGCCATCAGGGGCGGCGGGACTGTCCGGATATCGACGAATTGTGGCGCGGGCAGGCCCAGCGCCGTTAGCCAGTAATAGACGAGCTCGGCATGCATCGAGAACGGAAACGGCACGCCGATGCGCAGATTGGCCGGTTTCGCAGCGATAAGCGCTTCGCCCGCGCGCCGCGCATCTTTGAAATCGAAATCATGCCCGGCGGCGCGCATGCGCCCCGCAAGATCACGGCTCACGCCGATGACATTGCCATTGACCGACAAAACCGAAAGCGCGTGGAGCGGCACGCCCGCCCCGCCGAGCCCAAGGACAGACGCCACCGGCACCGGCGAGAGCATATGCGCCGCATCCACATGGCCAAAACACAGCCTGTCGCGCAGGAGCGACCATGTCGTGGCAGACTCAAGCTCAAGGCGCAGGCCTTCTTCTTCGGCAAACCCCATCTCGGCAGCGATGATCAGCGGCGCCGCATCGATCAGCGGGATATAGCCCACCCGGATAACATCGAGCTTCATGCCAAAAGCCCCGCGGAGGCAACGAGCGCTTCGGCCACATCGGCCAATCGTTTACCCTGATCCATCGCTGCCTTGCGCAGCATCGAATAGGCTTCGTCTTCATCGACCCCGCGCGCTTTCATGATCAGCCCCTTGGCGCGGTCAATCACCTTGCGCTCCTCGAGCGCGCGCTTGGTTTCCGCGAGTTCGGTGCGCATGCGCTGGAAGACACGAAAGCGCGCGATCGCGGCGTCCATCACAGGTTTGACGCGGTCAGGCCGCATGCCATCGACAACATAGGCTGACACACCCGCCTCAATGGCGGCCTGCGTCAGCGCATCATCGGAGCGATCCACAAACATGGCGACCGGGCGCTCGAGCGGGCCAGATGCCATCGCCAGCTCTTCGAGCATGTCGCGCGAAGGATGGGTCATATCGATCAAGACCATGTCCGGCTCGAAGCTTGAGATCTGGCGGCGCAGCGAAGTCGCCTCGGCAATCACCTGAATGCGCTCATAGCCCGCCGCTTGCAGGCTATCGACGATCTGAAGCGCGCGGTCGCGATCTGCTTCGACAACGATTATGGAGAGGTCTTTACTCACATCAGATGGCCTAGGTCGGCAGGACGGCGCCGGGTAGCGGGGCACAGCGCATTTGCGCCGCGGAACAAAGCGGCTGATTTCAAATGACTGATTTTTAGGCGATTTGGCTTTTGGCTGCTTAAGATCAATACACGTCACGTTGGTATCGGTGGTTGCTGGCCATGGTATCGAGATAGCTCTTCGCGGAGGCCTCATCGCCCCCGGTTCCCGCGGCTATGATCCTGAGAAGCGCTTTTTCCACATCGACGGCCATGCGCGAAGCATCGCCGCAGATGTAGATCGCCGCGCCCTGTTCAAGCCATTCAAAAACCTCGTCTTTTGCATCTTCGAGAAGCGTTTGAACATAGACCTTTTCAGCCCCGTCGCGCGACCACGCGAGCGAAAGCTGTGAGAGCACGCCTTTGTCTTTCCAGGCTTCGAGCTCATCGCGATAAAGATAATCGCTGGCTTGGTGCTGATCGCCGAAAAAGAGCCAGTTCCGGCCTTTTGCCCCGCGCGCCTCCCGCTCTTCGAGAAACGCCCGAAACGGGGCGATACCGGTGCCGGGGCCGATCATGATGAGCGGCGTTTCATCATCGGCGGGCGGGTGGAAATGCGCGGATTTCTGAACGTAGACGCCGACCATCCCGCCTTCGGCCAGACGATCCCCGAGATAGGTCGAAGCGACACCTTTGCAGGCACGCTCATGGAGATCGTAATGCACCTCACCCACCGTGAGATGAACCTCGCCGGGATGCGCCTTTGGGCTCGAGGAGATTGAATAGAGCCTCGGCTGGAGCGGACGCAAAGCAGCGGCGAGGGTTTGGGCCTCCACGGGCCCCGTGATCGCGAGAATGTCGAGCATTTGCGCGCCCTCAGGCGCGTCTTCGACGCCCAAAGCCTCAAGCGCTTTTGGCGTGACGGTCACGATATCAAGCTGGGTGGACAGCGCCGCGCGCAGCCGCGCAGGCCCTGACTTGAGCTCAATCGCTTCCTTCCCGCTCAGCCCCGCAGCTTTCAGGAGCGCGGCGACATCGCCCGGGCAATTCACCGGCATGACGCCGAGCGCGTCTCCGGCGGCATATTCAAGCTCGTCGCCACCGCCCGCCAGCGAGATTTCA
The DNA here is from genome assembly GCA_039198835.1 of Pseudomonadota bacterium. Lineage (GTDB taxonomy): Bacteria > Pseudomonadota > Alphaproteobacteria > Rhodobacterales > Rhodobacteraceae > Shimia_B. Next base: position 6,531 of record JBCCTH010000084.1, on the reverse strand, counting down.
ATGTGGTTTACGCATTTGGCAGAGTCAGCGCCCGATAAACGCTCGCTCGTGAGAAGCGATGCCATGAAGGGGCGGTTCTTGTCATAGGCCGGGATGACCTCCGCCTCGATAACCGAGCTGCCCGCGCCTGCGCTGCTGGCGGCGTTAGCGAAGGGCTCAGAGGCGAAGACCGCGCCTTTCCATTCCGCATATTCCTCGTCGAAATCGACGTCGCATTTGACCAGATCAGCGACACGCGTGGCCCCTAGCGCGGCAAGGCGGGCATCGATCTCGATGGCGCATTGGTTGAAATCGGCATAGCTCGTATCGCCCAGGCCGCAGACTGAAAAGTTCAGCGACGCCGGGAGCGGCGGACATTCATCGGCCATGAGGGCTGCATGAAACTTGGCGGCGTTGTCGGGCGGCTCACCCTCGCCGAATGTCGAAACGATGATCGTCACATGGTCCATATCCGCGAGCTCGGCGGGGGTGATATCGTTGAGCGCGGTGATCTCGGCCTCGAACCCTTGGGTGGCCGCGTATTTGCGCATGTCTTTCGAGAGCGTCTCGCAATTGCCTGATTGCGATCCGTAAAGCACCTTCATCGCTGTGAGCGGGGCTTCCTCCGGCTCGCCCGCGGCAGCGGAGGCCGCGATGGCCGAAAGGCCCGTGAGCAAGCCGTTGAGCCATTGCCGCTGCGCATCATCAAAGGGCGCGTCAGCAGGGACAAGCTCGATCTGTGGCTCGGCTGCGGCGACGGCGTTTTCAATCGTTTTCTGAATTAAGGGAGCGTTCATATCAGACCTCAAGCAGCAGCTTTATGCGCGTCGGTGACAAGGGAGGGGAGTTCGTCGTCGGTCAGCTTTCGAACGAAAGCCAGAAATGTCTCATCGCCTTCGCGGCGGGAAAGGTAATTGCCGACGACATTTTCGATGATCTTGTGGATCTCGGCCGAGGCAACCGGCCCCACAAGCGGGCGGGCGAGGCCTTGATCCTGATCGGACCCGCCCCCAATGACGATGTTATAGCCCTCGCCACCGCCAGGCGCCGCCGCCCCCACGAGACCGATATCGCCCACATAATGCTGCGCGCAGCTATTGTGACACCCGGTCAAGTGAATGTTGATCGGGCTGTCGAGCGTAAAGCGCTCTTCGAGATGGCGCGTGAGCGAAAGGGCATCTTCCTTGGTATAGGCCGAGGCCATTTTACAGGCCCACTTGCCAGTGCAGGCCACAACCCCCGCCGCGAAAGCCGATGCTTTGGTGAACATGCCCGCCGCTTCAAGCTCAGCGCAGGCCTCGGCGATATGTTCATCCGCGATCCAGGGGATCAGCGGGTTTTGCCACACCGTCAGGCGAATATCGCCTTCTCCATAGTCGCGCGCCACACGCCCGATGACGCGCATCTGCTCGGGGCTCATGCGCCCGAGTTCGAGCGCCACGCCGATATAGGAAAGCCCGAGCTGCTTTTGTGAATGCACCCCGATATGCGCTTGGCGGTCGATGGGGGTGCGCGGGCGATCATATGTGCGATCAAGGCGCTTCAGGGTGACACCCTTGGCATCGAGCTTTTCCTGCGCTCGCTCAACGAACCATTCCACCCCCTGCCCTTCAAGAAGGTATTTCAGCCGCGCTTTCTTGCGGTTGGTTCGATCGCCATGCTCGACAAAGACGCGCAGCATCGCCTCGGACACGTCGACCGTTTCTTCCGGGCGGCACAAAAGGCCGGTATCGCGGGCAAAATCCTTGTGTCCGGTGATCCCGCCCAACGCGATCCGGCACCAAAGGCCCGGCTCCACACCTTGCTCATTGTCTTCGACGATCACGGCCTGGAAGGCGATGTCATTTGTATCGCTCAGGCAAGACAGGCGACCGGCATTGTCAAACGAGATGTTGAATTTGCGCGGAATGCCCTGAAGCTCACGGGTGCGCAGAATGCGCGTCGAGAGCCGTTTGGCCTGCGCGGTCATATCAACGAGTTCGTCGGCATCAAACCCCGCCGTTGGCGTCACGGTGAGATTGCGCGCGCTATCCGCGCCGGTGCCTTGTGCGGTGAGCCCCACGCGCTCGAGCGCTTCAATGAAGTTGATGACGGAGCGTGGCGCGATCTCTCGGATCTGGATCGAGCCGCGGGTTGTCACATGGGCGTAGCCGCCGCCATAGAGCTCGGCGCAGTCCGCGAGGGTCTCCATCTGATCGGCCCTGAGAACGCAAGCTGGCGCGCGCAAGCGCATCATATAGCCTTGGCTCGCGGGCTCTACATTGAAAAAGCCGAGGTGACGGAGGAGGAACTGATCGAGCCCCTCGGCCATGACATCGTCTTTCGTCCAGCCTTCGAGACGCGCCCAGATATCGAGCGGGTGTTCTTTGTGTTTGGCGACCTCTTCTTTGCAAAGATCCTCAAGCGCCACGCCATAGACTGCCTCTGGCTCCGGGGCAGAGACGGCCTTTTGGGCGGGCGCGAATGCCTTATGGAGATTTAGCCCCATAATGACCTGAGCAAGATATTCTTGCTGCTCTCGCGTGAACCCTTGACGCTTGTCTGACATCGAATGACCTGCTGTGCTGCGCCGCCGGGAGGGCAGGCATCTTGGCTATGCGAAGAGGAAGCTCAGCATCGGGCTTCGAACGGGATGGCGGAAGCGATTCCGCGCGGTCAGCAGCGTTGCTTTCATGTTGATCACCGCCATTCGCCCAAATCGCAAGGGCGCTCCGCGAGTTTTCGCATCCCAGCAATGCTGCGACCGCGAAATGCCCTAAAAATGAGCAATGCCCGGAGAGTTTTGAGGGTGAGGAGGCCCATGAGACCCTCGCTTCACCCAATTCCGCCGCGTCTCTTCACGCTCTGCGGTCTGGATTTCACGCATTCCTCACTGCGTGAAGCGGGGAATTTCAGCCAATCTTTCCCCGTCCCCACCCGCCGACACGGCGGCTTCGAAAGGAGGCGGCACCATGAACATGCAAACTCATGCGTACGGGTCCGAGGCGCTTGCGCCGTTAACAGATTTCACTTGGGCCGAGCTTGCGGATGATCCGCGCCAGACTTTTCCGCGCGGCCAGATCACGGGCAACATCATCCATGATGCCGAGTGTCCCGCCTATCTCGCAGGCGGCAAGACCGCCGCGGAGCTGGCCTCCGATGGTGCCCTGCGGGAATGGCTTTTGTCGCATTGCTTTGACGAGGTCCATATCGGGGCGTTCGAGGATGCGGGCTTTGAAGCCTATCGCGATCTGGCGATGGCCGTCGCATCAACCCTCCCGCGCGCCACGCTGAGCTTTGACACGGCGTTGACGGAAGGCTTGCGCGCGCGGCTCGCGGCCCTTTTCGCCCAGGAACACACGCCAATGCGCGCCAAAAGCCCCTCGCCGGGCCGTAACTGCGCTGAGCACCAGATCGAACGCGAGCTTTCAACCTGCCTTGCAAACCTGCGAAAGCCCGAAAAAATCGACCGCATCGAGGCGCGGCTCTCCCATATTCGCCGCCGCGCGAAGGTGCCGACCCGAGCAGCCCTTACGACGCTGACCGAAGGTGTCGGCCATCTGGAGGCGAAGGACGCGCTCCGCAAAGCCACGCGCGCCGCGAATGCGATCGTCCCGGGCCATCCGGGCATTTGCGCCGCGGGGCTCAACCTGGGCAAGGGATTTGTCTTGAGCCCCTGGATGCCGGGCAGCAGCCGACAGGACGCGCAAGAGCGACAGTTCGGCTCTCCATCGCTCGGCTATCAGCTTAGCCGCGCAAGCCTGAGCGAGGAAAGCTCTTTGCCCCCCTCTGGTTTGCCCCTGCAAACCTCGGTGATCCTCGATCCGAGGCCGGGCAAGGCCCTCAAGCATGAACCGGTCCATGCGCTCTTTGTGAGCGAGGACGGCGAGGTGCGGCTTGCCACCGAGGCATTCAGGATCCTGGGGCACGGCGCACAGCATTGCTATCTTGGAGCGAGCGATGAAAGCCTGCTGGACAAGGGTATCTTCTGTTTCAACGAGGCTTGGCAATTTCTGGGCATGAGCACGCGGGTGCTTGCATCCAACGCTGCGCTTCCCAAGCCCTTCACAGGCGCATTGGCGATCTTGCGCACCCATGCGCTCTGGAACGAGCTCGTCGGCCGCGCCGATATCGGCTGCCTTGCCGCCGCTGATGCGCTCAGAGCGCTCGAGGCTGGCAAGCGCCTGCACGAGAAACGCGCGCGCGCGGTGCATGGTGACACACCGCTTGTCGGCAACGCGTAGCGCCAGAAGTTCGGCAATAGGTTTCCCCTCTCCCGGCCTATTCGCCCGAATGAGGCGGCCCCTTTCCCCGGGGGCCGCCTCTGACATTTCAGGGGGCTGAAACGCGCGCGACGAACCTGCCACGCCGCGCTGAAGCAACTTATTCCGCGATGCCCGCGCCAAGCCTGTCGGCGCTACCTGTCTGAAGCGGTCTCACGCGATTGGCCCGCTGGAGCGTGCTGAGATAATTCGAGGTTTCGTCACCCGCCGCGACCGTGCCGATTTCGGCCAGAAGCACCGCGCCCACAGCCGGAGCGGCGGCCGAGGTTCCGTTCATCCTCACGCGCCCGCCTGAACGGGCCGCCAGGCTCAGGCGACCGATCTCGCCCTGATTGGCGGAAATCTCGGAGGAGATATCAACCTGCGCCACATCTTGTGGCTGAGACGCCCCTGAATAGGTCTCTGCTCCGCTGCCCCAGCCCTTAGCGGCGGCCACGGTGAGCGATGTGCTCCCGGTGGCCATGCCGCTCATGGAGCCCATTCTCTTGACGCGCGCGTTCTGGGTGTCGGTTTCCATGACACCGCCAATCGTGTTGAAGAGAACATTCGCGGGCTCGTCGAAATAGCTTTGGCGCGCGCCCGTGTTGCCGCGCCCATAGCTGATATCGCGCTGGATCCAGAACCGCAGGGCGACAGCATCTCCCGAAGCGCGGTTATCCTTTACCGAGACATGCCAGAGACCAGCGGGGGCGGTCGGCGCGTCATGTGCTTCCGTGGGTGCAATCGCGATCAGAAACCGCCACTTCCCGCTGCGCGTTTTGTCCGCGCTGATCTGGCCGATTGTCGATCCACGCCAGGGGACATCGACCGAGATAAGACCACTCCCGCTGATATCGGACCCGTAGAGAGAAGCGATAGCCCCACCCGGATAGCCATAGGCGGGCCCTGGCCCGTGCAGTGTCAGATCGAAGGCACCCGCCTCCGCGCCGTCGGGAAGCCATATCTCAAGGAAAGTCGATGTCCGGTCATCGGCGGCGATGCGCCAGGGCAAGGGGGTCATCGCATCGCCCGGCGCAAGCTCTGCCACGGCATGGGTGGCATCGAGATAGCTGTTGCCCGTTGGCAGCACAAAGGCCGTCGGCGCCAATGCGCGCCGGGCGGTCATCAACTCATCCATTGCAGCTTCGAGTGTGGCCTGGCCGTCATGGGCCCCGCCTGAATACCCGTAGGAGACGCTCAAAACCATCGGCAAAGTCTGTGTTCCGTGGGCTGCGGCAAGCTTATCGGCGCGATCAAAGATGTAATGGAGGCCTGCCAGCATAAACATCTCCTTGCCGTAGCCGGAGGTGTCCCATGTTATGTTGGGTGGCAGATCGACGGCAATGATGCGCACCTGAACATCGCTATCCGCCGCGAGCGCTCCCAGAGTATGCGCGCCATGACAGAGATCACCGATCAGCGACGAGGGCGAAAGCCCGCCGCCGCCCAAAGCACCGGCGGCGCGGTAGATGGCATCTTCATCATCGCCATGGGTTGTGCGCAGCGCCATGATATCGTCGCCCGTGACCTCGCGCCCGAACCGGACGCGGCCCGAGCCGTCTTGCGCCATGCCCTGCATCCAACATGCTTCGACGCGCGTGCGCCCATCCGGCCCGTCAAAGGCCCGATGCGCGAAAGGGATGCCGTCATCGATGACGCCGATCACTATGAGCGGTTTATTGGGATCAATGGAAGGATCAGCCGAAAGGCTCACCGCCCCGCTCGCACTCGGATCCACGAGAGAGACCTTGAGCGGATGGCCCGCGCCGATGCGTGTCTCGCCGCCGCCCGCGGGGCCGAGGCCCGCGCCACCGGGCAGCGTGACCCCTGCGGGTGCCGCGTTATCCCAAAGCGCGCCGAGCGTCGCTGCCGTCAGATCAGAGACCAGCGGGCCTTTGAGGACGTAGGGCGCGAATTTGGGAGACGCCAAGCCCTGCCAGAGGTTGGGCGCGAGAAGATCGCCCGTCACGCCGCCCCCCGAGATCGGCGCAGGGTTCGGATCAGAGACATGCCCGGCGGAGCGCTCGAATATACCGGTGAGGTAATGCGGCTCCTCCTGACGCTCGGCGGAGAAAAAGTCATACCTGCGGCCCGGCCCGAACATCCAAGCGGTGTATGGCCCCAGCGAGGCGGGCGAGGAAGATGAAACGGCCATGCAAGGCTCCTTTCAATTAAAACGGGAGGAAGAAGGGGCATTGAGCGGCGGTGAGCCGGGAAGCCCGACCGCTGCTCAAAGTGATAGGCGGGCTAGAGTTCAGATGAACTCGCCCATCGCCTCTTTCCACAGCCAGGCCAGCGGCCCGGAATGGCC
>JBCCTH010000083.1:0-11881 GCA_039198835.1 Pseudomonadota bacterium | reverse complement strand
CGCGCATCGAAACGATGAACGTACCCACCGACAAGATCCGCGAAGTGATCGGCTCCGGCGGCAAGGTCATCCGCGAAATCGTGGAAGTCTCCGGCGCCAAGGTCGACATCAACGATGACGGCGTGGTCAAGATCGCCTCACCAGACGGCGAGTCGATCAAGAAAGCCTATGACATGATCCACGCCATCGTGGCTGAGCCAGAGGAAGGCGTCATCTACAAAGGCAAAGTCGTCAAGATCGTCGATTTCGGTGCCTTCGTGAACTTCTTCGGCAAGCGCGATGGTCTCGTCCATGTCAGCCAGATCGAGAACCGCCGCCTCAATCACCCCTCCGACGTCCTGAAAGAAGGTCAGGAAGTCTGGGTCAAGCTCTTGGGCTTCGATGATCGTGGCAAGGTGCGCCTTTCGATGAAGGTCGTCGATCAGGGATCGGGCGAAGAGGCCAAGAAAGAAGAGCCCGCCGAATAAGGCCGCGCTCTAAACGAGGAGGGCCCCCGCTTGCTTATTTTGGGGGCTCTCCGCCATTATTTGATAAATTGATCCAAGCGATAAGAGGGCGCGCATAATGCAGCCGATGCCTTACAATTTGAGATACCATGATAACAGCCTGACAGTGATCGGCGCAGGTTTGACATGGCAGGACCTGGGCAATTTGCTCACCCACATACACAAATACTATGATTATCTGCCTGATCGCGCCGGATCATCGGGCGGTGGTGGTGGTGGCCATGTCGCGCCACCGCCCTTCACACCGCCGCCCGGCCCGCCACCGTCTGATTTGCCAGTCCCGCCCATGCCATCGCTCGATGACATTCCCGGCGGGATCCCCGCGCCTGGCGTTGGCACCAATCTGGTGACGGCAACAGTCAACATCGTCATCCGGTCTAAAGAAGAGCTTACCTCGCGGGCTCAGGAAATCCGACGCACGGAAGATATGATGTGGGAGCATCAGCGCGACGGGTGACGCGCGAGGGTTTGCCTTTGGCGCAGCCCCGCTCTAGAGGCTGCCAGCGAAACGGCGCGGGGCTCCTATGACGAAGACGATCTATTACGACATCAGCGAGCTGTTTTACCTCTCGAGCGGCGAGAAGGAATATTACGGGATCGCGAAGGTTGTCTTTGAGGGCGCGCGATGGCTCGCGCATTCGCAATATGACGCGAAGTTCGTTGTCTTTTCCCAGCCCCACGGCGCGTTTTTCGAAATCACGCCGCTCTTCGATGAAAACCACCCCGGTGGCGTCGATTTTCCCATTCCAAATGCCGGGAAGATCAAGTTCACGCGGCGCACCTATCACCAGCGGAGCGCGTTTCTGCGCCACGCAACACCGCTTTTCGCGCTTATCGACAAGGTGCAACGGCGCATCTGGGCGAAAAGCGGCGTGCCCTTTGAACCGCTTGATGTGCGCGGCGGCGCGTTTGTCTCTTGCGCGCGCCCCAAGCTCCTTGTGCCAATCATCGAGCATTTGCGCGATAAAGAGTGCAGCATCCATATTCTCTGGCACGACCTGATCCCGCTTTATGATTACACAAAGGGGAAGGATGCCGCCTTCCGCAGCAATTTCTATTTTGACAGCTGCGTGCTCTTCGAGGCCTCTGATCAACTGATCGCCAATTCCCACGCCACCGCAGCCGATATCGAAAAGTTCTGGGGTTTGGGAGAGCTGCCGAAAGTGGGCGCGCTCACGGTTGCTCAACTGGCCCATGCGCTTTCACCGTCCTCGGGGGCGCCGAAGGTGACGCCGCCAGATGGGCCTTACTTTCTCATGGTGGGCACGACGCTCGGGCGCAAAAACCTCAATGTGGTGCTCGACGCCATGCGCTTCCTGGCAACGCGTGGCGCGCGGATCGCGCCCCTTGTTCTCGCCGGGCAAAGGCGCAAGCGCACGGCAAAAAAGCTGGCCGAGGCCGAGTATCAGGCCATTGCTGCGAGCGTTATTGAGATCTCAAATCCGCCGCAGCGCGACCTCACGCATCTCTATGAGAATGCCACCGCGGTGATTCTGCCCTCGTTCCTTGAAGGCTGGGGCTTGCCCGCCGCCGAAGGGCTCTGGAGCGGCGTGCCGGCCATTTGCGCCGAAACAGATGTCTTGCGCGAGGTCTGCGGCGATGCGGGCATCTATTTTGATCCGAACGCACCTGAGGCGCTGGCCGCAATCCTTGAAAGGCTCATCGAAGATCCCGCCTACCTGGCAGAGCGAAAAGCCGCCGTCACCGCGCGTCGCGCTGAGCTGCGCACGTGGGATGATTTTGGGCATGATCTCTTTAAGGCGCTCGATCCATTCCTCGATATTGCGGGTTAAGCCCGAGCCACCACTATCTGTGGCCCATTTGCGACACCATCGCGCACTCGCGCGCCTGTGATATACGACGGCGGATTTTCGCGGTACCCTGACACCATCACAGCTGCCACGTGAGAAAAGATCTAATGATTACCAAGTTTACAAGACGCTCGGCGATCTCGGCTGGAGTTGCAGCCGCCGCTGCGGCCTGGGCGCAACCTGCCTCGGCTTCCACCAAACAGAATTATCGTGTCCCCACAGAGCTCATGCCGCGCATGGTCACTGTGCGCGAAGATTTCCGCCCGGGCGAGATACATGTCGATCCCTATCGCTATTGGCTCTACTGGGTGACAGGCGAGGGCATTGCGATCCGGTATGCTGTCGGTGTGGCGCGCGCCTCGCTCTATGAGCCGGGGACCTACACAATAGGGGCCAAGCGCGAATGGCCAAGCTGGCGTCCGACCGATGAGATGATCGAGCGCGAGCCGCACAAATACAAAAAGTTTGAAGAGGGTGTCCCCGGAGGGCCGGATAATCCGCTCGGGGCGCGCGCGCTTTACCTCTTTGAGGGCCGGCGCGACACCTATCTACGCATCCATGGCACCCCGCAGCCCTGGACAATCGGCTCAAGCCGGTCGAACGGCTGCGTGCGTCTCGTCAACGGCCATGTCAAACATCTCTACGATCTCGTGCCCAAAGGCGCGACAGTCGTTCTTCACGGCTAAACTGAGGTCCAACAACGAAAAGCCCCGAGAAGATCTCGGGGCTTTCTCTTTTGGGTGGTCTTTTGACCCCGTTTAGCTGGGGAGCTTGGCGGTGCGCAAATAGGGCAGATGCGTTTCGATCGCGCCGTATTTCGCGATTGCGTCGGCATCGCTCACAGCCACCGGAACGACGATGTCATCACCCACCGACCAATCTGCCGGCGTCGCGACATTCTCACGCCCGGAGGTCTGAAGCGCATCGAGCGCGCGCAGGATCTCCGAGAAATTGCGGCCCACCGTCATCGGATATGTCATCGAGAGCTTGAGCTTCTTGTCGGGCCCCACGATGTAGACCGAGCGCACGGTGGCGCTGTCGGCGGGGGTCCGGCCATCGGGCAGGATCGCATCGGCGGGAAGCATGTCAAAGGCCTTTGCCATTTCGAGCCCGTTATCGGCGACAATCGCAAATTCGGGTTTCGCGCCTTCGAACTTCTCGATGTCCGCTTTCCATTTCACATGGTCAGACACACCATCCACGCTCACGCCGAGGACCTTCGTGTTGCGCTTCGCCCATTCCGACGCGAGGCGCGCGACCGCCGAAAACTCTGTGGTGCAGACGGGGGTAAAGTCTTTCGGGTGGGAAAAGATGATCGCCCAGCTGTCACCCACCCAATCATGGAGCGAGATATCGCCCTGATCGGTCGTGACGGTGAGATTGGGAATTTCATCATTGATGCGCAGGGTCATGGGGCGACTCCTCATTGTTTCGCTGCTTGACATAGGCGTTTCGCGCTTCGGTGTAGAGTGGGGTGGCCCAAAAAGGGACAGTTGTTTCACCCCCGGCACCTGCTTGGGACACACGGCCTTGACGACGTCGCTTCCTCAGGACAAGGCTCCGACCACCGCGCATTGGGGAGACCGCAAGATGATCGAAAATCGCCAATTCTACATCGATGGGCGCTGGGTTGACCCGGCCACGCCCCATGATTTCGCCGTCATTGACCCATCCACCGAAGAGCAATGCGCCGTTATTTCGCTCGGAGACGCCGCAGATACCGATGCCGCAGTCGCCGCCGCGCGCGCTGCTTTTGAGGGTTGGTCGCGTACCGCGCCCGCCGAGCGCAGGGAGCTGATCGAAAACGTGCTCACGGTCTATAAGAAGCGCAGCGAAGACATGTCTCAGGCCATTTCGCTCGAAATGGGCGCGCCCATCGATCTGGCGCGCAATTCCCAGACCCCCTCGGGCACCTGGCATATCGAAGGCTTCTTGCGGGCCTTTGATGAGATCACTTGGGAAAGTGTGCGCGACGAGAAGGGTGGGGAACGCATACACCGTGATCCCATAGGCGTGGTGGGGATGATCACGCCCTGGAATTGGCCGATGAACCAGGTTTCACTCAAGGTGATCCCGGCTCTGGCGGCGGGTTGCACCATGGTGCTCAAACCCTCTGAAGTTGCCCCGCTGTCGTCGGTTGTCTGGACAGAAATAATGGATGAGGCGGGCTGCCCCGCCGGTGTCTTCAACATGGTCAATGGCGATGGGCCGGGTGTCGGGACACAGCTTTCCTCGCATATGGACGTCGATATGATTTCGTTCACCGGCTCAACTCGCGCCGGTCGGGCGATCACCGCCGCCAGTGTGTCTAACCTCAAGCGCGTGAGCCTCGAGCTCGGCGGCAAAGGGGCCAATATCATTTTCTCGGATGCCGATGAAAAGGCGGTCACCCGGGGGGCGCGGCATTGCTTCAACAATACCGGCCAAAGCTGCAACGCACCGACCCGGATGCTCGTGGAACGCGCGCGCTATGAGCAAGCCATCGAGGAAGCCGCCGAAGCAGCAGAGAAAACCCGCGTCGCGCCTTCCTCTGAAGAGGGTCGCCATATCGGGCCGGTCGTCTCCGAAATTCAATTCACCAAGATCCAAGACCTCATTCAAAAAGGCATCGACGAGGGCGCGCGGCTCGTGGCGGGCGGCATTGGTCGGCCCGAGGGCCTCAATCGCGGGTATTTCGTGCGCCCGACGGTCTTTGCGGATGTAAACAACGAGATGACGATCGCGCGCGAAGAAATCTTCGGGCCGGTCCTTTCGATCATTCCTTTCGATAGCGAGGAAGAGGCGCTCAAAATCGCCAATGACACACCCTACGGCCTCACGAATTATGTCCAGACCCAAGACGATGCAAAGCGCCTTCGGCTTGCGCGCGGCCTGCGCTCGGGCATGGTCGAGACAAATGGAAAAGGCTTCGGACGCGGCAGCCCGTTCGGCGGCATGAAGCAATCGGGCAATGGCCGCGAAGGCGGGCTTTTTGGTATCGAGGAATTCCAGGAGGTGAAAGCGATCAGCGGCTGCTAAGCCGGTGGCTCTACCTTCAGCGACGTCGTCGTCCGCGGCCCAAAACTCACAAGGCGCGTAAAGCGCGGCGCATCTTCGATGATATAGATCGTCTCGGAGATGAGCCATCGATCCTCGACCTTCTCGAGGACCGTGTGAAGCGAATAGGGGTGGAGCACGAGCACCGTGCCCGCAAGCACGCGGCACTCTATCGTAGCATGGACAGTATTGGGCGCGCTGAAGGCGGCTGCCACGACATGGCGCACAAGGTCAGTGACGCCGAGACCCGCGTAAAACGCGCCAGCGGCTTCGAATGTCCGCCGGAGCTCATCCTTGGTTTCGATGACGCGCCGGCCCTCGAAGGTCTCAAATATCGTTGGTTCGTTGAAGTGACTGGCAAAGGGTTCAAACGCGCCGTGCAACACGGCAGAGCCTGTCGCTTCAAGGACCTGCGAGCAGATTATGAACGCTTCATCATCCGTTCCCGTCACGGTATCACTCACACCCAGCATTAAACACACCGTACTTCCTTGGATCATGTTTAAGCTAATTGTCGAAAAAGCCTATTAAAATTTAGCAAGCGATCAGATTGCAGCCTCAGGTTGCATTAAAAGGGCAGTTTCGAGCGAAAACTCAGAGTCTCCCCGCCATCGGGATGACGCAGGCTCAGTTTCCAGGCGTGGAGCATGAGACGCGGGGCGGCGTCGAGCGCCTCTTCGGGCGCATAAAAGGGATCTCCAAGGATAGGATGGCCCAGCGCAAGCATATGGACCCTCAGTTGATGCGAGCGCCCCGTTTCAGGGCGCAATTCGACCCGGCTCGTCGGGCCGCTCTTTTTCGCCCGCCAATGGGTGATCGCGTGGCGCCCGTTTTCATGATCGACCTTCTGCTTGGGGCGGTTTGGCCAATCCACCGCCAAAGGGAGGTCGACTTCCCCCGCCCCATCAAGCCAGCCCCAGACCTCGGCCACATAAACCTTCTTGGTCTGTCTTTTCTCGAATTGCAGGCCAAGATGGCGCTGTGCATGGGCACTGAGCGCGAAGATCATCGCGCCCGAGGTGTCCCGGTCAAGCCGATGGACGAGCAGCGCGGAAGGATGCGCGGCCTGAACACGCGCGAGCAGGCAATCGGCCAGTTCGGGGCCCTTGCCTGGCACCGAAAGAAGCCCGCTTGGCTTGTCGACGACAAGAAGCTCATGGTCCTGATGCAAGATGCTCAGCGGCCCGTCGGGCGGGTTGTACGCCATCAAAGGCCGGTCGCTTCAGGTCTGTCCATGCCCAGGCTGCCGCGTTCCGCTCGGCGGCACCCCGAAGCGCCCTCTCTGGCCATTACGCCTTCACGCGCTCTGATTTCGGGTCATAGAACGGCTTGAGCGAGGCTTCCGCCCTTACACGCGCGCCCATCACATCGATCTCATAGGTCGATCCGAGCACATCGGCGGCGCTTTCATTTGCACAGGGCACATAGCCCATCCCGATGGCCGCGCCGAGGCTGTGCCCATATGCGCCCGAACTCAGATAGCCGACGATCTCGCCATCCCTGAGCACCGGCTCGTTGTGATAGAGCAGCGGCTCTGGATCGTTCAGCTTGAACTGAAGCAAGCGCGATGTGAGGCCAGTCTCCCGCTTGCGCAAAACAGCCTCTCGCCCGATGAAATCCGGTTTGTCGGTTTTCACCGCAAACCCGAGGCCAGCTTCGAGCACGTGGTCTTCGCAGGTGATATCATGCCCAAAATGGCGAAAGCCCTTTTCGATGCGGCACGTATCCATCATGTGCATACCACACAGTTTCAGGCCAAGGCCTTCACCGGCCGCTGCCAGTGTGTCGAACACATGGGCGGCCATATCGGAGGAGACATAAACCTCCCAGCCGAGCTCGCCGACATAGGTCACCCGATGAACCCGCGCGAGGCCCATGCCGATCTCGATATCTTGCGCGGTCCCGAAAGGGTTGCTCGCATTGCTAAAGTCGGCGGGGGAAACAGCCTGGAGAAGCGCGCGCGATTGCGGGCCCATGATAGCCAAAACACCCTCGGCGGCCGTGACATCCGTGATAGTAACGAGAAAGTCGCCCCGGTGGCGGGCAAGCCAGGTCTGATCGGCAAGGCGTGTCGCGGCCGGTGTGACCACGAGATAGGCCGTCTCAGTTAAACGCGTGATCGTGACATCGGCCTCGATCCCCCCGCGCGCATTCAGGAACTGAGAATAGACGATCTTGCCCACGGGCACATCATATTGCCCGCCCGCGACATAGTTGAGAAACGCGGTGGCATCTGGCCCTTCGACGCGAAGCTTGCCGAAAGATGACATGTCATACATGCCCACGCCTTCGCGGACGGCCATGTGCTCTTCCCGAACGTTTTCGAAAAAGTTCTGACGCCGCCAGCTATATTCATATTGGGCCTCCTGAGAGCCGCGCGCGAACCAGTTGGCGCGCTCCCAGCCCGCCAACTCCCCAAAAACCGCGCCATGCGCCTCAAGCTGGCCATGGAACGGAGATCGGCGCACGCCCCGCGCAGTGCGCTTTTGAAGAAACGGGAAGTGATCGGCGTAAAGCAGCCCGAGCGTCTCTTTCGAGCGCTCATAGAGGTAGGTTTTGTTGCCCTGAAACGGCTGCATGCGCGTTATATCGACATCGCCGAGGTCAAAGGGGCGCGCGCCGTCTTCCATCCATTGCGCGAGCGCCATGCCCGCGCCCCCCGCTGACTGGATACCGATGGAGTTAAAGCCCGCCGCGACCCAGACGTTATCCATCTCGGGGCAAAGGCCCAGGTGGTAGGCATCATCGGGCGTAAAGCTCTCGGGGCCGTTGAAAAACGTATGGATGCCCGCCTCTGCCAGCATCGGCATGCGGCTCACCGCGTTCTCAAGGATCGGCTCGAAATGATCGAAATCTTCGGGGAGCTGATCGAACTCGAAATCCTCGGGGATACCATCCATCGCCCAGGGCTTAGAATTGGGCTCGAATGCGCCAAGCAGCATCTTGCCCGCGTCTTCTTTGTAATACGCGCACTCATCGGGCACGCGGAGCACCGGCATCTGGGTCAGCCCCGCTATGGCCTCGGTGACGATGTAAAAATGCTCGCAGGCATGGAGGGGCACATTCGCCCCAAGCATCTGGCCAACTTCGCGCCCCCACATCCCGCCGCAATTGACCACTTGATCGCAGGCGATCTCTCCTGCCGCACCCGTCTCGTCTTGCCATGTCACGGACGTGATCCGCCGCCCGTCGCGTTGGACCCCGGTTGCCTTGGTGCGTTCAATGATCCGCGCGCCGCGCTGCTTTGCGCCCTTGGCCAGAGCCAGCGCGATGTTCGCCGGATCGCCTTGACCGTCAAGCGGAAGCCAGACGCCCCCGGTCACACCATCGATATTGAGATGCGCATACTTCTCTTTGACCTCGCGCGGCGAAATCTCTTCGACGTCGACCCCGAAGGCGCGGGCCATGGCCGCTTGGCGGTTGATTTCTTCGCGCCGCTCCTCCGTGAGCGCCACGGTGATCGAGCCGCAGCGCTTGAAGCCCGTTGCAACGCCGGTCTCTGCCTCAAGCGCGCCGTAGAGCTCTTGGCTATACTTGGCGAGCTTCGTCATATTCGCCGTGGCGCGCAGCTGCGCGATGAGGCCCGCCGCATGCCAGGTTGTGCCGGAGGTGAGCGCCTTGCGCTCGAGCAGCACGACATCTTTCCATCCCAGCTTTGTCAGGTGATAGGCGACAGAACACCCAATCACCCCGCCTCCGATTATGACGACACGAGCATGGGACGGAACGGGCATGGTCAGCCTCCTTTGAAGTGGCGTGAAAGAGCGGCGATGTGATCGGGGCCGACTTCGCAACAGCCGCCGATGAGGGTCGCGCCCAGGGATTGCCAGGTTTTGGCATGTTCAAGATAGGCGGCGGGGCCGAGATCAGTCCGCGCCGAAAGGAGATCAACGGTGGCGTCATCATTGTTGAAATCATCGACGATCTTGGTGAACCCATTGGCATAGGCGCCAAGTTTCACCGTCACGCCCTGCAACGCGCGCAAGGCCTGCGTGACCGCCTCGGGCGTCGAGCAATTCACCAGGAGCGCATCCGGGCCATACTCAGCGATCAGGGGGAGCACATCTGCAAGCGGCTCACCCGAGCGAAACTTGGTGCCATCTTCATCGGATGCCGTGACTGCGAGCCAGACAGGTTTGCCATGGCCAGTACAGCCCATGAGCGCGCCGTGCGCCTCATCCACCCCGCCCATTGTCTCAAGGATATAGGCATCGACATAGGGCTTCTGGAGCGCGCACATCCCCGCGAAGATCTCTGCCGCTTCTTCCGCTGGCGGTGCCATTTCCGGGCGGTAGGAATAGCCCAGCG
The DNA here is from genome assembly GCA_039198835.1 of Pseudomonadota bacterium. GTDB lineage: Bacteria > Pseudomonadota > Alphaproteobacteria > Rhodobacterales > Rhodobacteraceae > Shimia_B. Next base: position 2,220 of record JBCCTH010000083.1, on the reverse strand, counting down.
GGGACATGCCACCGAGCACAAGCCCGCCGCCATGGGCATCACGCGCCTCGGCGGCGATCCGGCAAGCCAGAACCTGAAGCTCTTCATAGCGCTCAAGGATGCCGTGGTGTTTCATCCGCCCCGGGCGCACCGAATAGGTGTTGGTGGTGGCAACTTCTGCGCCTGCCGCGAAAAAATCGGCGTGGACAGCGCGCACCAGATCAGGGTCATCGATCAATGCCTGAACAGACCAAAGCGGCGTGGCGCGCCCGGCCCGTTTCACAAGTTCCTGGCCCAATCCGCCATCTAGGATCATCACGCTCATGGATACATCTCCGCAAACTTCTTTTTGTAGAGCGCAATCATTTCGTCTTCGCTCGCGCCATCATCATAGGGCGGAGTTTTGAATTGGCTCGCGGCTTCGACCACAATCACGACGATGGCCCGAATTCTAGAACTCAAATCGGGCCATGTTGCATGCCAAAGCGGGAAAAGCGCGTCGAAATCCGGCGTCCCGCGTGGGGTGATCTGGGTTGTGCCGCTCAGACGGGCCCCTTTTCGCTTGAGAATGTCGATAAAGTTCACCTCGCAATGCGCGTTATGCGCGAGGTTCTTCAACGTGCCGGGCGAGCGGATATCGGCGAAGCCAATGCGCGTGTCATCGATGACCAAGAATGTCCCCTTGGGCGCGACGGCGGCGTTTCCCTCTTGCGTCACCGTCGCGGTGAACCCCAGGGGAAAGTTTGCAATGAGCGCTTTGACCTCGCCGGTGATCACGCGCGCAATCTCTCGTTCTTTGGGTCCCAAAGCGGGCCGGCGGGCTGAACGATCGCGCGGCATTTCTGGCCGTAGATATCGACCTGAAGCTCGGTGCCCTCGACGGCCAGATCCGTGCGCAACATCCCCAGCGCAACAGAATGGCCGACCCTGTACCCCCACGCGCCCGAGGTCGTCTCTCCGACGATCTCGTCTCCGTTCCAGAGCGTGGCCATGTAGGGCGCGTCATGCCCGTTGGCTTCGACCTTGAGCGTCACGAATTGCTTCGCCAAGCCCTGCTGCCGTTCATTGAGCAACGCAGCTTTCCCGGGGAAGTCTTGCGGCTTGTCGAACTTGATGAACCGGTCGAGCCCCGCCTCAAGGAGCGAGTAATCGGTTGAAAGATCGCCCTTCCACGCGCGGTAGCCCTTTTCGATCCTGAGCGAGTTGAGCGCATACATCCCAAAGGGCGTCACGCCCGCCTCCGCCAGCGCGTCCCAGATCGGCGGCATGTGGCCCGGTGGGCAGTGAATCTCCCAGCCAAGCTCGCCCGCGAACGAGACGCGCACCATCGCACAGGGCTGGCCTGCCACGCTGCCTTCGGTGCTGGCTGAAAGCCACGAGGCGGTGAGATCGTGGCCTTCGGTGAGCGGCTCCAGGATTTCACGCGCTTTCGGGCCAGTGACGAGGAGGCATTCGACCTCCTTCGTGCGATCGGTGACAGTGATCCCCTCGGGCGCTTGGCGCGAGAAGATTTCCGCATCGTGCCACTGCGCCGTCGCGGCGGTGATCAGGCCGACATGGTCATCGCTATGCACGGCCACCGATGTTTCAGTGAGAATGCGGCCGCGGCTATCTGGGAAGTAGGCGAGCGATACGCGGCCCGGGTTCGGCAACTTCGAGGCGGTGAGGCTGTCGACGAACGCGCGCGCGCCCGGTCCTTCGATGCGGAAGCGCGAGAAGCCCGTGATCGGCAGCATCCCGCAATGATCGCGCACGGCCTCGCATTCTTCCTTGATCCGCTGCTCCCACGGCCCGTGGCGGGACCAGGTTTCCGTCGACTCAAGCGAGGTGTCATCGCCCATCTGCGCGAACCAGTTGGCGCGTTCCCAACCGCTATAGGCGCCCATCACGCCGCCCAGTTCGCGCACCTTGGCGTCCACCGGCGACAACTTCTTGTCCCGCGCGGCGGGCCATTCGTGATAAGGGAAGTGCATGGCGTATTCGTGGCCATAGACCTCCATCGCCTTTTTGTTGCAGTAATCCTGGTCGGTGTAATCGGTGTAGCGGCGGGGATCGACGGCCCACATGTCCCACTCGGTCTCGCCCTCCACGATCCATTCTGCGAGCACTTTGCCAGCGCCGCCGCCCTGCGTGATGCCGAAGGTAAAGACGCAGGCCTCGTAGGCATTCGGCACGCCCGGCATCGGGCCGATCAGCGGCAGCCCGTCGGGGGCGTAGGGGATGGGGCCGTTGATGTTGCGG
>JBCCTH010000082.1:0-11890 GCA_039198835.1 Pseudomonadota bacterium | reverse complement strand
GAGCAGGTCATTGACATGGATCCCAGTTGGTCAGGCGCATTTGAAGGCTTTTTCGCTCCGCATCAGGCTTGGCTTTGCAGCGCCGTGCCCACTGCATATTCCGATCCCGTCGGCGCATTGATCTCGCGGTTCGGCGGGGCCGAATGCCAGGCACTGCAAGAGGAATGCAGCGCGCGCATTGACGGTTGACGCCGCGCTGGGGCGCGGTGACAAGCAGAGCATGGCCAGAGCCACGCTCACAATCGATCTCAATGCCATTGTCGCAAACTGGCGTGCCCTTGATGCCATGAGCCCGGGGGAAACGGCAGCTTGTGTCAAGGCCGATGCCTATGGGCTCGGCGCGGAGCGCGTGGCGCAATCGCTTCAGAAAGCTGGCTGCGAGACATTTTTTGTTGCCATCGCCGAGGAAGGCGCGGCGCTCAGGCGCGCGCTTGGCCCGTCTTCCCGGATCTGCGTCTTTGGCGGGCATATGGAGGGCGATCACACGGCCCTGGCCGAAGGCACGCTCATCCCCATGCTCAATTCGAAAGAGCAGATCTCGCGCCATTTCAAGCGCCTGCCCGACAGCCCGTTTGGCATTCAGCTTGACACCGGCATGAACCGGCTGGGCCTTGAGCCTGCCGATTGGGCAGATCTGCGCGACAGCGTGATGCCCAAAGCGCCGGTGCTTGTCATGAGCCATTTGGCCTGTGCCGATGAGGCGGGTCATAGGATGAACCAGCGACAGCTCAAAGCCTTTGAAGAGATGACGGCGGACGTTGCAACAAGGCGGTCGCTGGCGGCCACGGGGGGCATCTTGCTTGGCGCGCCCTATCACTTCGACCTGACGCGGCCTGGGATCGGGCTTTATGGCGGTGCCCCGTTCAAAGCTGCGCGTCCGGTTGTGCATTTGGCGCTGCCCGTCATTCAGACGCGCCTTCTGGCAAGCGGCGAGACCGTCGGATACGGCAACATCTGGACAGCCAAGCGAAGCACAAAAATCGCAACAGTGGCAAGCGGTTACGCTGATGGGCTCATCCGCGCCATTGGGCGTTCAATGCGCCTCTTCGCCGGCGATACCCCCTGCGCGCTCGTTGGGCGCGTTTCAATGGATCTGATCACCGTCGATGTAACCGATCTGCAATCACCGCCTGCGAGCCTCGATATCCTTGGCGCGCATCAAGGGGTTGATGATCTGGCAACGGCCGCAGGCACGATCGGGTATGAAATCCTGACCTCGCTTGGTGCGCGCTACGCCCGTGTTTACAAAGGCGGATGATGCTCGGGGCGCTTGCATCTTTGGGCCGGTTTGCGCTTGCGGCGCTCGCATCGCTCGGTCGCGTTTCGCTTTTTGCGCTCGATACGCTGCGGCATCTCTTCGCTCCGCCTTTCTACTTCAAAGAGTTTCTTCAAGCGCTTCTTAACATTGGCTATTTCTCTCTTCCCGTTGTCGGGCTGACCGCGCTATTCACGGGCGGAGCGCTCGCCTTGCAAATCTATTCAGGCGGCGCGCGTTTCAATGCGGAGGCGGTCGTGCCAACGATTGTGGCCATTGGGATGGTGCGCGAGCTTGGCCCGGTTTTGGGCGGTCTCATGGTGGCGGCGCGGGTTGCATCTTCCATCGCCGCGGAGATCGGGACGATGAAGGTCACAGAGCAGATCGACGCGCTGGTGACCTTGTCCACCCATCCGATGAAATACCTCACCGTGCCGCGCGTGGCAGCGGCGACGCTTGCCGTTCCCGTGCTGGTGGCTGTGGGCGATGCCATCGGCATCATGGGCGGCTACGTCGTGGGAACAACGCGCCTCGGCTTCAACTCTGCTGCATATCTCACCAACACCATTGAATTTCTCGAGTTTTGGGATATCGCATCGGGGCTCGTGAAAGGCGCGGTCTTCGGCTTTCTCATCGCGCTCATGGGCTGCTATTACGGGATGAACTCTGCGCGTGGAGCGCAGGGCGTGGGGGCCGCGACGAAATCAGCGGTGGTGGCCGCCTCGGTTCTCATCCTCGCATCGAATTATCTCCTGACAGAAGCGTTCTTTGCGGCATGATACGTCTTGAGGGGGTCAAAAAATCATTCGGGGCCAAGCAAGTCTTGAGGGACATAAACCTTGAGACCGCGCGCGGCAAAAGCTGTGTCATCATCGGGGGTTCGGGCACCGGCAAGTCAGTCCTGCTGAAATGCATTCTGGGGCTGATCAAGCCCGATGCCGGGCAAATCCTGGTCGACGGTCAGGATGCAGGCGCGCAAAAACGCGACGCCTTTCTTGCGCGGTTCGGGATGCTCTTTCAGGGTGGCGCGCTCTTTGACTCGCTGCCCGTCTGGCAAAACGTGGCGTTTCGACTGCTCCAGGGGAGCCTCAAGAAACCAAAGGAAGAGGCGCGCGAGATCGCTGTCGAAAAGCTCAGGCGCGTGGGGCTCTCGGCGGATGTGTGCGACCGCTTTCCGGCGGAGCTTTCCGGCGGGATGCAAAAACGCGTGAGCCTCGCGCGCGCCATCGCAGCCGAGCCCGAGATCATCTTCTTTGATGAGCCCACAACGGGGCTCGACCCGATCATGTCAGGTGTGATCAACGATCTCATTCGCGAAATCGTGGTTGAAATGGGCGCAACCGCGATGACGATCACCCATGATATGAGCTCGGTGCGCGCCATCGCGGATGATGTCGCCATGCTGCATGACGGGGTCATTCAGTGGCACGGGCCCATCGAGGCGCTTGATCAAACCGACGATGCCTTCGTGCGTCAGTTCGTTTCAGGCAGCGCCACAGGCCCCATCGAAGCGATAAGGTAAGCTCAAAATGTATCAGCATGGCACGCTGCGGGCTTTCGTCATTGTTCTCAACCTCGCGCTTTTTGTGACCTATCCGATTGCCTGGTTCGCGCCGCTCATCAAGGCCGGCCTTTTTCCCGAGCTCGGGATCGAGATGCTCGACCGCCTGCCCTATTTCGGTCTTTCAGAGATCAGCGTCATGTCGGGCCTTGAAGCGCTTTGGGGGTCTGACATTGTGCTTGCGCTGCTCGTGACTGTCTTCGCACTCTTCGCGCCGGTGCTCAAAACGCTGGGCCTCGCCCTCGTCCATTTCGAAATGCTTGATAAAAGCCTCAACGGCGCGCTCGCCTGGATCGGCAAGCTCGCCATGGCCGATATCTTCCTGATCGCGCTCTACATCATCATCGTCAAAGGCATGCAATTCGGCGAGGTGGAAAGCGACTGGGGGCTTTATCTCTTTTCCGGCTGCATTCTTGCCTCTGTCGTCATTAGCGGGCTCACACCGCGCGCCATGAAAAAGCGCGCCTATGAGCCCGAGCCCTTCAAATACTGAAATCCAGCGCTCAGCTCGCGGCAGCGCCGTCGTTGCAGGCTTGGGCCATCTCCTGAGCGCGCATGACAGCATCATCATCGATCTCGGCTTTCTCGCTCATGCTCGAAAGGCATCCATCAATGCGCTCAGCATGTTCCGAACTGCCATCGGCGAACATGGAGGAGGCCACAATCGCCATACTCACGAGGGCTGCGCAAAGCAGTGTCCATTCTGCCGCTGATCCGCGTTCATCGCGCCGCAAATAAGCGGCCCATCTCCGAAGTCTTTCCATTTTCAAACCCTACTACTCATCAAACATGGCCGGCATACACCGCTTTACCCTTTGGTAAGCCTGCGCCACGCACGTGACGCGAAAACGGCGCAATAGCGAAAATTCTATGGTCTCTTGTGGCGCGCCCATCGCGCAGGCATGAACGCGCCATGGCCAAACACGCTTATGTCTGCTCCGCCTGCGGCACCTCCTTTTCGAAATGGGCGGGGCGTTGCGAAGCCTGCGGCGAATGGAACACGATCACGCAAGAAAAGCCCTTGAGCGCGGGCCCGGCATCGAAGGCTCTGGGCGCGCGGCGTGGTCAGGCGATTGCGCTCAGCGACCTTGCGACCGAGGAAGCACCGCCGCCGCGCACCCTGGCGGGCGTGGCCGAGCTTGACCGTGTGCTCGGCGGCGGGCTTGTGGAAGCCTCTGCCCTCCTCGTCGGCGGCGACCCGGGCATCGGAAAATCTACGCTCCTGTTACAGGCCGCCGCCCGTTTCGCGCGCGGCGGGCTCAAGACGATCTACATTTCCGGTGAAGAAGCGGCAGCGCAGGTGCGCATGCGCGCCCAGCGTCTCGGCCTCACACAAAGCCCGGTTCTTTTGGCCTCTGAGACAAACCTGCGAGACATCCTGACGACGCTCGACACCGAGAAGCCCGATCTCGCGATCATCGATTCAATTCAAACCATGTGGGCTGACAATGTCGAGGCCGCGCCCGGATCGGTCAGCCAGGTGCGCGCGGCCGCCCATGAGCTCACGAGCTTTGCAAAGCGCAAGGGCATGGCTGTCATCATGGTGGGCCATGTCACCAAAGAGGGGCAAATCGCGGGGCCGCGCGTCGTCGAACACATGGTCGATACCGTGCTTTATTTTGAAGGCGAGCGCGGGCTCCAGTTTCGCCTCTTGCGCGCGGTCAAGAACCGCTTCGGACCCGCCGATGAGATTGGTGTCTTCGAGATGACGGGCAAGGGGCTCGTCGAGGTCAAAAACCCATCGGCGCTGTTTCTGTCGCAACGCGGCGCGGCGACGCCCGGCTCGGTCGTTTTCGCAGGGATAGAGGGGACAAGGCCTGTCCTTTGCGAAATCCAGGCGCTTGTTTCGCCTTCGCCTCATTCCCAGCCTCGGCGCGCTGTCGTGGGCTGGGATGGCGCGCGCCTGGCGATGATCCTGGCGGTGCTTGAAGCGCGCTGCGGGGTCCCGTTCACGGGGCTTGATGTCTATCTCAATGTCGCGGGCGGCATGCGGATCTCAGAGCCCGGCGCTGATCTGGCGGTTGCGGCGGCTCTTGTGAGCGCGCGAGAAGACGCGGCTTTGCCCCAAGAAGCCGTCGTCTTCGGCGAAATATCCCTTTCTGGCGCCCTGCGGCCGGTCAGCCAGGCCGAAAATCGGTTGAAAGAGGCTCAGAAACTTGGTTTCACCGCCGCGATTGTGCCGCCCTTGCCTGCGCGGGTCGCGGCGCATGGGGTGACGCTGAACCAGATGCCTGATTTGGCCAGTTTCGTAGACGAGCAGTTCGGGGCAACCGCCCCCGCGAGGGACAAGTAAAGATGGATGGGTTCACGCTCATAGACGGGATCGTTGGCGCGCTGATCGTCATTTCGGCCCTTTTGGCCTATTCACGGGGCTTTTTGCGCGAGGTTATGGCGATCGTCGGCTGGATCGCGGCGGCCTTTTTGGCCTTCATGTTCGTGGGGCAAGCAGAGCCCCTCGTGCGCCAATTGCCGGTGGTGGGCGATTTTCTGGGCGATGCCTGCAACGAGCTTTCCATCGTCGCGGCGTTCGGGTTGGTCTTTGTCGTCGCGCTCGTCGTTGTGTCTATCTTCACGCCGCTTTTGTCGGCGCTTGTCCATCGATCCGCTTTTGGCGCGATCGATCAAGCGTTGGGCTTTCTCTTCGGCGTCGTGCGCGGGCTTCTTCTCGTGGCGATAGCGTTTTTCATCTATGACACCGTGATCACAAGCCAGGACATCGCGGTGGTTGATCAATCTCGCTCGGCGGCGGTGTTTGGGCGTTTCACCGACGATGTCCAGGAAAGAGACCCGGAAGCGGCGCTCACCTGGGTGACCACGCGCTATGAAACGCTCCTTGGAAGCTGCGAGCGCTAGACGCTAGCCTGATCTGACGAGGCGCTCGCGGTTCCAGGCGCTCTCTTCTTCGCTTTGCATCTTCTCGGTGACCCGCTCGCTCGCCTCGAGGCCATCGAGATAAGCGGCACTCACAGTCCCCGTGACATAATTGCCGTCAAAGCAAGAGCAATCGAAGCGCGCGATCTTGGGGTTGCCCTCCTGGGCCGCCCAAATGAGATCTTCGAGGCGCTGATAGATCAAAGCATCGCACCCCAACTCAGTGCGAATGCCCTCTACAGTACGGCCATCGGCGATGAGTTCGCGCTTGGTTGGCATATCGATGCCATAAACGTTGGGGAATTTGACAGGCGGCGAAGCGGACGCGACATAGACCCGCGCCGCACCGGCTTCGCGGCACATCTCGACGATCTTTTTGATCGTGTTCCCGCGCACGATGGAATCGTCGATCAGCAGCACATTCTTGCCTTTGAATTCGAGCGGGATCGCGTTGAGCTTGCGGCGCACGCTGCGTTGGCGTTGGCCCTGGCCCGGCATGATGAACGTGCGCCCGACATATCTGTTTTTCACCAGCCCTTCGCGGTAGGTCATGCCAAGCACATTAGCCACCTCGAGCGCCACGGGGCGCGCGCTATCGGGGACAGGCATGACCGCGTCGATCTCAAGGTCGGCCGCGGCAATCTGATTGGCGAGCGTCTGACCCATCCTGATCTGCGTTTTATAGACAGAGATACCATCGAGCAGGGAATCGGGGCGCGCGAGATAGACATATTCGAAAATGCAGGGCGTGAGCTCGCCCGTGACGCATTGACTTGAGTGCAGCTTACCTTCGGTATCGATCAGCATCGCCTCACCAGGCGCGAGATCGCGGATTTTTTCAAACCCGTTGATCCCGAACGCGACATATTCCGAGGCAAACGCGTAATCCAAGCCGAACATGTCAGATTGGCGCTCGGCAACGCTCAAGGGGCGGATGCCGTGGGGGTCACGGAAGGCCAGCATGCCCACGCCATCAACGAGCGCGATGCAGCTATAAGCGCCCTGCACCCGCTCCATCGTCATTTTCACGCCCGCGAAGACTGTCTTTTTGGGGTCGCCCGTCCCCATGACCTTGATCGCATCGCTGATCTTGTCTGCCAGCACGTTGAGCAAGATTTCACTATCGCTATCCGTGCGCAGATGGCGCGAATATTTGCCCTTCACTTTTTCACGCTGCTCGGCGGTGTTGGTGATGTTGCCGTTATGAACAAGCGTGATCCCGTAGGGTGCGTTGACAAAAAAGGGCTGCGCCTCGGCAGCGCTGAGCGAGCCCGCCGTCGGATAGCGGCAATGGCCGATCCCCACACGCCCTTGCAAGACCTCGGCATCCTCGGCGCGAAACACATCCTTGACGAGGCCATTCGCCTTGCGCTCTCGAAAAAACTCGCCGTCATGGGTCACCATTCCAGAGGCGTCCTGGCCGCGATGCTGGAGCATTATGAGCCCATCATAGAGCTCAGCGAATACTGGATCGCCCTGATTGGATATCCCAAGTATCCCGCACATAAACCGGCTCCATTGGCTGTTACGGCACGGGGGCAAACGCCCACCCACGCCCCTTACCCCGGCGCGTGGCGGAAAGCGAGGCCGCCGATGCCGCGCTCGGGCGATCCTTGTTGCCCTGAAGGGGCGGCGCTTTACGGGCAAGTGGGGAACGCCCGGAGCGCCGGGTTTTGCACGCGCGCAGGCGCTTGTGCTTGACGCGCGCGCCAGGAGCCGCCATGGCGCGCGGCCATGAGCACCAAAGCCAAACCAGTCGCGCTTGTTACCGGGGCCTCCCGCGGGCTCGGTGCAGCACTCGCCGAAGCGCTCTGCCCGCGCTTTCACATCCTTGCCGTCGCGCGCACCATCGGCGCGCTCGAAGAGCTCGATGACCGGATCAAAGCGGCGGGCGGCGAGGCGACGCTCGCGCCGATGAACATCGCCGAGGCCCCGGCGATGCAGCACCTTTGCCGATCTATCCATGATCGTTGGGGTGCGCTTGATCTTTGGGCGCATACCGCGATCCATGCCGCGCCTCTCGCGCCCGCCACGATGATCAACGAAAAGGATTGGCAAAAGAGCGTCGAGATCAACCTGAACGCCGCGCAACGGCTCATTGGCTATGTCATGCCCTTGCTCGGCCAAAAGGGCACGGCGCTTTTCTTTGATGATGCTCTCGCGGGCGAAAGATATTCGGCGAGCTACGGCGCAACGAAAGCCGCGCAAATGGCGCTCGTGCGCGCCTGGGAGGCCGAGGCGCGCCGCATCGGGCCCAAGGTGATCATTGAGACGCCGCCGCCGATGCCCACAGCCCTCAGAGCGCGGTTTTATCCCGGCGAAGACCGCGCGGCTCTCACCGATCCCGCTTCGGTTGCGCGCGATGTCGTGGCAAGGCTGGGCCTGGCTTAGCGCGCCGCCACGCTCTCTTCGATCCGGGTGACCATGGCGCGCAGCCCGTTTGAGCGCTGTGAGCTCAAATGATCGGTCAGATTGAGGCGCGCGAGTTCGGCGCGGGCATCCACGGCGCGCGCCTCCTTGGCGCTCAACCCGTTATAGAGCGCCAATAGCACGGCGATGAGGCCCTTGACGATCATCGCATCGCTGTCGCCCTGAAACGCGATCTTTTCACCGCCTTCGCGCGCGTGAAGCCAGACCTGGCTCGCGCAGCCCTCAACCTTCGTTGCCGGAACCTTGAGCGCTTCGGGCATCTCAGGCATCGCCTTGCCCAGATCGATCACATGCCGGTAGCGGTCTTCCCAATCGTCCAGAAATTCAAAGGTCTCTACGATTTCCTCGAACTCTGCCTGCGCCATCTCTCAGCCCCTTGTTTGCGCGGTCTTTTCAGCTTCGCGCCTTTGAGCTAGGCACATAGGCGCAACCGGGTGGGAGGCCAATATGGCGCGTTCTCTTTGTCTCGCGGTTCTTGCCGCGTTCGCCTTGGCGGGCTGCGCGCAGGTGTCAGAAAGCCGCCTGAACCCGTTCAACTGGTTTGGCCAAAGCGCCGAGCAGCGCGAGGTGGCAGCGGGTGAGCGCGCCTTGCGGCCGCTCGTGCCGCCTGAGCGTGTGATCCAACGCGTTGATGCGCGCCCGCTCGTTCAAAGGATTTCACAACTCGAAGTGACGCCAGCCAATGGCGGGATCATCGTGCGCGCCACAGGCCAAGCGGCGCAGGCCGGCGCGTTCAGCGCCCAGTTGACCCGCGCCGCCACCACGGCAAGCACGATCACGCTTGAGTTCCGCGCCTTCCAAGGGACAGGCAGCGGCGATGGGCGCGTCACCGTCGCGCGATTTATCTCGAATTCAGACTTGGCAGGCGCGCGCACCATCACAGTGCGCGCGGCGTCAAACGCGCTCACAAAACGGCGCTAGAGGTTTACCAGCTCCACGCGCTGCCCCTTGACCGCGAGCGCCACTTGACCATCGCAGAGCTTGAGCGCGTCGGCTCCGAACACCTCCTTGCGCCACCCTTTGAGCGCCGCCACATCGCGTTCGCCTGCCGCCAGGGCATCAAGATCAGCCACGGTCGCGATGAGCTTTTGCGCCACGTTTTCCTGATCTGCCTTTGCCTTGAGAAGCACGCGCAAAAGATCGGCGAGCGCCGGGTTGACCTGTAGCTTCTCGCGCGAGCGATCAACTTTTGGATACTTCTCAGGCGGGCAATCGGCCGCGCGGGCAATCGCGGCCAGGATACCGTCGGCGATGTCGCCCTTTCGCGCGTCGCGAAGCAACAACCGGGAGCGACCCAATTCCTTGATATTGCGCGGCTTTGTCGAAGCAAGTTCGAGCAAGGCATCATCTTTATAAACCCTTGAGCGGGGGATGTTGCGGCTCTGGGCGAAGCTTTCGCGAAACTCTGCGAGTTCTTTCACGAAGGCCATCATCTTGCCTGAATGCGTGCGGGTCTTGACGCGGAGCCATGCCTCGGCCGGGGTGATCTCATAGGTGGCGGGATCGGTCAGGATCGCGAGCTCTTCCCGCACCCATCTCGTGCGATCGGTGCGCTCAAGCTCTGCGGCGAGATGCTCATAGATGACGCGCAGATGGGTGACATCGGCGAGCGCATAGGTCTTTTGCGCATCCGTCAGCGGCCGGCGCGACCAATCAGTAAAGCGGCTCGATTTATCGAGCCCTTCGCGCGCGATCTTGCGCACCAGCGTTTCATATCCGACCTGTTCGCCAAATCCGCAGACCATGGCGGCGACCTGCGTGTCAAAAAGCGGTGCGGGAAAAACGCCGTGCTCCAAAAAGAAGATCTCAAGATCTTGGCGCGCGGCATGGAAGACCTTGACCGTGCTTTCATCTCGAAACAGGTCGAGAAGAGGCGCGAGAGAGAGCCCCTCCGAGAGCGGATCAACAAGCACCGCCGCATCCTCGCCCCCTGGATGCGCTAATTGCACGAGGCAAAGCTTCGAATAATAAGTGCGTTCGCGTAGAAACTCTGTGTCAACGGTCACATAAGGCTGCGCGCTGGCCTCATTGCAAAAAGCGGCGAGCGCGTCCGTCGTTGTAATCGTCTTCATTGGCGCGGAAAGCTCTCTCAAGTGGCAGGGACATGAAGTTTTGCTTGCTTACGCAAGCGCGCGGGCAATGAAAAGGCCCTCGAGTGAGGCTATTGGCGGGGCTCGGCGTTCAAGAAAAAAGGCGTGGTATCGCCTGCCGCGAACCGGCGCAGCACGGCGGGATAAAGCGCGTGCTCGAGCGTGAGAACACGGGCTGCCAACGTCTTGGGCGTGTCATTTTCGGCGATACTCAGCGCGGCTTGCCCCAAGATCGGCCCGGCATCGAGTTCTGGGATGACTTCGTGAACCGTGCAACCATGGCGCGCATCACCCGCGTCGAGCGCGCGCGCGTGGGTGTTCAGGCCGCGATACTTCGGCAAAAGCGAGGGATGGATGTTGAGCATCCGCCCCCGCCAATCGGCGACAAAACCGGCCGTGAGCACGCGCATGAACCCAGCAAGGCAGATGATATCGGGCGCATAAGGCGCGATCAGGGCACTCAGATCGGCTTCAAAGGCCGCGCGGTCACCGGCATAGGGGCGGTGGCTGAGCGCCTCGGTGGCCACGCCCGCCACGCGCGCTTTGGCCAAAACGCCCGCATCCACGTCATTGGAGACGACAAGGCAAGGCCGCGCGGGATGATCTCCGCTCATCGACGCGATGAGCGCGGAAGCATTCGATCCGCCACCCGAGGCAAAGATCGCCACGCGTGTCGTCAAAGGAGCGTGCCGCGATAGTGAAGGCCTGCCCCCGCCTCAAGAGATCCCAGGTCAAAGACCGTCTCGCCCGCAGCCTCGAGCGCGGCGCGCACGGCGGCGGCATCGGACGTCACAACGACCATGCCGATGCCCGCGTTGAATGTTTGCAGGAGCTCGGCTTCATCGAGCCCGCCTTGCTCCGCCAGCCATCTAAAGACAGGTGGCAAGCGCCATGCCGCGAGATCAATCTGCGCGCCGATACCTTCGGGCAAGACGCGGGGCAAATTCTCGGTGAGCCCTCCGCCGGTGATATGCGCCAGGGCTGAAACCGGCGCTGCGCTCAAAGCGGCAAGGAGCGGCTTCACATAGATGCGCGTGGGCGTCAGCAAAGCCGCGCCGAGCGTCTCTTGAGGCGACCAAGGGCAAGGTGCATCCCAGCGCAGCCCGGCCGTCTCAACGATCTTTCGGACAAGCGAAAAGCCATTGGAATGCAGGCCGTCCGAGGCAAGCCCTAAGAGGCTGTCGCCCGCCTGAACATCTTGCGGCAGATGCTCGCCCCGCTCCATCGCGCCAACAGAGAACCCGGCCAGGTCATAATCTCCCCCGCCATAGAGCCCCGGCATCTCTGCCGTTTCCCCCCCGATGAGCGCGCACCCGGCTGCCTCACAGCCCCGCGCAACCCCTTCGATGACGGCGGACGCCGTCTCGATATCGAGGCTGCCGGTAGCGAAATAATCGAGAAAAAAGAGCGGCTCGGCCCCCTGGCACACGAGATCATTGACGCACATCGCCACGAGATCGACCCCGACCGTCGCATGATGCCCCGTTTCGATGGCGATTTTGAGTTTCGTGCCCACGCCATCTGTCGCGGCGACAAGCACCGGGTCGGCGAAGCCCGCAGCCTTGGGATCAAAGAGCGCTCCAAAGCCGCCAAGCCCCGCCATTGAGCCCGGGCGCGATGTGCGCGCGGCCAGGGGCTTTATCCGCTCAACGAGCGCATTTCCCGCCGCGATATCGACACCGG
>JBCCTH010000081.1:0-11974 GCA_039198835.1 Pseudomonadota bacterium | reverse complement strand
GCCACCCTTCGCGCGCGCCAAGGGCGGTGATGTCGCTTGCGAGGGGATCAAGCCCATACCGGCCCGGAGCAGAGGCGCGGGAATATCCCTGGCCGGGCAGATCGAGTGCGATGCAGCGATAGCGCCGCGCGAGGATTGGCATCAGGCCCCGCCAGCTTTGCGTGGCACCGCCCGCACCGTGCAACAAAAGAAGATCAGGCCCCTCGCCCATGATCTGAACATGCCATCGCCCGCCCTCCCGCGCGGTGGGCAAAAAGCGGCTGAACTCCGCATGGGGCCAATCCGGCGCGATGGCGATCCGCGCCATCAGCGCAGCGCGCCGCTGACGGCGTTGCTCAATCGCTTGGCATCGGCGCGTGGCAGCGGCAGATAGATGGCATCCATGGTTTCGGCCAGTGTTCTGAGGCTTCGCTCAGGCCGTTTGCCGACGTCGATCACCAGTGCATCGAGCCCTTGAACAAGAGCTGCGCGGGCCATGCGCGTTGCATCCGCGCCCGCGCGTTGACGGTCTGCCTCCCCATCGAGCGCGACATTGGCGCGCCCGTCGGTCAAGAGAATGAGCGTCGCGCTCATGCCGCGGGACTGACCGAGAAGCGCGAGTTCTGTCGCGGCTTTGATCCCGGCGGCGAGTGGCGTGCCGCCGCCTCCCGGAAGGGCGGCCAGCCGCTTTTTGGTTTGAACGAGTGAGCGCGTGGGCGGCAGCAAGACCTCCGCCGAAACACCCCGAAAGCCCACGAGCGCCACATGATCGCGGGCGGCATAGGCGTCAACGAGCAAAAGTTCGATGGCGCCCTTGGCCTCGGCGAGGCGCGCGAAAGCCGCTGAGCCCGAGGCATCGACCGCAAAGACGAGCAGCCTGTCAGAGCGCTCTTCATAGCGTTTCACGCGGATATCGCTCGCTCTGATTTCGATCAAGCGATCCCGCTTTTGAGCGCTGCGTCGCAGGGTCTGGAGAGGGGCGGCCGCGCGCAGCGTCGCCACGAGATCAAGGCGCGCGCGCCCGTCTAGCCGCCCGGGGCGCGACGGCAGGGGCCGGCCCTTGCGATTTCCGGTGCGTTTGACGCCGGCACCCGCGCCTTTGGCTCCGCGACCGGCGCGCCGGGCCGCGATCTGCGCGAGAATGTCTGACGGCAGCATCGCCTTGATGGCTTCAAGCAAGATCTCGGTGTGCAACTCCGCCTCGCTGCCGTCGCGGGGCGCATCGTTTTGTGGTTCGCTGCTGTGGTCTGGCGGCGGCGGGGCCTCGGCCTCGTCTGTGTTTTCGGGCTCTGGCACTCTGGTCGCGCGCGGCACAAGCGTGAGCAGCGCCGCGACCTCGATGTCTTCGTGAGCCATGTCGCGCCGCCGGTGAAGCGCGGCATGGGCCTGAGCGGCCCAAAGGCAGAGAAGCGGCGCGCGCGCCGAGACAACGCCGAGCGCCTCGGCGATTTCCGCCACCGCCTCGATATCGCGGGCGCGCGATGCCACCTCGAGCGGGGCGGGCACTGTCCCCAGCCCGCTCTGGGCCGCTGCGCAGGGAACACCTTCAAGATCAATGTGAAAGGCCAGCCGGTCTGCAAGCGCGTCTGGCAGCCTTTCCTCATTGCCTGCGCCTTCATCAAGCGCGATGAGGCAGTGACGGCCCCCATCGATGAGCGCGCCGAGACGCGCGGCAAGGCCGGGCTCCAGCCGTTCGGCCATGGGCACCATCAGATAGCCCGCCTCATCGGCCAATCCGCGGGCAAGCACTTGCTGACCGCGCGTCAGGGTGGCTGTAACATCGAGACCGCCGAAGAGCTGATCATCCGTGATGTTGAGCGGCACCTTGCGCAGGCTCTGGGGAAACCTTGCCAGCGACGCGCACCAGCGGTCTCGGACCGGCCCCGCCCGCGCGCGCAGCGCGATGCCGCCCAGTTTGGGATTGATCGCCAAGAGCTTGAGCGCGAGCAGCGCATGCGCCCATCTCTCAGCGGGATCGATCACGCCCCGAGAACCTCTTCAAGGATCCGGTTCACGCGGGTGCCCGAGCCTGCTTCATCAAGCGGATCGCGGCGCAGCCTGTGGCGCAATGCCGACGAAGCGACCTTGCTCAGATGACGCTCGGTCATCGCGGTTTCACCCTTCCAGGCGGCGAGCGCTCTCCCTGCTTTCAGGAGCGTGAGCTCCCCGCGCAGACCGTCAGAGCCGAGCGCAAGGCAAATTTCCGCGCAGCGCTCAAGGACGGCGAGCGGCGTTTCTATGCCCGCCACACGCGCGCGCGCGGCGAGAATATCGCTTCGCATGCGGGCGTCTTTCGGAGCCCATACCTCACAAAAGGCCGCCTTGTCGCGTTCGTAAGCGTCGCGTCGCTTGATGACCTCGATGCGCGTGCGCACATCGCTGGGCGAGGCGACATCGACCGAAAGGCCGAAACGATCAAGCAATTGCGGGCGAAGCTCGCCTTCTTCGGGGTTGCCCGACCCGACAAGCACAAATCGCGCCGCGTGGCGGATCGACATGCCCTCCCGCTCGACCACGTTCTCGCCTGATTGCGCGACATCGAGGAGCAAATCGACGATGTGATCTTCAAGGAGGTTCACCTCGTCGATATAGAGATACCCCCTGTTGGCGCGCGCCAGAAGCCCGGCCTGAAAGGCCTTCTCGCCATGCGCGAGGGCCTTTTCGATGTCGAGCGCGCCGGTCACGCGGTCTTCCGTCGCTCCAAGCGGGAGATCGATCACCGGTGTTGGTGTCTCGCGTGGCTCGGCCTGCGCGACATTCGCCCAGGCCGGGCAATCCTCATAACGCGCAGAATTGACCGGGCATCCCGGCACAGCGCTGATCGGCGGCAAAAGGGCGGCCAGCCCGCGCACGGCTGTCGATTTTCCGGTGCCGCGATCCCCGAAGACAAGCACGCCGCCGATGGCGGGGTCGATGGCCGTCAAGACCATCGCTTGCTTCATTTCATCCTGACCGACGATGGCCGAGAAGGGAAAGGCTGTCATGGGCTGCGCTCCTCGTGACAGATTGGCGGGAGGTCGGCGAGCGGGCTTCGCCCTTCCCATTGGCCATGGTCACCGGTCACGGCGAAGCGCGCATAGAGCTCTTCGGAGAACCAAGCGCCCTGGCGCACGGCGCGGATCGCGCGGGCATGGGGGCCGTCATGGCGCGCGAAACGTGCCATCGCGCCGGGTGATGGCCAGATCGAAAAGGTGATCTGGTGCAGCCAGGGCAGCTCGCCGATTCCAATCTTGAAAGCGACATTCTCATCGAGCCCGATCATCTTTGAGATATCCGGCACGCGACCCCAGAACTTGAAGAGAACGCGCGGCTTGATCGTTGCGCGGGTGAGCGCGGCCAGCGGGCCTTCGGTTGCTTCGCCGGTCGCGTCAAAAGGCTCTTGCCCAGACCAGTTCCCCCGCGATTGGGTGGGGGTGAGATAGACCGTCCAGCTCTCGACGGCCTTTTTGCGATAGCGTTCGAAAAGCGGCTGCTTTTCAACGCGCGAGCGCGCTGTATCGGCGTCAGGCCAGGTGCAGAGGATCGCATAAACGGCTGTGTTGGGGATCGGCGTGAAGCCTTCTCCCGTGCCCGAGCCGCAGAGCTTCCAGAACCCGATATCGGGCACGCGCGGCAAGAGCATGCGGGAGATGCCCATCATTGAGAACGCCCAGAGCTTTGACCCCGGTCCCGAGAAGCGGAAAAAGCTGAGTGATACGGTTTGGGTCATGCGGACTCCCCGTGTGTCACGATATGTGTCACGTTATCCTGACACATATCTGCAAATAAGGGAAGACAATCGCGCCATTCGGCTTCATATATGTAAAGCAAAGCTGACAGCGAGGAGTCGCATGCTTTACCTCAATGGGTCGGATGCCGGGCCAAGCCAGGCAATTGTGATCGGCGCAGGCCTGGGCGGGCTTTCCGCCGCCATGCGCCTGGGTGCAAAAGGCTATGCTGTGACAGTCCTTGATCGGCTTGATCGCGCCGGCGGGCGCGGATCATCCATCAGCCAGGACGGGCACCGCTTTGATCTTGGCCCGACGATCATCACGGTACCGGAGGTCTATGAAAAGCTGTGGGCGGCCTGCGGGCGTGATTTTCACAAGGATGTCACCCTCAAACCGCTGAACCCGTTCTATGAAATTCGCTGGCCGGACGGGGCCAATTTTTATGCCTCCGGCGACACCCAGATCATGGAAACCGAGGTGGCGCGGCTCAACCCGGACGATGTCGCGGGTTACCGGCGCTTTCTCAAAGATGCTTATCGCCGCTATGTCGTGGGGTTTGAGGGCATGGTCGCCAAACCGATGCACCGGCTTTGGGAGACGCTCAAGGTCTTGCCCACCTTCGCGCTGTTGCGGGCGGATCAATCGATTCTGAAGCTCGCGCGCAAGCGGGTAAAGGATGAGCGGTTGCGCATGGCTTTATCGTTCCATCCGCTTTTTATCGGCGGCGACCCGATGCATGTGACATCGATGTACGCGCTCGTGAGCCATCTCGAAAAGGCTTACGGCGTGCATTACGCGATGGGCGGTGTGCAGCGGATCGCCGATGCCATGGTGCGCGTGATCGAAGAGCAAGGCGGGCAGATCAGGCTCGGGGTCGATGTCGATGAGATCCTCATCGAGAACGGCGCGGCAACGGGGGTGCGCCTGGACGGGGGGGAGACGCTCTCAGCCCCCATCGTGGTGTCAAACGCTGATGCCGGCCACACCCATAAGCGCCTTTTGCGCAATCTGCCGCGGCGTGGCTGGAGCCGCGCGAGCGAGACGCGGCGCTGGTCGATGTCGCTTTTCGTTTGGTATTTCGGCACAAAGGGCACGTCTGAAATGTGGCGTGATGTGGGGCATCACACGATCCTTTCGGGCCCGCGCTATGAGGGGCTGCTGCGCGACATTTTCATCAAGGGCAAGCTCGCGGAGGATATGAGCCTTTACCTCCATCGCCCCTCGGTCACCGATCCTTCGGTTGCGCCGCGCGGCGATGATACCTTTTACGCCCTCTCACCGGTGCCGCATCTGGGCCATGGCGGCGTGGATTGGCAGCAAGAGAAAGAGATCTACAAGCGCAAGGTCGCCCGCGTCTTGAATGATACGATACCGGGATTTCAGGATCATCTTTCATCCGAAGTCGTTTTCACGCCCGAGACCTTCCGCGATCGATATCTGTCGCCTTTTGGCGCGGGGTTCAGCCTTGAACCGCGCATTTTGCAATCAGCCTGGTTCAGGCCGCACAATGTGAGCGCGGTCGCGAAGGGCCTTTATCTCGTGGGCGCCGGCACGCATCCGGGGGCGGGTGTGCCCGGCGTTGTCTCCAGCGCCGAGGTTCTGGGGAAGCTTGTTGCCGATGCGCCGCGGCCTGTGATGCCTGATATGCAGATGGCGGCCGAATGATCGCGCCCGCAGACCTCGCCCATTGCAAGGAGGCGATCCGCCATGGATCGCTGTCGTTTCATGCGGCCTCAAAGCTCTTGCCTGCGCGGGTGCGCGACCCGGCGCTGGCGCTTTATGCGTTCTGCCGGTTGGCCGATGACGCCGTTGATTTGGGAGATGATGAAACCGCCGCCGTCCTCAGCCTTCAGGAGCGGCTTGACCGCGTTTATGCGGGGCGGCCGCGCAACACACCAACCGATCGCGCCTTCGCGGCCATGGTCGAGGATCATGATATGCCGCGCGCGCTCCCGGAGGCGCTTCTTGAAGGGCTCGCCTGGGATGCGCTCGGCAAGGAATATGAGACGCTTTCAGGCGTCTTTGCCTACTCCGCTCGGGTGGCCGCGGCTGTTGGCGCGATGATGACGGTGCTCATGGGCGTGCGCGATCCCAACGCGCTCTCGCGCGCCTGTGACCTGGGCGTAGCCATGCAACTGACCAACATCGCTCGGGACGTGGGCGAGGATGCGCGCATGGGGCGCATCTATCTGCCGCGCCAATGGTTCGCCGAGGCGGGGCTCGACCCGGCCGCATGGTTGGCGGAACCGCTTCCCACGACCGAGATACGCGCCATGACAAAGCGCCTTCTGGGAGAAGCCGACCGGCTTTATCGGCGCTCGGAGGCGGGCATCGCCAGTTTGCCCGCAGCCGCGCGCCCAGGCATCACGGCGGCGCGTTATGTCTATGCCGGGATCGGCGCGACGATCCGCGCGGGCGGCTATGACAGCTTATCGCGCCGGGCTGTCACAACGAAGGCGCAAAAGATCGGCTGGATTGGGCGCGCGGTTTTGCATGCGGGGACGACATTCCTGATGCCGCAACCTGCCACGCTCTATGCGCGCTCCTTGCCCGAGGTCGCCTTTCTCGTGGAGGCCGCCGGGCACCGGCTTCCGAAGCCCAGTCGGACAAGCGCTGTTCTGGATGTGCTCGCAGAACTTCGCGTGCGCGAGCACGGGCCTCTGGCACCGGGAGAGTAGCATGCTAGCTCTTCGCCTCAGCAAGGGTGGGAATGCAGCATGGATATAACTGTCTTTTTGGTCTATCTCGCGGCTTGCTGCGGGGCCGCCGCCACAGGAAGCCTCTTTCCGCCCGATAAGTGGTATTTCGAGGAGCTCGAAAAACCGTCTTGGACCCCGCCGCCTTGGCTTTTTCCCTTGGCATGGAGCGTGCTCTATATCGCGTCCGCCGTCGCCGCGGCGCGCGTTGCGGGGGCCGAAGGGGCCGCTCTCGCCTCTGCGTTCTGGGCGCTCCAGATCGCGCTCAACACGCTTTGGTCGCCCGTGTTCTTCGGGCTAAAGCGGCTCGGGGCCGCGATGGTGGCGCTTTCCGCCTTGTGGCTGGCGGTGTTGGCAACAACAGTGAGTTTCTGGAAGATCGATGCCGTGAGCGGCTTGCTCATGGCGCCTTATGTTGTTTGGGTCAGCTATGCGGGCGCTTTGAACTGGTGGATCTGGCGCAAGAACAGCGCCGTCACAAAGCCCGCGGAATAGGCCTGATCTCAGACTGTCGTTTGGTCGATCCCTTGGGTTAACTGAGCACGCTGTTGGCCTGTCTTTCCAGGGTAAATGGGCCAGACAGATAACGGTACAAAAATACCTAGGCTTTGAGGGAGTTGCTTTGTCGAAGAAGCCCGCCTCTCGGTGCTGCCTCTGCGGTGATGGTGTTGCAAGCAGAGCAGGCCCTGCACCTTTTGTCGAAGCACATGGCTGCCGCCCACATCGCGCGAGATGCCTAACGTCAATGCCCGCACGTTCGCGTGCCCATGCTTGGTCAGATGATGCGCGCTCCCGCCTCCGGTGGCGGGCAACTTGGCCCCACCAGCCTCCCTGCATCACGGCGCGGCTCAGCGCTCTCAGGGTGCCTCCTCCCTCGCTACTGCTCGCTTAGCTAAGGCGCGTTCTCCCGCCTTCGCAGGTGGGCACGATGGGCGGCGCAGCCTTCGCGACCGAGCGATTGAGCTCTCTTAATGCCGACATGCCTTGCTGCTTGCTTGAAGACGACACGCCCTCTGGTTCCCACCGAGGCGTTTTTTTGGTCAACTGCGCCCTTCACGCCTGACCGTCTCGGTCATGTGCTCGGCCCCGCATTCCCGCGCGCGGTCGCTTGCGCTTTGCGCGGGCCCGCGCCACCGCCCGTGAAGGGGGGCTGCCGCGCGCAGTGGCGCTCCCGCGTGATGCCGTTGGACCCTGATTGAACGTCGGTGGCGTTCCGTAGCCCGGAAGGCCATCTCCCAGCAAAACCTCAAATACAGCCGCAAGCACCGCATCGCGCGTCGAGGTCAGCCTTAGCGGCGCTTTGCTGCTTTACGCATCCGAGCCGAGCGTCATGCGGAAACTAAGATGGTTCGCGCCCTCTCGGCGCTCATAAGAGAGGTCTTTCGCAAGCTCTCCGATCAAGAACCAACCAAAGCCGCCCTCTGGCAAGTCATCAACTTCGACATCTAGATTTGCAGGCATGCCAAGTGGTGTCTGGCCGCCCGGCATCGGCTTGCCAAAATCCTGAAGCGCGATCGAGATGCCGCCCGGGATGTAGCTCAGATCAAGCTCTATCTTGCCATCCCCCTTCTCCTCATAGGCATGTTCGGCCACGTTGTTGAGCACTTCGGCTAGAACCAGTTCAACAGTGCCGCGTTCCTCCGCGAGAAAATCGCGCTCTTGCATGTCTTCCATCAGCGCTTCGAGCGAAGAGCGAACCTCGAACGTGTCCGATAGGCACCGGATCGAGATCGTCGCGTCGTTGCTTTCAATTTCGATCATCAGAGGGCCTCAAGATGCAAGGGGGGGCACAGCGGCCGCAACATCGCTGTGGATCGCAAAAACGGTATCCATGCGCGTAAGCTTGAAGACCTTGGCGACGACCGGCGTGAGGCCCGCCAATTCAAGCACATGCGCATCATTGAGAAGCTTTTTGGCAGCGACGACCGCGCCCAGACCCGACGAATCGATGAAACTGACATCCGAAAGATCGAGAACGATCCGCTCCGGGCCACCTTCGGTTTCAGCGCGCATTGCATCTTTGAACTGAATGGCCACGGCGGCATCAATCCGGCTATCAAGCACTTTTACAATGCGCGTGCTCCCCACATCGCTTTTACTCAACTCCATAAAACGCCTCTTCCTGTCTGTTTGGCGGGACGCTACGCAACAAGCGTTACGAAAGCGTTTGAAACCAAGGGAGATCGCCATGGCCGATGTTTTTATCAGCGGTGCCGCGCGGACGCCGATGGGCGGCCTACAGGGAAGTCTGTCTGGCGCGAGCGCGGCCGAGCTCGGTGGCGCAGCGATCCGTGCCAGTCTTGCGCGCGCCGCAACCCCCGCCATTGACGAGGTTCTGATGGGATGTGTGCTGCCCGCCGGGCAGGGCCAGGCCCCCGCGCGGCAAGCGGCATTCAAGGGCGGCTTGGGCGAAGATGTGCCCGCGACAACGCTCAACAAGATGTGCGGTTCGGGGATGAAAGCCGCGATGCTCGCGTTTGATCAGATCGCGCTCGGCCGGGCGCAGGCCGTTGTCGCGGGCGGAATGGAGAGCATGACCAAAGCGCCCTACCTGCTGCCTAAAATGCGGGGTGGGGCGCGGATCGGCCATGCCGAAGTCGCGGATTCAATGTTTCTCGACGGTCTCGAGGATGCCTATGACAAGGGCCGCCTCATGGGCACCTTCGCCGAAGATTGCGCGGAGGCCTTCCAGTTCACCCGCGACGCCCAAGATGCCTATGCCCTTGCGTCGCTGGAACGCGCGCTTTCAGCGCAAAAGAGCGGTGCCTTCAAAGCTGAGTTGGTCTCGGTCGAAATCGCCCATCGCAAAGGCACCTCAAGCATCACCGAGGATGAACAGCCAGGAGCGGCGCGCCCGGAGAAAATTCCTCAGCTCAAGCCTGCTTTCCGCGACGGGGGGACTGTCACCGCCGCGAATTCCTCTAGCATTTCCGATGGCGCCGCCGCTCTCGTCTTGACGGCATCGGATGAAAAAGCCCGGGCGCGCCTGGTTGGCCATGCGAGCCATGCACAAGCGCCCGGTTGGTTCACCACGGCCCCCGTGCCCGCGGCGCGCAAGCTCCTTGAGCACATCGGGTGGTCTGTGGATGATGTCGATCTCTGGGAGGTCAACGAGGCATTCGCCGTCGTGCCGATGGCGTTCATGACGGAGATGGGGATCGGCCATGAAAAGCTCAACGTCAATGGCGGGGCCTGCGCGCTCGGTCACCCGATCGGAGCCTCGGGCGCGCGGATCATCGTGACGCTCCTTCACGCCCTTGAAGCGCGGGGCCTCAAGCGCGGGGTCGCCGCGATCTGCATCGGAGGGGGTGAAGGCACGGCGATTGCGATCGAACGGCCCTGACCATGGTGGATTATGAGGCTTTGAGCGCGGTTTTGGCCTCGCTCACCGAGGGCGAAAGGGATCCCGTCGCGCTTATGGCGACGGTCGCTTGTGAAGTGCATCATGCCGATGCGCGCTTTTCCTGGACGGGCTTTTACCGGGTGGTTGCCGCTGGCCTCCTCAAAATCGGGCCTTATCAGGGCGGGCATGGCTGCCTTGCCATTCCCTTCGAGCGCGGGGTTTGCGGCGCGGCCGCGCGCACGGGCAAAGCCCAGATCGTCTCCGACGTGACAGCCTTCCCCGGCCATATCGCCTGCGCGGCCTCCACGCGATCCGAGCTTGTCTTGCCGGTTCGCGCCGCCGATGGTGGGCTGCTGGGTGTTTTCGATATCGATAGCGATCTGCCCGATGCATTCTCCGAGAAAGATGCCGCAGGGCTCGCTGCGATCCTCAAGGATATCTTTGCCAACGTCGAAAAATCGCCTGACTTCTGACATTCGAGTCGATTTCTGAGCAAAAGCGCGCTGCGTTCATGAAAAAATCCTTGAAAATTTCATCTCCACGACTTCCAGTAGCGAGAGCCAAGGGAGCCACCGGTGAACACTCAAGAATCGCGGACGCCATCACTCGGAGCCGACCTTCGTGCCTTGCGAAAGGCGCGCGGTCACACGCTCCAAGGGCTCGCTGATCGGCTTCAGCGGTCGGTGGGCTGGCTCAGCCAGGTCGAGCGCGATCTTTCAGAACCCTCGGTGAGCGATCTGCGGCAACTGGCGGCGGCGCTTGATGTCTCGGTGTCCTCGCTTTTCCGCACGGACGCGCTGCCTGCCCAGGATGCCGGTTATGTCGTGCGCGCAAGAGCGCGGCGGCCCATCGGCTCGCGCGCTGCGGGGCTTGTGGAAGAGCTTCTCTCGCCTGATCTGACGGATGATTTCGAGGTCGTGCGCTCGGTCTTCGAGCCGGGCGCCGCGCTTGCGATCCCGGTTCAGCGGCCGACCCAGGAAGTGGGGTATATCGTTGAGGGCAAGCTTGATCTCTGGATCGAGGGCCGCCTTCACAAGCTTGATACGGGCGATAGCTTTCGCGTTCGTGGTGAGGCCTTCCGATGGGCGAACCCCTATGACAAAGTCTGCATTGCCATCTGGGTGATCGCACCCCCGGTTTATTGAGATGAGCGTCGAGGGGTGGATCATTTTCGCGTTGTTCTGGGTCGTTTTTGTGACGACGCCGGGCCCCAACGCCGCCAATTGCATTCAAAACGGGATGCAGTTCGGCCTGCGCCGCGCGCTTTGGGGCGTTCTCGGCATTCTGACCCAGGCAACGCTTTTCCTTTTTCTGTCGGCGGCCGGTCTTGGGGCGCTCATCGTGGCAGCCCCCGGGGTGTTCTTTTGGGTGCAGGTCGCGGGCGCGCTTCTTCTCGTTTGGCTCGGCCTGCGGGGCTGGCTGCGCGCGCATATGCCGGTGGTCTTACCGGCGCGAGCCGGTTCGATTTATCTGCGCGCGTTCCTCATCGCCACGATCAACGCCAAGAGCCTGGCCGGGTATATCTCGGCCTTTAGCCAATTCGTGGAGCCCGGCGTGCCGATCTGGGAGCAAATGATCCATATCTTGCCCACGGCGCTCGGGATCACGGCGCTTTCCTATACGGGCTTTACCGCGCTGGGCGCGGGGCTCGGGCGCGCCGCTCTGGGATCGGTGTTTAACATTTGGCTCAGACGCGGGCTATCAGCCTGCTTTGTGGCGTATGGCGCGGCGCTTGGCGCGGTCGCATGGCAGGGAAGGGCGGCATGACCTGCCGCAAGCAAAACGACGGCGCGATCGCTTACGGCGAGGCGGCCCGTTACCGAAACGCGCCGACATTGAAGGGCAGCTGCGCGAAGCAGCGAGATCGAAGACAAAGCGGGAAAGGCCCCGCAGGCAGACACACTTTAGGGAGACTGTCATGAGCGATTTTCCAACGACGGCACGGGTCGTGATCATCGGTGGGGGCGTGGTTGGCGTCTCAGGTCTTTATCACCTCGCGAAGATGGGATGGACGGATTGTGTCCTCCTTGAAAAAAACGAGCTGACGGCGGGGTCCACCTGGCATGCGGCGGGCAATTGCCCGTCTTTCAGCACGTCATGGGCTGTGATGAACATGCAGCGCTACTCGCTTTCGCTCTATGCCGGGCTCGCCGAAGAAGTCGATTACCCGATGAACTATCATGTCACGGGATCGATCAGACTGGCGCATTCCAAGGAGCGGATGCAGGAATTCGAGCGCGCTGTGG
>JBCCTH010000080.1:0-12046 GCA_039198835.1 Pseudomonadota bacterium | reverse complement strand
GCGCGTTCTTCGCTGCGGTGATTGCTCAGGATGGCGACGTTAGTATCCCGGCATTGGCCGCCGCCCTGCACGACGCGACCGATGTGCAGGCGCACCCCAAGGCGATCGGCAAGGTCGTTCGCGAGCTTGGCTATACGCAAAAATAGCCGTTGGTTGCTGTCGAGCGCCGCCGGGTCAGCGTAAGGCGGCAACGCGACGACTGGTTCAGGCATCGCATTCCGGCAGTGTCAGCTCAGCCCGAACGCATTGTCTTCACTACGGCGCAGACCTCAATCGCATTGAAATGGCCTTCTAAAAACTAGACTCTCGCCTTCGGCGCATCGGCCCGAGGACGTTCACCGAAAGGTTCGAGGCCGTCGCGGAAGTGTGCCATCTCTACTCGTCTCAAGAACGCTAAAACTCCGTCAAGGCTGCCGGATGTATCTCAGGTTAAAGGCGGAGTGGTTTAATGGATATCAGCAAAGGCAGCGCGCATTCGCGCGAGAGCACGACCACGAAGGCAACCTCTTCAACAACATGCCTCAGCTAAGTGATGCATTCAGGCTCTTTGGTTAACGCCCAAGGCTGCCCACAGGTTTTCAGCACTCTTTTCTGGCCCCTGAGGCGTAAAGGGAAGGGCGGCCTGAGCCGCCATTCTCGCGAAAAAGGTAATGTGTTTGCCTCCGATCTGGCTCCAGAAGACGGCGCGCGCGCCGCAAGCGGAGCGTGGCGTGCGGCCTCGCGCCCCGGAGCGCGTCAGCTTTGCTCCCATGCGCAAATCTGGGGTGCAGAGAAGGCACTTTGGTTCAAGGGCGTACTGTGCGCCTTCAAAGCTTAAAAGCCGCTTGGCTCTCGTGCTTCAAAGACCTGAGACGTCTTTGGCATCTGCGCGCTCATAGAAGCTCAACACCCGACAGCTTGAGAGCCTGCTTGCGCAATCGCCTCGGATCCGGCGCATCGATAGTGGGGTCAAAGTTGGCGACCCTCTTTTGTTGAACGCGGCCTTGCGCCGGCCAGACCCTGAGCCGCCTTGCATGGCGCCCCCCGGTGGAGCGCGCAAGGCAGGGGATGCCTTCATCCGCCAGAAAACGCTCGACGAATTGAACATTTGCCGCGCCCGTCGAGCCCAGCCCATCGATCATCTGCGCCCCGCCAAATATCTTTGCGCGAAAGCGCTTGCGTGCTCCGCCCGCGCTCAGAACCCCGTTTATCAAAAGCTCCATGAGGTTGACATCGGGTGCCATCGCCGCCGCGTTTTGCGGCCGCGCATCCGGCAAAAGCAAGTGATTGAGCCCGCCCACCTTCGCCTCCGGGTCCCAGATCAGCGTCGCGATGCACGAACCCAGGATCGTTGTGACGCAGGTCGCATCGGCATCGGCGATACACACCTCTCCTTGCGTGACATGCCGGGTCTTCTGACGCTGTCCTACCGGAATTGACGCCATTTAGAATTCTTCCCAGCCTGCGCCCAGCGAAGGGCGCGCTTCGCCCTCATCTGTTTGGTCTGGAGCTGGATCGTCGAGGTCAAAGTCCTGACCAACTGCGCGGGCCGGACGCTCTTCCATATCGCTAAGGCAAGAGCCCCCACCTTGCAGATCAGCCTTCTGCGCGCCCTCGCTGGAGGCAAGGCCGGATGATGCTTCCCCAACCATTTCAGGCGCGGTCATCTGCGCGGGCTCCTTGGCGTCGTCCTCTGCGGCGCGAGCTTCTCCTATTGCATCATTCGCCAGCCAAGCTGTCTCTTCCGGGCTTTGCGCCACGGGGGGGATGTTAACATCATCGTCATGCCCGGTTGCGAAACGCGCCATGGCGCTGTGCATATCCGTGGCCTCCCGGGTGAGCGCGTGGCTCGCGGCTGTGGTTTCTTCAAACATTGCCGCATTCTGCTGCGTGACCTGATCAAGGTTCATGACGGCTGCATTGATTTCAGCGATGCTGGCAGATTGCTCATGGGCGGAGCTTGCGATCTCCGAGACATGGGAGGACACATCGCCGATTGTATCGACGATAACCTGAAGCGCGCGCCCGGTTTCTCCCCACCAGCGCAACGCCTTGCTTCACATGACCGCCGCTTTTCGAGATGAGCTCGGTGATCTCGCTCGCGGCATCCGCTGAACGCTGCGCCAAGGCGCGCACTTCGGAGGCCACGACAGCAAAGCCACGCCCGGCCTCGCCCGCGCGCGCCGCTTCGACCCCGGCATTGAGCGCCAAGAGATTGGTCTGGAACGCGATATCATCGATCACGCTGATAATGCGTGAAATCTCATTTGAGCTTTTCGAGATTTGGCCCATGGCCTGGACGGCCCTATCGACGATATCGCCTGATTTCCCGGCATGTTCGCGCGCTTGACGCACGATTGTATCGGCCTTTTCGGCCTCGCCCGCGGCGACCCTCAAATTCGTGGTGAGAAGATCAAGGGCGGCCGATGTCTCTTCGAGCGTGGCCGCCTGATGCTCTGTGCGTTTGCTCAATTCATCGGCGGCCGATGTGATCTCACCGGCTTCACCCCGGATCGAATTGGCATTCAACACGACGCTGCGGATCGCTTCGGCCAACGTTTTGAGCGCGGCGTTAAGATCGGTGCGTAACACGTCATAAGAGTCTGGGAAGGGCGTTTCGATCTGGCCGCTCAGATCACCGCTGGCAAGCGACGCGAGCGCGCCGCGCACGGCTTCGACAACCCGGCTTTGTTCTTCAATGAGCGCGGCCTTTTCCCCTTCCGAGCGCGACAAGCGCAGATGATCGCGCGTGATATCCTGGCCGATCAGCAAGAGCCGGTTAGGAATTCCGCTTCGATCCAGGACCGTTGTCATCCCCCCTTCCAAAATCCGCGCCGTGCCCGCCGTCACAAAGCGAGACTGGCCAGGAATATCGCCTTCGCCATATGCGCCCTCCGCCGCGCCATCATCCGTGGGCTCCAAAAGCGCATCGAGCGCCATGCCGATGAGCTCTTCGATGGGCCTGTTCACCAGGGTGCAGAATGCGGGGTTGGCTGTGACAAGCCCGCCTTCCATATCAAACTCAGCCATGACCTGCCGCGTGTTGATCGCCTCAAGCATCGCTTCACGGGTGCGCGCCTCGGTGACGTCCTCCCATTCCACGACATAGCCGATGGTCGAGTAGTCCCGGTCGCGCACGATGCTGAAGACGAGAACAAGGCTGAGCTCGCCGACCGAGAGATCAACCCGATAGGGCAAGCAATCCTTCGCGGATACGATGCCGCGCAAACGATCAGGGTCTTCCTGAAAAAGATCGATCGAGCGGCCGACGATGACATGGGGGTCAAGCCCCGGCACACGGCTTTGAAATGTCTCAAGGTTATTGGCGATAAGGTCTGAAAACGCGCTGTTGGCGTAACTGATGCGCATGTCGAGATCTATCAACGTGAGCGGGGAAGAGGCGCCTTCAAACGCCGCACCCTTGAAAGAATTCTCATGGGCCAGCTCTTCATTGAGCAAGACGGTGTCGCGAAACTCGGCGAGTGAGCGCGCCATGCGCCCGATCTCATCGCCGCGGCGCGTATAGGGGATGCGCGCGAGCTTTTGACGGCGGCCGATCTCTTGCATCGCCTTTTGCAGATGTGTGAGTGGGCGCGAAATCGATTGCGCGAAAGCGAGCGCGATCCCCACCGCAGCGATCAAGATGATCGCCCCGTCGCGGCCCATATCCAGCAGGATCGCACGGGCGGGATTGGCGATCTCCGCCTCACTTTGCAACGCAAGCAAAGCCCAGCTTCTACCGAAAAAGGAGAGCGGCGCATAATGCGCCAGCGTCGGCTCGCTTTGAAACTCTATCACCTGGGTGCCCGAATGCCCGCCAAGGGCCATCCTGACCGGCGCAATGTTGTAGTCACCGGCAGAGACCCGGCCGTTCACATTCTGTCCGATCAACGGGGTCCTGTCAGACCCGATGAGCAGCACACGCCCCGTCTCGCCCAGGTTCTCGTCATCCGTCAAAACCCGCTCGATCATTTCTATTTTCAGCCGAAAGACGACAACCCCCACGGTCGCCCCGGTCGCATTACGCAGCGGGCGCGCCATGAAGCTCGAAACGTTGAATGCATCACCCGCATAACTTGAAAAGTCAGTATAATTTGGGCGCGTGCCTGAATTCTCGAGCGCGACGCGGTAGATCGCCCCCAGATCAGAAGAGCCGATGACACCGCTCTCAAGGCTCACAGCGAACTCAACACTCTTGCGCGCAGAATAGATCACATTGCCCGCGGGATCGATCAGGAAGATGTCATCAAACGCGCTTGAGGCGATCAGGGTCTGGAAGAATTCGTCATAGCGGCCATGCGCGGCTTTATAGACGGGGTCGAGGCCCTCGCCCAGCGGCCCGCCCTCAACATAGGCCGCGCGCAGCGCGTCCCCCCCCAGGCTGCCCGGGTGGCTCTCATGCTGGCGGATCCAGCCCTTTCGAAAGGCGCGAAAGGCAGTGAGAACAAAGGGGTTTTCGCCTTGGGCAATGACTTCGCGCTCGACGTCGACAAACCTGCCCGCGAGGATCGCCCGCCGGTTTTCAATTTCCGCGCTCAAACGCTCTTCAGCGGCCAGGTGAAGGGCGCTTGTGGCATGTTTCGACGCGACATAACCCGCCAGGCAAAGGCACCCGAAAACGAGCCCCACCATCATGATCGATAGCTTTATCCGAATGCTCTCGAACTGAAATCTGCGCATATGAGCCCCCTGGCAATCGCGCGCACCATCGGGTTCAAGGAATAAAATTGGCTTAATCCCGCTTGAGGTTGCCAAGCCGTTCCCCTAGCGATTTGTGCAAGATTGTCAGCATTGAGAACACGATGGCCCCGACGCTCCCGCGCCTTTCAAATGAAGACGCGCGCCGCCTTTTTCTTGATGGCCATGGCCTTCTTGAGCGTCCCAAAGGCCCGGCGCGGCGCAGCGATATTGCGGCGCAGGTGGCGGCGCTTGGATTTGTTCAGGTTGATAGTGTCAATGTGTTGGCGCGCGCCCATGATCATATCCTGTGGTCGCGCTTGCCCGCCTACCGGCAAGGCGGCGCGATGGCCTGCTCCGCGCGGGACAGATCGCTCTTTGAAGGCTGGACCCATGACGCGGCGCTTTTGCCTGTCGCGCAATTCGCCCATTGGCGGCACAAATTCGAGGCCGACCGCGCGGCTTTGATCGCGCGGTGGGAAACCTGGGGCCGCGCGGGCTTTCACAAAGAGTTTGACCAGGTCCGCGCGCGCATCGCCCGCGAGGGCGCTCTCACGGCCGCGGAGCTCGGCGGGGAACGGCAGACATCCGGCGGATGGTGGGATTGGAAGCCGACAAAGACCGCGCTCGAATATCTTTGGCGCAGTGGCGAACTCGGCATTTGCCATCGGCGGGGGTTTACCAAGGTCTATGACCTGACAGAGCGGCTCATTCCGCCCGAGCATCTCAATTCTCGCAAAAGCGCGGAAGAAACGCTCGAATGGTCAGCACGCGCGGCGCTCGCGAGGCTGGGCTTTGGAACGCCATCCGAGCTTTCGGCGTTTTGGGATATCTTCCCGAAGCGACATTTGGCGGAGTGGGCCGCGCAGACCCCAAAGGGGCTGGCGCGCATTCTCGTCGAACACCGCGATGGCACGGTCCGCGAGGCGCTCATTGAAGAGGATTGGGAGGTCAAGCGCGCCTCCTTGGGGCGCCCCTCCAACCGGATAAGGATCTTGAGCCCCTTTGACCCGGCGCTGCGTGACCGCAAACGCCTCGAGCGGCTTTTCGGCTTCAGCTACCGGATCGAAATCTTCGTGCCAGAGGCAAAGCGGCGCTACGGTTATTATGTGTTCCCGATCCTTGAGGGAACGCGGCTCATCGGGCGCATTGAAGTCAAGGCCGACCGCGAAAGAGACCGCCTGCGCGTGCTGGGGTATTGGCCCGAGCCGGGCATCACGCTCGGCACCGGCCGCGCTGCACGGCTGGGTGATGAACTCATCAGGCTCGCGAGGTTTGCGAATGTGAGCGACATCGAGGTCGCGCGCGCTCCAAAGACGGCGATACTGCGCGATGCACCCGGCTTTTAGACCCGGGGCGGGCTCTTCTGCGCTCAGATTTCGGTGTCAGCGCTCCGGGCGATGGGGCAATATCGAAAAAACGATCTCACTCCACGAGGCCCGCCGATGACAGATCTTTTCGCGCCACCAATCCAACCGCGCCTTTCAATCGTCGGGCGCACGGAGCTTTTTCCGATCCATCGTATCTTTTGCGTGGGGCGCAATTATGCGGCCCATGCCGCTGAGATGGGCCATGATATCGTGCGAGAAGCGCCGTTTTACTTCACAAAATCGCACCATGCCGTCGAAACGGGCCTCGCCCTTCCCTATGCGCCGGGAACGGACAGCTATCACTTTGAATTCGAGTTCGCGATTGCCCTTGGCGAGCCCGGTCATCGCGTCTCTCAGGAGGCCGCGCCGGGCCTTATTTTCGGCTATCTCTGCGCCCTTGATATGACACGGCGCGATCTGCAATCCGCGGCGAAGAAGAAATCTCTGCCCTGGGATACCGCGAAGGATGTCGAGGGAAGCTGCGCGCTCTCCGCGATCACCCCGAGCGAGGCGTTCACGCCTTCAGATCAGTCAATCACCCTGCGACAAGACGGGGAAATCAGGCAATCCGCGCAGTTGAGCGATATGATTTGGTCGGTTCCCGAGATTATCGCGCATCTTTCCACGCTCTATCACCTGCGCCCGGGCGATATCATTCTCACAGGCACTCCGGCGGGCGTGGGGCCGGTATTGCCTGGGCAAGAGCTTCTAGGCGAGATCACCGGCCTCGCGCCCCTCAAGGTGACGGTCAGCGACGCGTGAGCGCATGGACTTGATCGAAATTAGGCTTTCTTCCACGCGGTCGCGCGCGCGCGCAAAGCCTCGGAAAGGGCAAGGCTATCAGCGGCAACGCCCAAAAATGAGGTGCCCGCGTCTTTAGCGCGCGCAAGGAATGCCTGAGATGTGCTGAAGACGCCTGCGAATTTCGCGGTCGCCTCGATGCGGGCGAGCGCGTCAAGCACTGTCTTTTCTGCGGCGGGATCATCAATCGCCAGCCCCATATCAGCGGCCAGATCCGCCGGGCCGATAAAGACCCCATCGACCCCTTCGAGCGCCAGGATCGCATCAAGCGCCGCGAGCCCCGCGCGGTTTTCCACCTGAACGATCAGGCAGATCTGTTCGTCAGCCGTCGCCTGATAATCGGTGATCGCACCAAAGCGCGACGCGCGCCCTAGCGCAGCCCCTACGCCGCGTGTCCCGCGCGGCGGATAGCGGCACGCGCGCACGAGCATCGCGGCCTCTTCAGCGCTTTCCACCATGGGGATCAAAAGCGTCTGCGCGCCGATATCGAGCACCTGCTTTATAGCGACCGGATCACCCGCGGGCAGGCGCACGACGGCGGGCGTATCACCCAGGGCTTGAAGTTGAGAGACGAGCGAGCGCAGATCACCCGGCGCATGTTCGCCGTCAAGAAGCACCCAATCAAAGCCAGCGCGCGCAGTCACCTCTGTCACATAGGCATCGGCGAGCGAGGCCCAGCAGCCGATGAGACACTCCTTGGCGCTCAGCCGTTTCTTCAGTTCGTTTATCGGCGCGGGCACGTTTTGTGGCCTCCTCTTGAGCGTTCCTGTCGCTTTTTAAGCAACCGATCCGAAATTAGCCATTCGTGAACGGAAAGCGGTTTATGAGACGCGCACTAGCCAGCACGGAGGCGATGAATGACCCCTGAAGAAGCCCGCCATGTTACCTTCAGTTTCGGCCGCGTCTTTCCCTATCGGGGAAAGTTGACAACGCGGTTTTATGAAGAGCTTTTTGAAGCCGCGCCCGAGGCGCGCGCGCTCTTTCCCGCTGATATGACGGGCCAAAAGGAAAAGCTCGCGCACACGCTGAACTCGGTGGTGACAAACCTGGCCAAGCTGGATTCGATCCTCGATGCGGTGCGCGCTTTGGGCGCGCGCCATGTCGGATACGGCGCCACGGCCGCCCATTATGAGATCGTCGGCATCTCGCTCGTCACCGCGCTCAAGGCCGTGACGCCCGGCGGCCTTTCGGAGCAAGAAGAAAAAGCCTGGATCGCGGCCTATGGCATCATTTCAAGCGCAATGCTCGATGCCGGCAATGCCGCAGACGGATTGGCCAACACCGCTTAGGCGGCCTTTTTGGCCGCGCCCGCCGTGCCTGCTGGGCGCGACGCGCTCACTTCACTGTTGATTTCAGCTTTGCGAGCCGGTGGATCCCCCCGGCCCGCCTGGAACAAAGGGCGCAGTCCGGTGATCAGCCGCGCTCCTTTCTGGAAGGTGAGATACGACCAAAACCAGCTCAACAGGACAAAGACAGGCCGTCTCACGCCTATGAGAAAATAGACATGGGCAAAGCCCCAGAGCCACCAAGCGATGGGACCGCTCATTTTGAAACGGCCCATATCGATCACAGCGGCATTGCGCCCGATCGTTGCCAGATTTCCGCGATGCCGATACCGAAATGGCAAAGCAGGCGCGGCTTGGCCCTTTGACAGGGCCAAAAGACGCTGACCCACATATTTGCCCGCCTGTTTGGCTGCCGGCGCGATGCCCGGCACCGTCGCATCCTGCCAGGGGATATGTGCCGCATCGCCAATGACCGATATCTCCGGATGCCCCTTTACGGTCAGATCGCCGAGCACTTCGACACGGCCCGCGCGATCTGTCTCAACCCCGAGCCAGCGATGCATGTTCTTCACAGCGACGCCCGCGCCCCAGATTTTGGTCGCGCTGGAGAAATAGCCGCGGGACGTCTTGACCCCCGCTTCATCGATATCTTGCACCATCGTGTCGAGATGAACTTCGACGCCCAGCCGCTCAAGAGACACACGCGCTTTCTCTGAAAGCGTCTCGGGCATTGCCGCCAACACGCGCGGCCCCGCTTCAACAAGGATCACGCGCGCCCGCTTGGGATCGATATTTCGAAAATCCGATGCCAGCGAGCGCCGCGCCAATTCCGAGATCGCGCCCGCCATCTCAACGCCCGTGGGCCCCGCGCCCACGACAACGAACGTGAGCTCGCGGGCCTGATCGGCGGGGTCTTCTGCGACCTCCGCGCGCTCGAACGCCATCAACACACGCTTGCGGATCTCGGTCGCATCGACGATCCGCTTGAGGCCGGGGGCATGGGGCTCCCATTCATCGCGCCCAAAATAAGAGTGCTGCGCCCCGGTCGCGATGACCAGGTGATCATATGCGAAGCTGGCGGAATCTCCGATCACGCAGCGCGCCTCAAGATCGATATCGCGCACCTCGGAGAGCGCCACGCGCACGTTCTTTTGGTCTGAAAAGATGCCCCGGATCGGCCAAGCCACATCAGCGGGAGAAAGATCAGCCGTGGCCACTTGATAAAGTAGCGGCTGAAAGAGGTGATAATTGCGTTTGTCGACAATTGTGATGTCAACATCCGCGCCGCGCAGAGACCGCGCCACAGACAGCCCGCCGAACCCGGCGCCGATGATCACAATGCGTTGGCGAGTGTCTTGGCTCATGGCCGCCTCCTTTGGCTTCACTCCAGGAGTTAGGTGCCAGGCCTGCTTCGCCAAGCTTCATTGCAAGACGTCACATCCACTTGTGGAACTCAGGGTGCATTGGTAAATAAACCAGACCAAAAACCACAGGAGCGCGCCATGGGCCTCGCGAATTGTCACAATTTCCAAGATTTCCGCGCCCTGGCGAAGCGTCGCCTCCCCTCGCCGATCTTTCATTACATCGACGGTGCCGCCGATGATGAGATCACCTACAAGCGCAACACGAGCGCTTATGATGATGTCGATCTGATCCCCAATGTCCTTCAAGGGGTTCAGGATGTCGACATGTCGGTCGAAGTGATGGGCCAAAAGCTCGCCATGCCGGTCTATTGCGCCCCCACCGCACTCCAGCGGCTTTTTCACCACGAAGGCGAGCGCGCGGTCGGTGGCGCGGCAACAAAATATGGGACGATGTTTGGCGTCTCATCGCTTGCAACCGTCACGGTCGAAGACATCGCCAAGATCGCGCCCGGCCCGAAGCTCTTTCAATTCTACTTTCACAAAGATCGCGGCCTCAATGACGCCCTGCTCGAGCGCGCGAAGGCGGCCAATTTCAACGTCATGGCGCTCACCGTCGATACGATCACAGGAGGCAACCGAGAGCGCGATCTGCGCAGCGGCTTCACCTCACCGCCCAAGCTGACCCCGTCTTCCGTTTTCTCTTTCGCGGCGCATCCGATGTGGGCCTGGAACTTTTTCACCAAGGAAAAGTTCGACATGCCCCATCTCTCGGGCCATGTGAGCGCGGGCACGAACCTTGCGGTCAGTGTCGGCGAATATTTCTCGACCATGCTCGACCAGAACATGAACTGGAAAGATGCCGAGGAGCTCTGCAAGAAGTGGGATGGGCAGTTCGCGCTCAAGGGCATCATGTCGGTTGAAGATGCAAAGCGCGCCGTAGATATCGGCTGCACGGGCATCATGGTTTCAAATCATGGCGGGCGTCAGCTTGACGGCTCACGCGCGCCCTTCGATCAGCTCGCCGAGATCTGCGATGCGGTCGGCGACAAAATCGATGTGATCTGCGAAGGCGGCATCCAGCGGGGCACGCATGTCTTGAAAGCGCTGAGCGTGGGCGCGAAGGCCTGTTCCGGCGGGCGGCTCTATCTTTATGCCCTGGCGGCCGCCGGGCAAGCAGGGGTCGAGCGCTCGCTCGGCAATCTGCGCACCGAGATCGAGCGCGATATGAAACTGATGGGCATCACCAAGCTCGATCAACTGAGCCGCGAAAACCTGCGCTTCCGCCACGCGGCATAGCGCAGGGCTCAATAATCGCGTTCCCAAAAGATGCCGAGCCCGGTTTCGCCATCGCTTGAGGCCGAGCCGCGCAGGGTGGTCGTGTCGCTCAGATCAAAGTTGAGGTTGAGCGTCGTTGTCCCCCCCGAGCCGACCTCGATTTCTGAATAGACGCCCTCGTTGAGCGTTTGCCCGATGGCGAGCTCGGTTTCGCCTGTCTCCGCGTTTTCGCGCAAATCCAGATCATCGACCCCGAGCCGCCCGCGCGCGGCCTCAAGCGCGCCCGCGCCCCCTGTCCCGCTCAGCTTTCGCACCGAGTTCACGAGCCGCGCGAGCTGGAAGGCGCTCAAGGTCTCGATCCCGCGCCCAAAGAGGATGCGCGCCAGAATTTCATCCTCTGGCAATTCCGGGCTCGATGAAAGCGAGAGCTCCGGCTCATCGACGGGCCCATTCAGCGCGATCTCGGCTGTTACATCTTCCACCACTGTCTGCGCGATGATCTCGATCCGGGGGATCAGCGCCCCCGCCACGGTGATCCGCCCTTCATTGAGATCAAGGCGTCGGCCCAGGAAATCAAGCCGCCCGCGCGTCAGATCAAGTTGGCCCACTGGCACGGGCGCGGCGGCTGTCCCGATGATGCGCACAGACCCGTCAAAGCCCGCATCGATGCCGCGCCCCCTGACAAAAACCGGCGTGAGGGCCGTCAAAGTCAGATCAAGGGGGATGAGGGGGCCCGCCCCGGCTTGCCCGGCGTCTTGGCCGGTGAGCGAAAGCCCGGCGCGCGAAAGCGTCTGCCGCACGCCAACAGGTGCGCCCTCATGGCGAATGGGCGGGATATCAGGCGCGCCGCCCAGACCGGTATCGGGGATCCGTATCTCTGTGTCTTCTATGCGGATGTCTCCCGAAAGCGCCAAGCGCGCGGCATCGCCGCGCAGCGCGAGATCAAATGAGGTCTCGTTTTGCAGAATGTCGGCATAGCGCACCGGCAGGCGCACGGCTCTGAGCCCGATATCGAGCGGGAACGGGGCCTCGAGGGCGGCGCGCCCGGCGATATCGATGGGCGTGCCCTCAAGTAGGGCCGTGCCTCTGACATCGGCGCGCCCGCCCGCGAGCGCGATGTCAGCGGAAATCGGGCTCAATGTGAGGCCCGCCTTTGCAGAAAAAAGGCGAGCATCTCTTGTGGTGATCTGCCCTGTGAGATTGCGCAAGGACGGCGCGCCAGCCAGCGCCAGGTTGAAATCCGCCGTCCCCTCAAGGGCAGCATCGGCGATGAAAGCTTCGGCAATGCTCAAGG
>JBCCTH010000079.1:0-12058 GCA_039198835.1 Pseudomonadota bacterium | reverse complement strand
CGGCGCACGGCTCTGCGCGCGGCACCTGCCCCAACAAGGCTTATTTGTTTTGCGCGGGGCCCCTGGGTGCCCCCTGCGCGCCCCGCCCGATCATCACGCCATCCGCCCCGCTTTGCGCCAGCGCCGCGCGGGCATCACTTGCGTCGCAGATATCGCCATTCACAATGACCGGGATCAACACAGCGTCTTTGACCGCGCGCACCGCCGCCCAGTTTGCCCGGCCCTTGTAGAACTGGCATCGCGTACGGCCATGGATGGTGATCCAGCTGATGCCAGCCGCCTCGGCGCGTTGCGCAAGCTCGGGCGCGTTGAGGCAGCTATCATCCCATCCGAGCCGTGTCTTGAGCGTCACCGGGGTGGTCACGGCCCGCCGCACGGCCTCGATCAAGCGCAAGGCGTGATCGAGGTCTTTTAAAAGCGCCGAGCCTGATTGCCCGCCGGTCACCTTCTTTGCCGGGCAACCCATATTGATATCGATGACACGCGCGCCCTGCCCTTCGACATATTTCGCAGCCTCCGCCATCCAATGCGCATCGCGGCCCGCGATCTGCACGGCGGTGTTGTCAGCATTCGCCCCAAGCTCTGCGCGGTCTCGCGCGCTTCCTTTGGCTTCGACGACTTCTTGCGAAGCCACCATCTCGCTCACCACCATATCGACCCCGAAAGACGCCACGAGAGATCGAAACGGCAGGTCTGTGATGCCCGCGAGGGGGGCCAATACGACCGGGGGATGCAGATCGGCGTGCGGGTCCGATTCCACGGGAAACTTCAACAAATGCTTATTCCTTAGGCGCTCATCCTTGAATAAAGGCCGACATTGGAGCGCTCCACATGAGGACCGACGAATCTGGCGCAACATGCATCATATGATTACTTTTTGGGCAATTATATGCGCAAATTTGGCGCTATTGCCACCTCGAGGGGCATTCGCGTAACCACAGGCATGGCGCGCATCATCGCAACTTTTTTCTTTATCGGCTTGCTCAAGCCCGCGCCAGGCACCTGGGGCTCGGCGGCAGCGGCGCTTGTGGCCTTGCCGATTATGCTCTTGGGCGGGCCGATTTGGCTGGCTTTCGGGGTGGCGCTCAGTTTTGCGTTGGGCGTTTGGGCCACGGCGCGCGAGATCACACCGAGCGAGCCAGATCCATCGCGCGTTGTGATCGATGAAGTCGCCGGGCAATGGCTTGCGCTTTTGCCGGTTGCTTTCATGCTTGAGGCGCTCGGCCAGGGTGCCGTGTTTTATGGCGCAAGTTTCCTCGCGTTCGGGGCCTTTCGGCTCTTTGATATCGCAAAGCCATGGCCCGTAAGCTGGGCCGACAAGCGCCATGATGCCTGGGGTGTCATGCTCGATGATATACTCGCGGGGTGTCTGGCCGGCGGTTGTGTTTGGGCGATCCTGCATGGCTTTGTGTCGTATGGGGTCTGAAATGACAGTTCTTGAGATCCTAGAGGCCCTCCGGGCGAGGCGCATGAAGATAACCGCCGCAGAAAGCTGTACCGGCGGGTTGGTCGCCGCTGCGATCACAGATATCCCCGGCTCGTCCGAGGTCTTCGAGCGGGGGTTTGTCACCTATTCCAACGCGGCAAAGCGCGAGATGCTCGGCGTGAGCCAAGAGAGCCTCGCAACGTTTGGTGCCGTCTCCGAGGAGGTGGTAAGAGAAATGGCCTTGGGCGCGCTCGATGCCGCGCGCGCAGATATCGCCATCGCCATCAGCGGCATTGCCGGGCCCGGCGGATCAGAGTTCAAGCCCGAAGGGCGTGTCTGCTTTGGCCTGGCGCAGGCGGGGCGCGCCCGGTCTCACACCATAGAATTTGGCGCGTTGGGGCGAGAAAAAGTGCGCCGTGCCGCGCGCGCGCATGCCTTTACTCTCATCGCGCAAGCGCTTCAGCCGTAAAGCTCATCAGCGCGCCGTTCAAACGCGCGCACGATCCGTTGCATGGCATCATTGAAAAACACGCCGATCAGGCCCTGCAAGACCGCATTCTTGAACTCAAAATCAACGAAGAAATTGATGTCGCATCCGCCCTCCGCCTCGTCGAAAGACCATGTTGATTTCATGTATTTGAACGGCCCATCGATGTATTCGGTGTTGATGTGATGCGCGTCTGGGAAAAGCTCGACCCGGCTCCCGAAGCGCTCGCGAAAGACCTTGAACGAGATCACGAGATCAGCGAGCATCAGCTGGCCATCGCCCCAGGGCTCTTTCGAGCGAATGCGCGCCGCCGCACACCACGGGATGAAGCGCGGATAGCTCGCAACATCGGCGACCAAATTAAACATCTGATCGCGGGTATACGGGAGGCGTTTTGTCTCAGAATGGGTCGGCATCGTGTTTCCTGCTAGGGACTGGCGCTCGAAATGAATATCTTAGCGGCGATTTCAAGGGGAGGCCGCGAGCCAGCATGACCGAGCGACCATATGTCATCGATCAAATGATCAGCGCCAAGAGCATCGCGGCCCGCATCGAAACGCTCGCGCGCGACATCGAGGCCGAATTCGACGGGACCGACAAGGTCATCATCGTTGGCGTCTTGCGCGGCTCGTTCATCTTCATCGGCGATCTCGTGCGTGAGCTTGCGCTCGATATCGAGGTCGATTTCATCGAGGTCACAAGCTACGGCAACGCGATGGAAAGCTCAGGCGAGGTGCGTATCCTCAAGGACTTGCGCGGCGCCATTGAGGGCCGTGATGTTCTCGTTGTCGAAGATATCGTGGATACGGGCTATACAATGGCCGCGCTCCTCAAGCATCTTGAAAGCCGCAAACCCGCAAAGCTGCGCACCATCGCGCTGCTCGACAAACCATCGCGGCGGAAGGTCGATTTCAAGGCGGATTGGACGGGCTTTGAGATCCCCGACGAATTTGTCGTCGGCTATGGGATTGATTATGCGCAGCGCAATCGCAATCTCGATCACATCGGCAAGGTGAGGTTTCTCTGATGGGTCCGCTCTGGATGATCCGCATGGCGCGCATGGTGCGCCACCCGCCCCCCTGGTGGAAGGTTTTGCTTGTGATCGGGGTCGTGGCTGCTGCGGGCGTGATCATCGGCGCGGAATGGCTCTTTGATCTGGAATTGCCCGAGCGCGATATGAATTGGAGGCGCGGCCCAGATATCCGCGTCGCGGAATAAGCGGCAGCGCGCCCTGCT
Source organism: Pseudomonadota bacterium (assembly GCA_039198835.1). GTDB lineage: Bacteria > Pseudomonadota > Alphaproteobacteria > Rhodobacterales > Rhodobacteraceae > Shimia_B. The sequence continues at coordinate 8,909 of JBCCTH010000079.1, read as the reverse complement.
ACTTTTTCTCAGGGCAATGAACTTCGCGCATGACCTTGTGGGCAGGCTCCACGAGCGTGCGCTCTTCCTTGTAGGTCGCGGGAAACTCCATCAGATCAATGCGCCCGTTGCGGCGCTTGATATATTGCCGATAGGCCTCTTTGATCTTGATCTTCTTGATGCTGTATTTTGCGGGAACATCAACTTCGATGAAGCAGGCGATGCGTGTTGCCCCGGTTTCATCGACGGCATGGGCCGGGCTCGCGGCCAAGACGATCGCTGTCAAAAGTCCAGTACCCAGTGCGCGCAACATTGCTATGCCCTTTCTTAACCAACCTCATGGAATGGTTAATGCAGCATTGGGGCAGGTTAATGGCGGGCTGTAGGAAGGTTTGCGGCTTTGTTGCGAAGACGCGGTCGCGGGCGGTCGGCGGCATTGGCCCGAGCAGATCGAGGAGCGCATAGCAGTATGCGCCCCTCATGTGCAGCAGCACTTAGTGGCGGCAAGGCGCCTTGCGCTTCACATAGTGAGCTTCCGTCACGAGCGTGCGGTGCTCAAGGAACATGGCAGGGTAGTATACCTCAACCATCTGGTCGCCTTTGTGCTCCCAAACGGTGCGCGCAGGCTTGTGCAGCGTCTTGGACGTTTTGAATTCCGCGGGCACGAAGATCTTGTCGTAGCATGCGACAACCTGGCCTTCCCAGGCGAATGCCGGTGCTGCGGCAGACATCAGCAGCGCGGTGGCGACTGCGGTAAGAGTTTTCATATCGGTTTCTCCATATGGTTAACGGGCGACTGGAACGCGCCGCCTGTTAACCAATTTGCTGTTTAATTGTTTCGAAGGCGGGGACAGTGCGGATAGCCTGTGAATAACCTTGGCAGATCGGCAATTTGTGGCTGACGCGCCACAGTTTGAGCGCGGGCCGCCCGATCACGGCAAAAGCTCAATTCTCGCTTTGTAAACAATGACCAAGCGACCCAGAGATTGTTTCCGCGTTCACATTTGAAACGGCTCAGTTTTCTCGATTCGTGGGGGGAGCGCCTGAATTTAGAGCAGCTTGGAGACATCGGCGATTTACCGCCGCATATTGCGCGTTTTCGTGCCCGCGCATTCGCTCGGGAGGCCCCGCATCAGCCGGCCCTCCCCGCTTGATTAAAGAGCCTCTACCGCGAAGACGGCAGCCCTTCATGGATGTCACCATGCCTGAAGTTTGAAACCATGGGCTTTGCGCCAATGGATGAAGGTTGCCGCGCAATAAAAGCCGTTGCGATTGTATTTGCGCATTGCGAGGCGGAACGCTTCGAACGCGTCGGTATAAGCTTCATCGCGCGCGTAATCGCGGTGGACCGGATTGAGAAGCAAGATGATCGAGCGCGTCGTAATGCGGCACATCTCATCAACGACGCGCATCCAATCTTTCGGGTGGCAATAATGCTCGATGGCCTGGAAGCACATCGTAACGTCATAGGATTTGTCGTCGAACGGATAGGGCGTTTTGCCTCCGTCGAAGATCGTCATCGGCAGGTTGATCGCCTCGGTGATCGGGCGATAGGGCCAGTCTTGATCGAGCCCGCCTGTGATCTCGATCCCGTGATCATCGACCTTGCGCTCGAAGTTGGTGTCATTGAGCCCGCGCAATGCCGCAACGTTATCACCCCAGCGTTTGCCTTTGCCGTCTTTGCCCGTGAAGACCATGTTCGCGAAATCGCAGCCCATGACCTCATGCCCATAATGGCGGGCGACTTCGAGCTGCGCGCCATGGGCGGTTGAAAGCTCAAGCACGCGGTATTTCGGGCCATCATCGAGCAAGAGCTCAGGCGCGAAACGCTGCGTGCGGTTCCAGGCGCGTTTGAGATTGGCATTGCGGTTGAGATACTTGCCTTGAACAACGCCCGCCCGCGCGGCTTCCGCATCCGTCAATTCATAGGGGCCCATGAGGCTTGCAGGCAGCTCTTCTGAGAAAAGCGCCATCGTATCGCCCCGGATCGTCGCGCGCTTCTCAAGTTTCTGGTGCGTTTTGCGCACGCGGCGCAATGCATCGCGATGCTCGGCCACGGGCACCGTGGCGTCATAGATGTCTTTCATTTTTGTAACCTGCTCTGCTCATGCCTTTCCGGCTTGAGCGAGAGTCTGGGCCATCATGCGAATCAAGTAAAGGTTTTTCGGGTCAGTCCGCGCCCAGTTGCCCGTGAAGCTGAGCTTCACGGGCCGCGCGCAGACGCGCAAAATCATCGCCAGCATGGTAGCTTGACCGGGTGAGCGGCGTCGCCGAGACCATCAAAAACCCCTGCGCCCAGGCGCGTTCTTCATATGTGCTGAACTCGTCGGGCGTCACGAAGCGGTCAACGCGGTGATGCTTGGGCGTGGGTTGCAGATATTGGCCTATCGTCAGGAAATCTATGTCGGCCGCGCGCATGTCTTCCATGACATCGATGACTTCATCGCGTCCCTCGCCGAGCCCCACCATGATCCCCGATTTGGTGAAGATCGACGGATCGATCTCCTTGACCCGTTCCAGAAGGCGCAGCGAATGAAAGTAGCGCGCGCCTGGGCGCACGGCCGCATAGAGGCTCGGCACCGTCTCAAGGTTGTGATTGAAAACATCGGGGCGCGCCTCACAGACGACCTCGAGCGCGCTGTCATCGCACCTGATGAAATCGGGCGTGAGGATCTCGATGGTTGTCGAAGGCGATTGTTTGCGGATCGCACGGATCGTTTGGGCGAAATGAGCCGCGCCGCCATCTTCGATATCGTCGCGATCCACGGACGTGATCACAACGTGGTTGAGGCCCAGCTTCTTGACCGCGAAAGCAACGCGCCCGGGCTCGAAGGCATCGAGCGCTTCAGGCGGCTTGCCCGTGGCGATGTGGCAGAAGGTGCAGGCCCGGGTGCAAACTTCGCCCATGATCATCATGGTCGCGTGCCCCTGGTTCCAGCATTCGCCCACATTGGGGCATCCCGCTTCTTCGCAGACGGTGACGAGCTGGTTCTCGCGCATGATCTCGCGCGTTTCGAGATAGCCCTTCCCCACCGGCGCTTTGACGCGGATCCAGTCGGGCTTCTTGGGTTGCGGCGCGTCTGGGCGGCGCTGCTTTTCGGGGTGTCGCTGCGCGCGGTCGGTTATGTCACGCGCTTTCGGGCGGCTCGCGTTGAGCTGGGGCGGTGTCAGAACGGGGGGCGGCAGATCGCGCATGGGTTGCTTTCGGCGGTGGCTTATCGCTTCGCTGGATTTTATCTAAAGGCGGGAGGGCAAATTGTCCAATGATCGCCGAGGGATGCGGCATTGCGCCCGGTGCAGACCGAACCGCCCGCGCGCCCAAAAAAACGGCATGCGGGGGAAAGCACCCCGCATGCCGCTCTTCGGCGCGTCTGGCCAGCCTGGGATACCGACCTTGGCGCAAACCGTGTTTGCTCAGCCGATCAGCGGCCCGCCCTTGCCATGGCGCTCTTCATAATGGCGCTTGAGCCGTGTCAGCGCGATCCGCAGGACGATCTTGCCTGACCGGGCCGACCATCCCATGCGTTTTTCTGCGGTCTCGAGGCCTTCGAGGTAGCAACAACAGCGCAAGGCCACATCGCCAAGGCCCGGCCCGAGATCGGTGAGCGCGTCTTGGACGCGGGCGCGCGCGGCCTCCGGCCCGCCGAGCCCGTCGGTGGAATTGAAGCTTCTGCTCTCCGCTCCGGTGAGAAACCGATCCCAGTTTTGCGCAACGCGGGGGCCCATCTGCGCGAGTTCGAAATCCTCCCGCAGCCGTTCGCCTGCCGTCACCAGCTCATCTGAAAGAAAGGGTTTGCCGTCTTTCGTCTTGCGCCGCGCGAGCCCAGCAAGCGGGCTTTCCGACAAGTTATAGCGCATACGGCGCGCGCGTGCTTCGCCATCGGCGCCCTCTTCCATGACATCGCGCTCGCCCCACTCGCGGTGTTGCGCGCCAAAGCTGGCCTGGCTCTCATGAAAACCTGCCGCGCGGCTTTCAGCCTGAGCCAGGAGGCGCTTGAGCGCCGCGCGGCCCACCGATGTGATCCGGTAGCGTGCGATGCGCGCCTCAGGGCTGTCGCATGCGATCCATTCCTTGAGCGCCATGGCCTGCGCCACTGGGCGATCAACGACAGCCGTTTTCGCGGTGCCGCCATCGGGCGTATCTCGGACGACAACCGCCTTTTCCATGTCTCGCGCCACGGCCAAAACCGCGCCGGTTTCGCACAGGCGGCGCAAGATGCGCTTGGCTTCGCGCGCGATCATCTCCTCGCTGGGTGCTTCGGGCGGAAGGCTCACGGTCTGATGCTTCATGTCACAATCCTTTCTGAGACCGCAGGGCGAGTGCGGCTGGAAATGGGACACGCCGAGCTGGCGTAGCCCCTCATCGATCAGCGGATCGTCGCGGCGCGCCTCAAACCTGCGCACCTGCCGCGACACCGTGGAAGGGTTCACCCCCACAAGACGCGCGACAGCCCTGATAGAAAGGCCCGCCTCGGTGTGGATGAGATAGTGACGGGCCCCCCTTGGCAGCCATGTCGGCAATCTCATGCGCATCGTGTCGTCTTCGGTGAGATGCATGTCGCAGGCTCTCCGGTTTGGTGGTTCAAAAGTATCCCCGAAAATGCCCACAGACATATCCAGATGACGCTCAACCTAGGCGTGCATTTCTTACTGAGCGGTTAACAATCCCCGTGATTGTGAGGATTGTCGTGAATTCATAAACAGTTCTGAAAGTACCGCTCGCTATTTTGGGGGAGTGCGCAACACACGCTTGGGTTGTGTCAGGGTCTCCTCAGTCAAATCGAGGGGATCACCATGCAAGACATTAACACAATGTTGTCCACACTACGCCGCCCGCGCCTTCTGACGTCTGCCGCGCGTCATGGGCTCGTGGACTATCAGCGCGAGCGCCATCTCAAGCGGATCTTGGGCGATGGCAAGCTCCCCTCGCCCGGCGCGGCGGCTTTGCGGCTCATGGAGATTGAAGCAGGCTATGACAGCGCGCGCCGCACCGGTGATGGCAATTACATGATCGGCGCGCATATCGAAGTGTTGATCGCGCTCATGAGCGAGGCGCGGCTTCTTCAATCGCCCGCCTAACGCGCCTATACGAACGCGTCGGGCATGGATGCTTTCTTCTGCGTGACATAGGCGTTGAGCGCTTCGTTTATCGCCGGGTCAAGCGCAGGCGCTTCATAGGCTGCCAAGAGCTTTTCCACCCGAGCCGAAGCGAGGGCCTGCGTATCGCGCGCGCCTTCATCGGCCCAGGTCTCAAATGGCTTGTAATCCAGAACCTCGGAGCGCCAAAAAGCCGACTGATAATTGGCATGGGTATGGGCGGCATCAAGGTAATGCCCCCCCGGCCCCACTTCACGGATCGCATCCAGCGCAAGGCCGTTTTCATCGGCGGTCACGCCCGTTGCCATTTTGTGCAAGGTTCCGAGCTGATCGGCATCCATCACAAATTTCTCAAAGCTCGAAACAAGCCCGCCTTCGAGCCAGCCGCAGCTATGGAGCATGAAGTTCACGCCGCCCAAAAGCGCCGCATTGAGCGTGTTGGCGCTTTCATAGGCGGCTTGCGCATCAGGCAGCTTAGACCCGCAGAGCCCGCCGCCTGAGCGGAAGGGCAGATTGAGACGGCGCGCCAATTGCCCCGCGCCATAGAGGATCTGGCTGGCCTCGGGTGTGCCAAAAGTGGGCGCGCCGCTATTCATATCGATGGATGTTACGAAGGTCCCAAAGATCACCGGGGCACCGGGGCGCACGAGCTGACTATAGGCGATGCCCGCGAGCACTTCGGCCAGGACCTGCACGAGCGTCCCCGCCACGGAGACCGGCGCCATCGCCCCGCCCACGATGAACGGGCTCACGATACAGGCCTGATTGTTGCGGGCATAAACCTCAAGCGCGCCCATCATGACGCTGTCAAATGTCAGCGGCGAGTTGATATTGATGAGCGAGGTCATCACCGTGTTCTCTTGAACAAAGTCGCGCCCAAAGAGCACCTCGCACATCTCAACGCTGTCCTTAGCGCGCGAGGGTTCGGTCACTGAGCCCATGAATGGTTTGTCTGACAGGACCATATGCGCTTTGAGCATGTCGAGATGGCGCTTGTTGACAGCGATATCAGTGGGCTCGCACACGGTGCCGCCGGAATGGTGCAGCCATTTTGACATGTAGCCGAGTTTCACGAATTTCTCGAAATCGGCCATGGTGGCGTAGCGGCGGCCGCCCTGGGCATCGCGCACGAAGGGCGGCCCGTAAACCGGCGCGCAGACCAGGCTCTTGCCGCCGATCTCGACATTGCGGTCTGGGTTGCGGGCATGTTGGGTGAAGCGCGCGGGCGCGCTCGCGCAGAGCTTGCGCGCAAGGCCGCGCGGCAGGCGCACGCGCTCTCCCTCGACATCCGCACCCGCAGCCTTCCAACGCGCGAGCGCATCGGGGTTTTCAACGAAAGCCACGCCGATTTCTTCAAGAACCTGCTCGGCGCGGTCTTCGATGAGCTCGATGGCCTCAGAACTCAACATATCTACGAGGGGCATGTTGCGCTCTATGAAACGCGCAGCCTCGATCTTGACGCCCGTGCGCGCGGCGCGCCGAGCAGCCCCGCCACCGCCTCGTGCGCGCCGCGTGCGTGTTGCTGCTTGTGTCATCCTCAAGGCCCTCCGTGATCTGAGGGATGTTCTAGTCCGATATCGGCAAAGCCCACGGGCAAAAGCGACCTGTCTCATCCCATAGCGAACGATCTGGTTTGCAACGGTCCATGGCTGGGCCTAAAGCCGGGCCATGGATACCCACGAACGCTTGCTCATCATCGATTTCGGCTCTCAGGTCACTCAGCTCATCGCGCGGCGTTTGCGTGAGTTGAGCGTTTACTGCGAAATCCATCCCTTCCAGACTGTCACAGATGCGTTCCTGCGCGATTTCGCCCCAAAAGCGGTAATCTTTTCGGGGGGGCCTGCGAGCGTCTTTGATGAGGGCGCGCCGCATCCGCCTGCCTCGGTTTTTGAGCTCGGCGTGCCAATCCTGGGGATCTGCTATGGCCAGCAGATCATGATGCAGATGCTCGGCGGGCATGTGGAGCGGGGCCAAGGCACGGCGGAATTCGGCCGCGCCTTTGTCGCGCCCACCGCCGATAAGCTGCCGCTGCTCGACGGCTGGTTCGACACCGGCCGCGAGCAAGTCTGGATGAGCCATGGCGATCATGTCAGCGCCATCGCGCCCGGCTTTGAGGTTTTTGGAACCTCGCCAAATGCCCCCTTCGCCATCACAGCCGATCTTGCGCGCGGCTTTTATGCTGTTCAGTTTCATCCCGAGGTCCACCACACGCCCAAGGGGGCCACGCTCTATAAAAACTTCGTGCGCATGGCGGGCTTCTCCGGCGATTGGACGATGGAGGCCTATCGCGAGCAGGCGGTCGCGGATATCCGCGCGCAAGTCGGCGCAGCGAAGGTGATCTGCGCTTTGTCAGGGGGAGTCGATTCCTCCGTGGCGGCCGCGCTTATCCATGAGGCCATCGGAGATCAGCTGACCTGTGTTTTCGTCGACCACGGGTTGCTGCGCAAGGATGAGGCGCGCGAAGTCGTTGCGATGTTTCGCGACCATATGAATTTGCAAGTGATCCACGCCCAGGAACAAGAGCTTTTCCTGAGCCAGCTTGACGGCCAGTCTGACCCGGAAACGAAGCGCAAGATCATCGGGAAGCTTTTCATTGACGTGTTCCAGAAATACGCCGACGAAATCGAGGGCGCGGCCTATCTTGCCCAGGGCACGCTCTACCCCGATGTGATCGAGAGCGTGAGCTTTTCAGGCGGGCCGTCTGTCACGATCAAGTCGCACCACAATGTCGGTGGCCTGCCCGAGAAAATGGGCCTCAAGCTCATTGAACCGCTGCGCGAGCTTTTCAAGGATGAGGTGCGCGCGCTGGGTCGCGAGCTTGGGTTGCCCGCAAGTTTTATCGGGCGGCATCCATTCCCAGGGCCGGGGCTTGCGATCCGCTGCCCGGGCGAGATCACGCGCGAGAAGCTCGATATTCTGCGCGAAGCCGATGCGATCTATATCGACCAGATTCGCAAGCACGGCCTTTATGACGAGATCTGGCAGGCCTTTTGCGCGATCTTGCCGGTGCGGACTGTGGGTGTGATGGGCGATGGGCGCACCTATGATTATGCCTGCGCGTTGCGCGCCGTCACGAGCGTCGATGGAATGACGGCCGATTACTATCCGTTCAGCCATGACTTTCTGGGCGAAACGGCGACGCGGATCATCAACGAAGTGCGCGGCATCAACCGCGTGACCTATGACATTACGTCAAAGCCTCCGGGGACAATCGAATGGGAGTGAGCTTGAGCCGGGCAAGTTCGGGCGCGGCCCCCTCTTCATCGCTGGGATGTTCCGGGTCATGAGCGCGCGGCACCCACCGCGCGACAAGATCGCCCGCGCGCTCGAATGGTTTGGGGTCGTCACGGCGATCTTTTACTCGCTGCTTGTGGCGTCAAACACGGGCTATGAGGTTTTAGGTTTTTCGCTTCTCTTCATTTCAGCCATAGCCATCGGCGCGTGGGCTTGGCTTGGCGGTCATCGCGGCATCCTGCTCTTGCAGGTGTTTTATGCGAGCGCGGGCCTTTTCGGCGTTTGGCGGTGGTTATGAGCTTTGAGGAACGCGGAGAATGAGCGATACAATCCGCGGCGCTCTTTGGATGATCGGCGCGATTTTCGCCTTCACAGCCATGGCGATCGCCGGGCGCGCGGTGAGCTTCGAGCTCGATACCTTCGAGATCATGATGTACCGCTCCTTCATCGGCATCGTTGTCGTTGTGTCGGTCGCCCGCACGATGGGCACGCTGGGGCAAGTCACGCGGCGCAATCTTGGGCTTCACGCAGTGCGCAACCTCGCGCATTTCTTCGGTCAGAATTGCTGGTTTTATGCGCTCACGCTCATTCCGCTCGCG
>JBCCTH010000078.1:0-12209 GCA_039198835.1 Pseudomonadota bacterium | reverse complement strand
CGGCGCGCACGAGCAGTTGAACAATAGAAATCCCCTCGGCGACCTCCCCGGATGCGAGCTCGAGCGTTGGCAGATCCTCGCCCACGCCGCCCTTTTCGAAGACCTCGCGCGCGGTCGCCGCTGCCGCGGCCGCGGCCGCCGTGCCGTGCAGGAGAGCAGTGACCTCGTTGGCGAGGATGATCTTTGCCTCATTGATCTCAGAGCCCTCGAGCGAACCGAGCCGTTCGCATTCATCCACTGGCAATTCCGTGAAGAGTTTTAAGAACTTGCCGGTATCGGCGTCGGTGGTGTTGCGCCAAAACTGCCAAAACTCATAGGCCGAGAGCATCTCTTCATTGAGCCAGACCGCGCCGCCTGCTGATTTGCCCATCTTGCGGCCGTCAGATGTGGTCAGAAGCGGGGTCGTGAGGCCGAAGATCTCGGTTTCAAGAACCCGGCGGGTCAGATCAATCCCGTTGACGATATTGCCCCATTGGTCGGATCCACCCATTTGCAGAACGCAGCCATAGCGGCGGTTGAGCTCCATGAAGTCGTAGGCCTGGAGGATCATGTAGTTGAATTCAAGAAAGCTCAGCGATTGCTCGCGGTCGAGCCGCGATTTCACGCTCTCAAAGGCCAGCATCCTGTTGATCGAAAAATGCCGCCCGATATCGCGCAGGAAATCGAGGTAGTTCAGCGCGTCGAGCCATTCGGCATTGTTGAGCATGAGCGCATCGGTTGGCGCGTCGCCGTAGGAGAGAAGCTTGGCGAAGACCTGTTTGAGCCCCGCGATATTTGCGTCGATCGCCTCAGACGTGATGAGCGAGCGCTCACTGTCGCGGCCCGACGGGTCACCGACCTTTGTCGTGCCGCCCCCCATGAGCGTGATGGGTTTGTGCCCTGTCTTCTGGAGCCACCGCAGCACCATGATATTCATCAAATGCCCGACATGGAGCGATTTGGCCGTCGCATCATAGCCGATATAGGCCGCCACGGGGCCGTTGAGGAGCGCGTCGTCAAGCGCCTGATAATCGGTGCAATCGGCCATGTATCCGCGCTCGATCATGATGCGCATGAACTCGGATTTGGGAACATATCTCATGGCGCTGGCCCTTTGTCTTGCGGCGCGTCGTGTTGCGAGGCATGCCTATAGGCAAGATGAAGAGACAGGGAAAGCCATTGCGCGTCATCGGCACGATGTCAGGCACCTCGCTCGATGGCGTGGATGCCGCGCTTTTGGTTACCGACGGGATCGATATTTTCGACTTTGGCCCGACAGGCTATCGGCCTTATGCGGAAGCCGAGCGCGCCGTCTTGCGCGCGGCGCTCGGATCCTGGCGCGCCGATGATGCGGCCGCGCTCGTCGAGGCGGCCCATGCCGAGCTTCTGAGCGATTTCGAGGCCCCCGATCTCGTCGGCTTCCATGGGCAGACACTGGCCCATGATCCGCGGGGGCAGGGCACCTATCAGGCCGGTAACGGGGCTGAGCTCGCCGATGTGCTCGGCTGGCCGGTGGCTTGGGATTTTCGCAGCGCCGATGTCGCCATGGGCGGGCAGGGCGCGCCGCTTGCGCCATTTTACCATTGGGCCTGCGCGCGATGGGCGGGCCTTGAGCGCCCGGTGGCGTTTCTCAATCTGGGCGGTGTTGGCAATCTGACCTGGGTTGATCCGGCTTGCGCCGCGCCAGACCAAAAAGGCGCGCTCCTGGCATTTGATACCGGTCCTGCCAATGCGCCCCTGAGCGACCTCATGGAGGCGCGCCTTGGGCAAGCCTTCGATGAAGGGGGCCGTTTGGCGCGGCGCGGCACAGTGGATATGGCCGTCATCGAGCGGCTTTTGGCGCATGGCTATTTCGCACAAATGCCGCCGAAATCGCTCGACCGAAATGATTTCTCCATCGATGTCAGCCATTTGAGCGATGCAGACGGGGCCGCCACGCTGACGGCCTGCGCGGCCGCCACGGTGAGCGTCGGGCTTGAGGCCTGCCCCGCGCCGCCCGAGCGGATTTTTGTCACCGGGGGCGGGCGCAAGAACGCGGTGATGATGGAGATGATCGCAGCCGGGGCAGGCTGCCTGGTTTTGCCAGTCGATGAGATCGGCCTCGATGGAGACATGCTCGAGGCACAAGCCTTCGCTTATCTCGCGGCTCGCGTGGCGCAGGGCCTGCCGACGAGCTGCCCAGGCACGACGGGCGTGCCAGCCGTGATCGGCGGAGGCACGATCTCCACGCCCAGTTGACGCGGCTCCTCTTTTGAAAAGCGACCACTCAGGTATCGCGCGGCGAAGAGGCCCGGGATCGGGTCCGGGGCCGCGCCTGCGTGGGCTCAGCCTTTGGGAATGTCGAAATCCGGCGGCGCGAGCTCGAACCCTTCGAACTGAAAGCCGGGTGAGACCGTGCAACCCACGAGTGTAAAACCACCTGTGCTGCGCGCCGCTTGCCAATGGCCCACCGGCACGATGATCTGAGGCGCCTGGCCCGCTGCCAGATCAGAGCCAAGCAGATGATCTTTCGCTGGCCCCTGCGCCTGAGCGGACAAAGAGAGGATCAAAGGCGCGCCCGCGTAAAAGTGCCAGATCTCTGCGGCATCAACGCGATGCCAATGGCTTGCCTCTGATCCCTTGAGCAGAAAATAGATCGACGTGCCCGCCGGGCGCGCGGGCCCGTCGGCCGCCCAAGTCTGCCGGTACCAGCCGCCTTCGGGATGCGGCTTGAGCGACAAATGTGCGATGATCTCATCTGCTGTCATCTCAGAGCTCTTTTTCAAAGAAGCGTAAAACGGGAAGGGCGGCCTCTGGCACGTCATAATAGGGGCCGCGTTCTTTGAAACCAAGCGCGGTGTAAAGCGCGATGGCGGTCGAGAGGGGGCGCGCGGTATCAAGGAAGATGCGCTCAAATCGCGCTGCGCGACAGGCGTTGATGAGGTGGTCCATGAGGCGTCGGCCTGCGCCATGCCCCCGCGCTTGAGGCCTTACAAAGACGCGTTTTATCTCGGCGGCGCCGGGCCGCAGCGTATGAAACATGCCGCACCCCACGGGCGCGCCCGCCAGCCTGGCGAGAAAGAGATCGCCCTCGGGCGGGGCATGGCGCGCGGCGAGCGTTTCAACGACCTCACGATACGCATCAACGGGATAAAACATCGTGGCGACCTCGGCATCGTGCCCGCCAAGAGACAAAAGAAACTCCCGATAGTCCCAACACAGCGTCTGAATGTCAGCGAGGTCAACTTCTGTTTCAGGGCGCAGAATTTTGAGATCGGTCATCACGAAGCAAAACGGGGTTCTATGGTCGCGCCCATGCAAGCGCGGGGGAGCATATCAGGATAGCGCGTGAGGGCATCCACCCCGGTCGCTCGACCCGGGCCGACCTTTCTTTTGCCGATGCCGCGCCACATCAGCCGCGCAAAATGGCCGTGCCCGCATAGGCGGCGCTTTCACCGAGCGCTTCTTCGATGCGGATCAACTGGTTATATTTTGCCAGCCGGTCAGAGCGCGCGAGCGAGCCTGTCTTGATCTGCCCGCAATTCGTGGCGACGGCGAGATCTGCGATGGTGGCATCTTCGGTTTCGCCAGAGCGGTGCGACATCACGCAGCTCATACGGTTGCGATGGGCGAGATCGACGGCGGCGAGGGTCTCTGTGAGGGTGCCGATCTGGTTGACCTTCACGAGAAGCGAGTTGGCAGCCCCCTTTTCGATCCCCGTGGCCAGGCGGGCGGGGTTGGTGACGAAGAGATCATCGCCCACGAGCTGCACCTTGTCGCCCAAAAGCTCGGTGAGGGCGACCCAGCCCTCCCAATCGTCTTCCGACATCCCATCTTCGATGGAAATGATCGGGTAATCCGCAACCAGGGCGGCGAGATAGTTAGCATTTTCCTCGGAGCTGAGCGAAACGCCTTCTCCTGCCATCTCATACTTGCCGCCCTTGTAATATTCGGTCGCGGCGGCATCGAGCGCGAGATGGATATCCTTACCTGGGGTAAACCCGGCTTTCTCGACCGATTTAAGAATGAAATCGAGCGCCTCGCGCGATGAGCTGATATTTGGCGCAAAACCGCCTTCATCTCCGATGCCGGTCGACAGGCCTGCTGCGCTCAGCTCTCCCTTGAGCGTGTGAAAGACCTCGGAGCCCATGCGGACCGCGTCGCGGATATTGGCCGCCGAGACCGGCATGATCATGAATTCCTGAATGTCGATTGGATTATCGGCATGCTCGCCGCCATTGAGGATATTCATCATGGGAACGGGCAAAAGGAGCGCGGAGGTGCCGCCGACATAGCGGTAGAGCGGCTGCTCGCAATAATCGGCGGCGGCCTTGGCGGCGGCGAGCGAGACGCCCAGGATCGCATTGGCTCCGAGGCGCGCTTTGTTTTCGGTGCCGTCAAGTTCGACCATGGCGCGATCGAGCATGACCTGCTCCGTGGCATCGAGGCCCACAAGCGCGTCGGCGATCTCGCCATTCACCGCTGAAACAGCCTCCAGCACGCCTTTGCCCTTGTAGCGCGCTTTGTCGCCGTCGCGTTTTTCGACCGCCTCATAGGCCCCGGTGGACGCCCCCGAAGGCACCGCCGCGCGCCCCATCGTCCCATCCTCGAGCGTGACATCGACCTCGACGGTGGGGTTGCCCCGGCTGTCGAGGATTTCGCGGGCGAAGATATCTAGGATGGTGCTCATGGGTGGGAGGCTCCGGCTCAGACAGCGCATTGGGCGCGGGAAAGTTGGGTGCCCCATAGCAAGGGCGCGGGCGGGATTGAAGAGCGCTCTCTTCCTCAGGCCGCCTTTGATCGGAGGCGGCTTTCGCGCCAAAAGACGAAAAGACCCGAACCAATCACAAGGACCGACCCCACGATCGCGATGGGCGCGAGGCGTTCGCCGAAAAAGAAGCCGCCGATCAAGAGGGCAAAGACGAGCCGGGAATAGCGAAATGGCGCGATGGCGGAGATCTCTGCGATGCGGGAGGCCAGCGTGATCATGGTGTAGCCGAAGATGCCGGTGAGCACCCCGCCGATTATGAGCGCGAGCGACGGCAGGCTCACCGCGACCCAGCCGGGCGAGACGGCAAGCGCCAGGAGCCCGCCGGGCGCGATGGCCAAAAACCCGTAGGTGACGAGCGCTTCCGAAGGGATATTGCCGGGCATCTTGCGGGTCAGCACATCGCGAAGCGCGAGCATCGTCGCGCCGAAGGCGGCAAGGAGCGCGCCTCCCTCGACCTGTGCGCCCCAGGGTTCGACGATCAAGAGAACGCCGAAAAGCCCCACGCCAATCGCTGAAAGGCGCCGCAGGCCCAGCTTTTCGCCCAAAAGCCAGACTGCCGCGAGCGCGGCGATCAGCGGCGAGACCTGCATGATCGCCGAAACGAGCGAAAGCGGCGCGAGCGCGAAGGCTGACACGACGCCGGCGGCCGCGAGCATATCTGTCAGCAGGCGGGCCAGAAAAAGCGGCTGAAAAAGCCAGGGCCCATAAAGCGGCGCACCGCGTAGGAGCGAGACGAGAGCCAGGAGCCCGCCGCCGAGAACCCCGAAAATCACGAGGAGCTGGCCCGCCGGAATGGTCTCGGTCAGTTCCTTGAGGAAGCCATCGGAGACCGCGAACCCGGCCATGGCGATCACCATGTAGGCGATGCCTTTCAGAGTGTGGTTCATCACGATTGCCTTGCTCATCGGGGTGCCGGACGGCGCTCTTTGCTGCGCAAATTCGCCCGCCCGCCAACCCGGGCCATACGCCTTCGATCCTGAGACGTCCAGCGCCGGGAGGCTGCCCAGCGAATGCGCATCTTGATGGTCGCGCATGCGCGCCCTGCGCGCTGGGGGGCGATTTCGCATTGCTTTCGCGCGCTGGCCCGCTCAGCCTGCGGGCGACCGGCGAAGAGGGGGAGAGGATGGAAGGATTGTTACTGGCGCTGGATGCGCTTTTGGTCCTGGGCCTTGCGGCCTGGATGATCGTGGCCGTCGCCGATAATTGGCGTCACCCCAAGCTCAATGAAGATGCGGTTGCCGTTGTCGTCCGATTTGACGCGATGGCGCGCGAATTTCCCGACGAGTTCGCGCTTTTGGCCCATCGGCGGATCGAGGATGCCGGAACGATCCGGCTGATGTTTCGTGCGATCCGGCTGGCGGAAACGGTGGCAGCCATGGCGCTGAGCGCCTCGGTGATTTTGCTCGCGCTAGCAAGCATCGGCCTTGCGGGGAGCGCTTTCGCCACCGGCGCGGCGCTTTTAAGCGTGGCCTACTTTGCCTCGATCTGGGCGGCTTTCGTCATCGGTGGGAACTATTTCGCCTACTGGTATTGCCACCAATGGGCGCAATCCAATCATCTGATGCTCCTCTTTTGGAGCCTTTTTGTTTTTATCATATTGCTCAACTGACGGGGCAGGCCGCGCGCCTACGGCTTGCGCCGTCCATAAAGCTCGAGCCTGTGCCCCTTGAGATCAAAGCCCAGCCGCTCGGCAATCTTGACCTGGAGCGCCTCGATCTCGGAATCGACGAACTCGATCACCTCACCGGTGCTCAGATCGATGAGGTGATCATGGTGATCGCGGTCCGCATCTTCATAGCGCGCGCGGCCATCGCCAAACTCATGCTTCTCAAGGATACCGGCCTCTTCAAAAAGCTTGACCGTGCGATAGACCGTGGCCAGCGAGATGCGCGGATCAACATGCGACGCGCGGGTATAGAGCTCTTCGACATCGGGGTGATCGTGGGCGTCTTCAAGGACGGTGGCGATGACGCGGCGCTGCTCGGTCATGCGGAGGCCTTTGTCTTCGCAACGCTCAATAATGGTGTCGGCCATGGTCTTCCCCGTTTGAAAACGAAGTAACGATCTCGCCGCGCTGTCTCAAGCCCTTGGCATTGACTTTCGAGCTGGCTTTCGCCAGCGCAGGGGCATGCAGAGAAAAGAGCATCTCGATACGTTCGGCACTGTCTCGCTCGTTTCCTTCGCGCTCCTTCTGGCGTTCAATCAGGTGGTGATCGCGGTGGGCGGCGATGGCTGGCAGCCAGTTTTCATGGCCGCGCTTCGTTCGCTGGGCGCTGCGCTCATCCTTTGGATTTGGCTCACATATCGCGGGTTGAGCGCCGCTTTACCGCGCCAGATGTGGCCCACAGCCGCGCTGATGGGGGCGATATTTGGCGCTGAGTTTCTTTTCCTTTTCACGGCGCTTGATCTCACGAGTGTGAGCCGGGCGTCGGTGATCTTTTATGCGATGCCGGTTTGGGCGGCCCTCGGTGCGCGGCTCTTTTTGGGCGAGCGCATTTCCGCGCTCAAGGCGGCTGGGCTCGCTGTGGCCTTTGCGGGCATGGCTTGGGCGATCCTTGATGGGCAGACTGTGGCAGGCGGCTCGCTTGCGGGCGATCTCTGCGCGCTGGGCGCGTCGATCGGCTGGGCGTCGATCCTCATCATTGTAAAAGGAAGCAACGTCAGAGATTTACCTGCTGAAGTTCAACTCTTCTGGCAGGTCTTCCTGTCGATCCCGGTGTTGCTCGTGGGCGCGCTCTTTTTCGGCCCGTTGCTGCGTGATTTGCAACTGGTGCATGTGGCTGCGCTGGCCTTTCAGATCGTCGCAATCGCCTCGTTCGGGTTTTTGTTCTGGTTTTGGCTGATCAAGATCTATCCGGCGACGTCGGTCGCCTCTTTCAGCTTTTTATCGCCTGTGTTCAGCGTGTTGCTGGGCGCGCTTCTTCTTGGAGAAGAGGTTGGCGCGAACCTCTTGGGCGCGCTCTTGCTGGTGTCTTTGGGGCTGGTTTTGATCAACTGGCGTCCGCGTCAGGTCCCGCAGAAGGTTTGAAAGACTTCCTCGCCGGGTGTGGGCGGCGCGGTGAAATGGGGCTCGGCCGGCCGCTCAAAAGGGTGCGCGAGCGCGGCGTTGAGCGCCTGAAACGGCCGCCAATCGTCAGACACGGCGGATTGAATCGCGGCCTCCACGAGGTGATTGCGCGCGATGATCGCGGGGTTCGCGCTGGCCATGAGCGCGGCATCGGGCGCGCGTGCGTGCCACGCCTCGGCCCAGGCGCGGTAACGCGGGTGATTTGCCAGGTCGCCAACATCAGCATGCGCTGTCAATGCGCTGAAAGTATTTGTGAAATCTGAAAGCGTCTCGGCCATCATCATCAGAAGATCGCTGATCAGATCAACATCTTCATCGCTCACCGTGGCGAGACCGAGCTTGCCGCCAAACGCACGCCGCCAGGCGGCTTGATAGGCGGGCGCAAAGCCGTTGACGATCTCGGTGAACTCCTCGATGGCCGCGTCTCTTTCGGGCATGAGAGGCAAAAGCGCGGTGGCGAATTGCGCCATGTTCCAGGCCGCGATCTGGGGTTGATTTGCATAAGCATAGCGCCCCCCATGGTCGATGGAGGAAAAGACCTTGGCGGGATCGTAGCGATCCATGAAGGCACAGGGGCCGTAATCGATGGTGAGGCCCGCGATATGTGCGTTGTCGGTATTCATCACGCCGTGGATAAATCCCACGGCCATCCAGCGCGCGATGAGCTCTGCCTGGGCTTTTACAGCCGCCTCAAGAAGCTCGGCGGGGCCTGAGGCCCCGGGATAGTGGCGCGCGATGGCATGCGCGGTGAGCGCTTCGAGCGAAGCTTCATCCCGGCGCGCCGCGAAATATTGAAAGCTGCCAACGCGGATGTGCGAGGGCGCGACGCGCGTGACAATCGCGCCTGGCAGCGGCGCGTCGCGCAGAACCGTTTCGCCCGTTGTGACCACAGCCAGCGCGCGCGTGGTGGGAATGTTGAGCGCGGCCATCGCCTCGCTCACGAGATATTCGCGCATTGCCGGGCCCACCCAATTGCGCCCGTCGCCGCTGCGCGAATAGGGTGTGGGGCCAGAGCCTTTGAGCTGAATGTCCTGCCGGTTGCCCGCCCCATCGATCACTTCGCCCAGAAGAATGGCCCGTCCGTCGCCGAGCCGGGGGTTCCAGTTGCCGAATTGATGGCCCGCATAAACCGCCGCGATAGGCTCGGCCCCGTCAGGCAGCGCGTTTCCCCCAAAGATCGCAGCGCGCTCGGTCTCGCTCCAGGACGGGAGCGTGAGGCTCTCTGCAAGCGCGTCATTCCAGGTGCGCAATTCAGGCGCGCGAACCGGCGTCGGCGCGAGGCGCGAGAAAAACTGCGCGGGCAGGCGGGCGTAAGAGTTATCAAAGGCGATCATGTCAGCGTCCTCACCATGAGCCCGTAGCGGCCACGGGCCACAAAGCCGAGTTTTGTGTAGGTGTGCAGCGCTGCCTCATTGTCGAAATCAACTTCGAGCGCGAGGGCTAGCGCGCCTTTGGCAGTGAGATATTGCGCGATCGCATGGAGCGCATCGCTCCCGATGCCGCGGTTGCGGACGCCCGGGCGCAGATAAAACTCATCGAGATAGGCATCGAGCCCGCCATATTCGAGCGACCAGCCATAGCAGACGAGAGCATATCCCGCCGGCGCGCGCTTTGGCCCCAGAAGGAAGAATTCCCCATGGGGCGAGCCCTCTAAAAGCGGGCGCATGCCGCGCTGGCGGTGGCGCTCATCGGTGTCGATCTGCTCTTCAGCGTGAAAATCGGCCACGAGCCGCGCGAGGATCGCGTGGTCATCGGGGCCCGCCCTGTGAAGAGAGGTGCGCGTGCTCATAAGCGCCCCAGCCGCTCTGTGAGGAGCGCGAAAAACCGTGCGCGGTCACCGTCGCCGAGAAAGAGCGCATTTTTGGGCCGGTCTGTCACGCCCCACCAATCCGCGACAGTCATGCCGCGCGTGAGCGGGCTATCAACTTCGATCTCCACATTGATGTGCCGCCCGGAAAAGAGGGTTGGATCAATGAGATAGGCAACCGTGCAGGGGTCATGAAGCGGCGCGCCCGCTGACCCGTATTTCGCGACGTCGAAGCGCTCGAAAAAGTCTGTCCACCCCGCGACGGCGCTGCCGACGGGTGTGTTGAGGGCGCGCATTTCGGCGATCCAGGCCGCGCTCGTGAGCATTTTATGCGACAGATCGAGCGGCACGACGGTCAGCTTCACGCCGCTTGAAAAGACGATCTTGGCGGCTTCCGGATCGACATAGATGTTGAATTCGGCTGCGGGCGTGATGTTGCCAACCTCGAAATAGGCCCCACCCATCAAAACGATCTCTTCGATGCGCCCGGCGATGTCAGGCGCGCGTTGCAGCGCCGTTGCGATATTGGTGAGCGGGCCAATGGGGCAGATGCTGACCCCCTCTTGAGCGCGCACCGTCTCGATGATGAAATCGACTGCGTGCATATCCTGAAGTGGCATTGTCGGGTCGGGGAGCTCTGTGCCGTTGAGCCCGGTCTCGCCATGGACATGCTCCGCCGTCACAAGACTGCGCGCGAGCGGCCTGTCACACCCGGCAAAGACCTTTACATCGGGTCGGCCTGCCAATTCGCAGACGATGCGGGCGTTTTTGGCCGTCAGCGAAAGCGGGATATTGCCTGCCACGGCTGTGATCCCCAAAACCTCGATTTCAGGAGAGGCGAGAGCCAGCAGAATGGCAACCGCATCATCTTGGCCTGGATCTGTGTCGATAATGATCTTGCGCATCGCTCTCAGGTGGGCCGTTTGTGCCCAGAAGTCTAGGGGGGGCACGGCCCGCGAGGCGCGGGAAGGCCCAACTTAGGTCAGGTCGCTCTCTTCCTGGCCCTGCGCCAAGCGCGCGATTTCATCGGTGAGTTGCTTTTTGTAACGACGCTGACGCCTGCGGGCTTTCGCGGGTGACCCCCGCCAGCCCTGGCGTTTATCGGTGACCAGCTCTTCGATATCATCGGCCACATCTACAGATCGAGCGTCTTTTGGCGAGGTGCGCTTGGGCATGGGCGAGACGTATCGCGCGCTTTTTTCGCTTCAAGGGCGCGCCGCTCCCGCCGCCAGGCCAGCGATTGCGCGTTGAGCGCGATGAGATCCTCGCGCCCGGCGATGATATCTTCACAGAGCTTGTGCGCCGCGGCGGCCATTTTGGCAGGCATTGTTTGATAGCCGGGTTTGGCGATGTGATCATACCAGACGCCGCCGCAAATCGTATCGAGAACGATCCTTTGAAAGCAATGATCGTCTGAAACGGGCCAACCGCGCGCCGGTGCGAGGGCCGGCATTATCTCGGCTGTGAGGTGCCGATACGCGGTGATGCTGCGCGCGCGATCGTTGCGCGCGCCGCTCAAGCCTCGCTCTCCTTGGCGCGCGCCCAGATCGCATCCATTTCTTCAAGGCTCGCCTCTGATGGCGTTTTGCCGTCTCTGGCGAGGGTCTCTTCAATGAAGGAAAACCGCCGCGTGAACTTGGCATTCGTCCGCCTGAGTGCTGCCTCGGCATCAACCCCGAGATGCCGCCCCACATTGACCATGACGAACAAAAGATCGCCGAATTCATCTTCGATCTCGTCGGCGTTCTTGGCGGCGCGCGCAGCGCTGAGCTCGCCCAGCTCCTCGGTGACTTTGGCCAAAACATCTTCGATCTCTGTCCAGTCAAAGCCAACACGGGCAGCGCGCTTTTGGAGTTTGAGCGCGCGCAACAAAGCGGGCAGGCCGAGCGCCACGCCGTCAAGCGCGCCTTTCTGGGCGTTTCCAGCGCGCTCTTTTGCCTTTAAGGCCTCCCAATCCCGGGTTTGCTGTTCGGCTGATTTATCGCGGCTTTCCTCGCCGAAAACATGGGGGTGCCGAGCAACCATCTTGTCAGAAATCCGCGCCACGATGGCATTGAAGGAAAAGAGCGCCTGCTCTTCCCCGATGGCCGCGTGATAGACGGTTTGCAAAAGCAGATCGCCCAGTTCGCCCTCAAGCTCAGGCCAGTCTTGCCGCGCGATGGCATCGGCGACTTCATAGGCCTCTTCGATCGTGTAAGGCGCGATGGTGGAGAAGGTTTGTTCGATATCCCAAGGGCAGCCAGTGCCGGGATCGCGCAGGCGGCGCATGATCTCAATGAGGCGGGGCATGCCGCCCTCGGGATCATGGATCAGATCGTCTGCCATTGCGTCTTTGCCCCTTGTCTGGTCTCGTGGAGATAGGAGGGAAGCTTATGCCTATCGTCAACCGGATCGCCGACTTCGCCGAAGAGATGAAAACCTGGCGGCGTCATCTGCATCAAAACCCGGAACTGGGCTTTGAGTGCCATCAGACGGCGGCTTTTGTTGTCGAGCGGCTCAAGGAGTTTGGCGTTGACGAGATCGAAGAGGGCATTGCCACATCCGGGGTGGTGGCGATCATCGAAGGCAAGGGCGCGGGCCCGACGATTGGCTTGCGCGCGGATATG
>JBCCTH010000077.1:0-12255 GCA_039198835.1 Pseudomonadota bacterium | reverse complement strand
GGGCGCGGATGACGCCGGGTGACTTTTTCGTCTCAGCCCAGATCGGCTTGGCGGAACTTGCGCTTTCGGGATGCACGCTTAGCTCGGACCATCTTTACCTTTATCCGAATGGCGCGCGCCTTGACGATACCATCGCTGCCGCGCGCGATGTGGGGCTGCGCTTTCACCCGACGCGCGGCGCGATGTCGATCGGGGAAAGCGCCGGTGGCCTGCCGCCCGACAGCCTTGTCGAAGACGAGGGCGCGATCCTTGAGGATGCGATCCGCGTCATCGATGCCTTCCACGATGGGCGCGACGGCGCGATGGTGCGCGTGGGCGTTGCCCCCTGTTCGCCCTTCTCGGTGAGCCGTGAGCTCATGCGCGATGCGGCTCTCCTGGCCCGTGACAAAGGCGTGATGATGCACACGCACCTGGCGGAGAATGACGAAGATATCGCCTATTCGCTCGAGAATTTTGGCTGCCGTCCGGGCGATTATGCCGAAGAACTGGGCTGGGTTGGCGAAGATGTTTGGCATGCGCATTGCGTGAAGCTCGATGCGCAAGAGATCGCGCTCTTTGCCCGAACGGGGACCGGGGTTGCCCATTGCCCCTGCTCAAATTGCCGCCTTGCCTCGGGCGTCGCGCCCATTCGCGCGATGCGCGATGCGGGCGTGCCTGTTGGGCTCGGAGTGGATGGCTCTGCCTCCAATGATGCGGGGTCGCTCGTCGATGAGGCGCGCCAGGCCATGCTTTTGCAAAGGCTTGTCTCGGGTGCGGGCGCGATGGGCCCAAGAGAAGCGCTTGCGATCGCGACGCGCGGCGGCGCGCGGGTTTTGGGGCGCAACGATCTGGGGCAGCTCAAAGTGGGGATGCGCGCCGATATCGCGCTTTGGGATATAAGCGGCGTGGACACCGCCGGAAGCTGGGACCCGGCCGCCTTCCTTCTGGCCGGGCCGCGCCGCGTCAGCCATCTTTTCGTCGAGGGCCGCCAGATTGTGCGCGATGGGCAGATTGTGAGCTTTGATCTTGAAGGCGCGCTCAAGGCGCAACGGGCGGGTGTCGCGCGGCTCAGGGCGGGCGAAAGATGATGACAGGCCTCGCTGGCTCTGCCACGCTTCCCGAACGTCATTTGAGGGCCCGGGCGGCATGGAAAGCGGCATGGAACGCAGCGCCCAAAAGCTGACTTCAAACCACTGGGGCATTGGCATCGTCCATGCCCGCAATGGCCGTATCACCCATATTGACCCCCATCCCCTGGACCCGGCTCCTTCGGATCTTGATGCAAATCTTGCCGCGTCGCTGACCGGGCGCGCGCGGGTGCTGCGGCCCGCCATCCGATGCGGGTGGCTTGCGGGTGATGGCGGGGCGGGGCGCGGGCGCGATGCGTTTGTCGAACTGAGCTGGGAGGCCGCGCTTGAGCTGCTGGCGCGCGAACTCACCACCCTCAAGGAACGCCATGGCAATGAGAGCCTCTTTGCGGGCTCCTATGGCTGGGCGAGCGCGGGGCGCTTTCACCATGCCCAAAGCCAGCTCAAACGCTTTCTCAACTGCTTCGGTGGATTTGTCTCGAGCCACGGCAATTATAGCTATCAAGCTGCGCTGGTGGCTATGCCGCATATCGTTGGCGGCGCGTTCCGCGACCACCTCGTGGAGGCAACGCGGTGGGACAACATCGCCGAGCACGCTGATCTGGTTGTCTCTTTTGGCGGGCTTGCGGGCCGCAACATGCAGATCTGCGATGGCGGCAATTCGCGCCATCTCCTCTTTGGGGCGCTCAAGCGTTGCCGGGAGCGGGGCGTGCGCTTTATCAATGTGAGCCCGCTCAGGCGCGATATGGATGCAGCCCTTGGCGCGGCCTGGATGCCCGTCAAACCAGGGACAGATACCGCCCTCATGCTCGCGCTCTGTCAGACGCTCATCGAAGAAGAGCGCCATGACCGCGCCTTTCTTGCGCGCTACACCAGCGGCTTCGAGACCGTTGCCGCCTATCTCGACGGGCGCGCCGACGGCCTGCGCAAAAGCGCGCAATGGGCAAGCGCGATCACCGGGCTCGCACCTGATCAGATCCGCGATCTCGCGCGCGCAATGGCCA
The DNA here is from genome assembly GCA_039198835.1 of Pseudomonadota bacterium. Lineage (GTDB taxonomy): Bacteria > Pseudomonadota > Alphaproteobacteria > Rhodobacterales > Rhodobacteraceae > Shimia_B. The sequence continues at coordinate 10,184 of JBCCTH010000077.1, read as the reverse complement.
AAGGGCGCACGTTCATCACCTGCGCCGCGAGCCTGCAACGCGCCGATTGGGGCGAGCAGCCGCTCTGGGCCTGTGTCACTCTGGCGAGCCTTCTGGGCCAGATCGGTCTGCCGGGCGGGGGATACGGCATCGGATATGCTGTGAACGGCCATGTCGGCGCGGTGGAGCGCCCCTTCCGCTGGGCGGCGCTCCCGCAAGGCACGAACCCGGTGAAAACATCGATCCCGGTGGCGATGCTCGCAGAGATGCTGTTGTCGCCCGGCGCGCCCTATCGCCATGACGGCGCAGAGCATGTGCTGCCCCATGCGCGCATGGTGTGGTGGGCAGGCGGAAACCCCTTTCACCATCACCAAGATCTCAAACGCTTGAGTAGGGCCTTCAAAGAGCCTGACTTCATCACCGTGAATGAAATCAACTGGACGGCCACCGCCCGCCATGCCGATCTCGTGTTACCGGTGGCGGCCGCCGCCGAGCGCGAGGATTTCGGGGCTGGAAAATCGGACAATGTGCTTGTTCCGATGCAAAAGAGCGTCGCGCCGCCGGGGCAGGCCCGCACGGAATATGCGATATTGAGCGCTCTCGCGGGCCGGTTGGGGCTCAAGCAGGCCTTCACCGAGGGTTTGAGCGAAGCGGGTTGGCTCAAACGCCTTTGGCAAGAGACACGCGATAGTGCCCAAAAAGCGGGCCATGCGCTCCCCCCTTGGGAGGATTTCATCGCCGGCGGGCCTCTCACGCTCGATGAGGGGCGCGCGGGGCAGGTCTTTCTGGCGGGCTTCCGGCAAGATCCGGAGGCGCATCCCCGCCCGACGCCTTCGGGCAAGATCGCGCTCTTTTCGCCGGTGGTGGCCGGGTTTGACCTTTCCGACTGCGCGGGCCACGCGACCTGGAACGCGCCCCGCGACCCCGCGCCTGAAGGGAGCCTGGCACTCTTGTCAGGTCAGCCCGGCACGCGGCTTCATTCGCAATTTGACAACGGCGCGCTGAGCCTGGAGGCCAAGATCGGGGGGCGCGAGCCGGTCTTGATCAACCCGCTTGACGCCGCCGCCCATGGGATACGCGACGGCGACATCGTGCGCCTTTCCAATGAACGGGGGGCGTGTCTCGCGGGCGCGTCGGTCACCGATGATATCGCGCCGGGCGCGCTCTTTTTGTGGACGGGCGCTTGGTATGACCCCGATGACAAGGGCGATTGCCGCCACGGTAACCCCAATGTCCTCACCCATGATAAAAGAAGCTCGGACTGGAGCCAGGGGCCAGCGGCGCATTCAGCGCGGGTGATGATCGCCCGTTTTGATGAAACGCCCCCCGAGATCGCGGCCCATGAGCCGCCCCGCTTTGTGGCGCGCGACAGCTAGCCGCGCCGCTTTCCCGCAACCCAGACATCGGCAACCGCGCGGTCATCGCCCATCATGATCGTGGGAAAGATCGCCTCCCAGGGGTCGCGCGCATGGGCATGGCGCTGGGCCAGGGCGGCAGTCGAGGCAAGATCGAGCACGGTGATATCTGCCTCTGCGCCGGCGGCGAGCCGCCCTATCTTGCCGCCGAGATGCAAGGCCTGCGCCGAGCCTTCTGTCGCCAGCCACAAGAGCTGCGCGGGGTGGAGCGCGGTGCCCCGTAATTGCGCGATCTCATAGGCCGCGGCCATCGTGCGCAACATCGAGAAAGATGAGCCGCCGCCTGTATCGGTGGCCAGCCCCACGCGGAGACCCTGGCGCGCAAGGCCCATGTCAAACAGGCCCGAGCCGATGAAGGTGTTGGATGTCGGGCAGTGAACGAGAGCCGCGCCGAGGTCGCGCAGCCGGTCGATCTCGCGCGCCTCCAGGTGGATCGCATGGCCAAAAAGCGCCCGCTCTCCCACGAGCGAAAAGCGCTCATAAACATCGAGATAATCGCGGGCATCGGGGAAAAGCTCTTTCACCCAGGCGATCTCTTCGCGTTGTTCAGAGAGATGGGTTTGCATCAGGCAATCGGGGTGCTCGGCCCAGAGCGCGCCGAGCGCCTCCATCTGCGCGGCGCTTGAGGTGGGCGCGAAGCGCGGTGTGATCACATAGCCCGCGCGGCCCTTGCCATGCCAACGCTCCAAAAGCGATTTGCTTTCATCATAGGCGCGGGTTGCGGTGTCGGTCAGCGGGGCCGGGGCGTTGCGATCCATGCAGGTCTTGCCCGCCAGAATGCGCATGCCGCGCGCTTCGGCGGCTTCAAAGATGGCCTCGACCGAGGCGGGCGCGGTGGTGCAATAGGTGCAGACGCTAGTCGTGCCATGGGCGAGCAAGAGATCGAGATAGCGCCCTGCGATGTCGCGCGCGTAACCCGGCTCTTGAAAGCGGGTTTCTTCAGGGAAGGTATACTCATTGAGCCAGTCGATCAGCCGCTTGCCCCAGGAAGCGATCATGGCGGTCTGGGGATAATGGGCATGGGCATCGACAAAGCCGGGCAAGATGAGATGCCCGCCATAATCGACGAGAGTGGCGTCGCGGTGTTCGGCCAAGAGATCAGTGGGTTGACCGACGGCCATGATGCGGCCGTCTTCGACGAGAACCGCGCCGCTTGATGAAAGTTGCGTCACGTCCTGCCAGGGGGCGGTGAAGGGGTTGCCATCGAACGCTAAGGTCTGGCCAAGAAGAAGGTGTTTGGTCATATCCCGTGCCTAGAGGGCTGGCCCGCCAGCCACAATCGCGGAGCGCGCCATGGCCGAGATCGATCCAGAAATCACGGAAGATGATCCGCAGGATGGCTATGATTTAGACAATCGCCTGGCGCCCCAGGTCAGGCTGGCGATGGCCTCGGGCGACCGCGCGCGCCTTGATGCGCTCCTTGAGCCGCTTCATCCGGCCGATATCGCCGATCTCCTCGAACAGATCGATACCGGCCCGCGGCGCGAGCTTCTGGTTCTTGCCGCCGATATCATCGATGGCGACGTGCTCTCTGAAATCAGCGAGGGGGTACGCGAGGAAATCATCGAATTCCTGCCCGCGCGCGTTCTTTCCGAGGCGGTGCGCGATCTTGAATCCGATGATGTGGTCGACATTCTTGAAGATCTCGAGGAGCCGCAAAAAGAGGCGATCCTTGAGGCGCTGGACGATGCCGACCGGGTGGTTGTGGAGCAATCCCTGGCCTATCCGGAGGAGTCAGCGGGCCGCCTGATGCAGCGCGAGGTCGTCATGGCGCCCGAGCATTGGGATGTGGGTGAGGCGATTGATTTCTTGCGCGCTTCCGAGGATTTGCCAGAGCAATTCTATCACATGATCCTCGTCGATCCGCGCATGCGGCCCACGGGATATGTCACACTCGGGCGGCTTTTGGGATCAAAGCGCGCGGTCAAACTCAAAGACATTCGTGAAGACAGCTTTCGCACCATCCCGGTGGACCAGGATGAAGAAGAGGTCGCTTACGCGTTCAACCAATATCATTTGATCAGCGCGCCGGTTATTGACGAAAATGAGCGTCTTGTCGGCGTGATAACGATCGATGACGCCATGTTCGTGCTGGGCGAGGAAGCCGAAGAAGATATTTTGCGCCTCGCGGGCGTGCAGGAAGGCTCGCTCACGGACCGGGTCATCGCGACGACAAAACGCCGCTTCCCCTGGCTTTTTGTCAACCTTATCACGGCGATCCTCGCCTCCCTCGTGATCGCGCAATTCGAGATGGCGATTGCTCAGATCGTGGCGCTCGCCGTGCTGATGCCGATCGTGGCCTCGATGGGTGGGAATGCGGGAACGCAATCGCTCACCGTCGCGGTGCGATCAATCGCGACCAAGGATTTGACAGGCGCCAATGTCTGGCGCGTGATCCGGCGCGAATGCCTCGTGGGGCTCGTCAACGGGGTTATCTTCGCGGTCGTGATGGGCGTTGTCGGCATTCTTTGGTTCGGCTCCCCCGCGCTTGGCGCGGTGATCGCGGCGGCGATGGTGATCAACCTCGTGGTGGCGGGCCTTGCGGGCACGATCATCCCCGTGGCGCTGGAGCGGCTCGGGATCGACCCGGCCCTTGCCTCGGGCGCTTTTGTGACCACTGTCACCGATGTCGTCGGTTTCTTTGCCTTTCTGGGCCTTGCGGCAGTGGTGCTCCTGTGAGCGTGGCTGAGGCGAAAGCCGCCGCGCGCAAAGCGGCATTTGCACGCAGGAAAGTGGCCCATGGGCGCGCGGGGCCCGGCCAATCCGCGCGGCTCATGGAGTTTTTGACAGACCACAGGGGCAAATGCATCGCCGGATACATGCCCATCAACTCCGAGATCGACCCTCTCCCCGCCATGGCGGAGGCCGCCCTCCATGGCCCGGTGGCGATCCCCGTCATTGAGGCCGCGGGCCGGCCTCTTAGGTTTGCGCGCTGGACGCCCGACATGCCCCTCGTGGACGGCCCTTTCAAAGCGCGCATCCCCGCCGACCCTGAATTTCTTGTGCCTGAGATCATCATCGTGCCGCTCGTCGCCTTCGATCGCTCGGGCGGGCGGTTGGGTTATGGCGGCGGCTTTTATGATCGGACGCTGGAACGGCTGCGCGCCGAGCGCGCCATTCTGGCGGTCGGCTACGCTTTCGCGGCCCAAGAGGCCGATGCCCTTCCCAAGGAGCCCAACGACGCGCCCCTTGATCTTGTTGTGACACAGACGCGTTGCATCGTGCCGCGCCCTGCCTCTGACCCTTTGGCCAGATGACAGGCCCGACCCTCCGGGGGGAGTTTTTATGGAAAAATGAAGGTGCGGGCCCCGTGCTTCACTTTTCTTCCGCTCCGCCCGCCTGGGGCATCTGAACCTCGCCACCGTGACGGGCATCGGAAAAAAGCGCCTCGCCGCGAAGCGGCGCCACCGGCGGCGCGAGCGCAGCGTGGCGGGGAGGTGGGCGGGCGCGCTTTCGCGGCCTTCCCTTTGCCGGTTAATCGCTCTACCTCACGCTCATGCGCATTCTTTTTCTGGGCGATGTGATGGGCCGCGCCGGCCGTGCGGCCATCATCGAAAAGCTCCCAAACCTTCGCCAGGAGTGGCGGCTCGATTTCGTTTGTGTCAACGCGGAAAACGCAACGGGCGGAGCCGGGCTCAGCGCTGATCACGCCCGCGCGCTTCTTGATGCCGGGTGTGATTGCCTGACGCTGGGCGACCACGCTTTCGACCAAAAGGATATGCTGGGGTTCATTGAGAAAGAACCGCGCATCATCCGCCCGCTCAATTACGCCAAGGGCGCGCCGGGGCGCGGCGCGGCGATTTTCGAGGCGACGCGCGGTCGCAAGGTCTTGGTGGCGCAGGTTCTGGGGCAGGTCTTCATGAAGCGGCCATTCGATGACCCCTTTTCCACGGTCGATGCCGTCTTTGGCCGTCACAAGATCGGGGGGAATGTGGCCGCGGCGCTCCTTGATGTTCATGCCGAGGCCACATCTGAAAAGATGGCGATGGGGCATTTCGCCAATGGGCGCGCGAGCCTCGTTGTCGGCACCCATACGCATGTGCCCACCGGCGACGCGCAGATCATGGACAAAGGCACAGCCTATCTCACCGATGCGGGCATGTGCGGCGATTATCAATCGGTTATCGGCATGGAGCCGGGCGAACCGATGCGCCGCTTTTTGACCGGCATGCCAAAAGGGCGGTTCACGCCGGCGCTGGGCGAAGCGACGCTGGCCGGGGTCTTTGTGGAAACCGATGATATGACCGGCCAGGCGATAGCGATGACGCCTGTGCGCCAGGGCGGGCGCCTCAAACCCGAAGGGCCGGCCCCATGACCCTGGCCCAAGACCGCGCTCCGCAGCGGATCCTCTTTTTTACGGCGATCCTCATCGTTCTCGGCGCGGGATGGGGCATCACGCAGCCGCTGGCCAAGATCGCGGTGCGCACCGGCTATCAGCCCTTCGGCCTCATTTTTTGGCAATTGGCGGTCTCGACGATTGTGTTGGGGGCGGTGAACCTCCTGCGCGGGAAGGGGATGCCCATGGGGCGTGGCCCGCTGCGCGTTTATCTCATGATCGCTCTCATCGGGACGCTTCTGCCAAATTCGGCGTCTTACCAGGCGGTGGTCTATCTTCAATCGGGGTTGATGTCGGTCCTGTTGTCGCTTGTCCCGATGATGGCGTTTCCGGTGGCTCTTTTCTTGGGTCTCGACCGCTTGAGCTTTTTGCGCCTTCTCGGGCTCCTTTTGGGCCTTGCGGGGGTTCTTTTGATCGTCGTGCCCGATGCGAGCTTGCCGGATCGGTCAGTGGTGGGGTGGGTCTTTGTCGCTCTGATCGCGCCACTTTGTTATGCGTGGGAGGGCAATCTTGTGGCGCGCTTCGGTCTGGCTGGTCTTGATCCGATCCAGGCGCTTTTCGGGGCGTCGCTCTTGGGCACGCTCATCGCCGTCCCGCTTGTTTTGTTGACCGGGCAATGGGTTAATCCGGCGGCTGAGTGGGGCGCGCCCGATATCGCGATCATCGCTTCGGCGCTCATCCACGCGATTGTTTACACGACTTATGTCTGGCTGGTGTCGCGCGCAGGGCCGACATTTGCCGTTCAGGTGAGTTATCTTGTGACGGGCTTCGGTGTCGTTTGGGCGATGCTCCTTTTGGGCGAAGGCTATTCGCCTTTCCTTTGGGCGTCTCTGGTCTTGATGTTTGCGGGGATGGCGCTGGTTCAGCCGAGACCGGGCGCGGGGGAGTTGCACGACCCCGCGCCATAGGCAATGCTCGCCAAAATGCTGGGGAAAAGCATGATCGAGCTTATGGGATTGGGGCCGGGCGGGCAGGCGGTGGTGGCACTGGCTGTCGTGGCCACCATGTTCGCGCTTTTCGTGCGCGAGATCTTCCCCACTGAGGTCGTGGCGATCACCGGAGCGGCTGTGCTGCTGGGCCTCGGCGTTTTGCCCTATGAGGCGGCGCTTGGCGTTCTGTCAAACCCCGCGCCTTGGACAATCGCGGCGATGTTCATCCTCATGGGGGCGCTCGTGCGCACCGGCGCGCTCCATGCGTTCACGGTCTATGCTGACGGGCAGGCGAAATCGCGCCCGGTGATCGCTGTGGTTTTGCTCATGGGGTTTGTGATCATCGCCTCGGCATTTGTCTCGAACACGCCGGTTGTCGTCGTGATGATCCCGGTCTTTGTTCAGCTCGCACGCACTCTGGGGCTTGCGGCCTCGAAAGTGCTTATCCCGCTTTCATATGCCGCGATCCTGGGCGGCACGCTCACGCTCATCGGCACATCCACCAACCTCCTGGTTGACGGTGTCGCGCGCGATCAGGGGCTCGCGCCATTTTCGATTTTCGAGGTGACCCCTCTCGGGATCGTGCTTGTGGCCTGGGGGATGATCTATCTGCGCTATCTGGCCCCTGCGCTTTTGCCGGTGCGTGACAGCATGGCGATGATGTTATCCGACCGCTCGAAGATGAAATTCTTCACCGAGGTCGCTGTGCCCGAAGGCTCGGCGCTGATCGGACGCGATGTGGGCCAGATCGATCTCTTCAAGCGGGAAGGTGTTCGCCTGGTCGACGTTTTGCGCGGCGATGCCTCGCTCCGGCGCAATCTGAAGGGCGTGCTCTTGGAGGCGGGCGACCGCGTGGTGCTGCGCACGGAGATGACCGAGCTTCTGGGCCTGCAAGCGTCTAAAGACGTCAAGATGGTCGACAAGCTTAGTTCTGTGCAGACCTCGACGGTGGAAGTCTTGATCTCTCCGGGCGCGCGCATGGTGGGGCGGTCGCTGGGCTCGCTGCGGTTGCGCCGCCGCTATGGCGTTTATCCGCTGGCGGTGCATCGACGCGCCCAGAATATCGGGCGTCAGCTCGATGATCTGATCGTGCAAGTGGGCGACACGCTTCTCCTTGAAGGCGCGCCCGAGGATATCCGCCGCTTGGCCAGCGATATGGGCCTCGTTGATATCACCCAGCCCAATGAACGTGCCTACCGGCGCAGCCAGGCCCCCATCGTGCTGGCGGCTTTGGCGGGGCTTGTGATCTGCGCGGGGCTGGGGCTCGCCCCGATTTTTTTGCTGGCCATTCTGGCTGTGGCGCTCGTTCTGGTGACGCGGTGCATCGATGCCGATGAAGCGTTTTCGTTCATCGACGGGCGTCTTCTCGCGCTCATCTTTTCCATGCTGGCCATTGGGGCGGCGCTCGAGGCATCGGGCGCTGTGCGCCTCATCGTCGACGCCATCGCGCCCGCGCTGGCGAATTTGCCGCCCTTCCTTGTGGTCTGGGCGGTCTATCTGCTGACTTCATTTTTGACCGAAACTGTTTCGAACAATGCGGTGGCTGTCGTGCTCACGCCCATCGCCATCGGGCTTGCCCAAGCTATCGGGATCGACCCGAGGGGGCTTGTGGTGGCCGTTATGATCGCCGCGTCATGCAGCTTTGCCACACCTATCGGATACCAGACCAACATGCTGGTTTACGGCCCCGGCGGCTATAAGTTCACCGATTTTCTGCGCGTGGGTATCCCGCTCAATCTCTCTGTGGGTATGCTCGCCTCGGCGTTGATCCCGTTCATCTGGCCCCTGTGATCTTTGTTTGACCTATCGGGCGGCCCGGGCGCTCTTTGCTCCGCAAAGTCGCACCCGCCCGCCCGAAGCCCTCAGGCGAGATCGTCCTTGGCCTCGACCAGATAGTGATAGCTTTAAGAGCCGTTGAGCCGCGCGTCGAGATGCGGTTTGTAGTCAGGGTCGTTTTCGAAATCGAGGGCGGCCTGGCGAGACGGCCAGGCGATGATGATGCGGAGCGCGGCGGGCGTGTCTTTGCCTTCGATCTGTTCGTGCTCGGCGGTGCGCGCGAGATAGCTGCCGCCATGTTTTTTGACGAGCGCGTTTGCCTTCGGCAGGTAATCGGGGATCCACTCATCGTTGGATGGGGTGACGGCGAGGATGGAATAGGCGGGCATGCATGTGTCTCCTGAAGGCGCTGCACCGTGTCGCGGCGGGCGCGGATTTGCGTGTGAGACAGACCTATTGACTTGAAAAATTATGTAAATAACTGCTTTATTACATCAGTTTTTTGAAAAGCAGGATAAAAGATGGACACGCAGAACATCGCCCTCTTCGTGCGTGCCGCAGAGACGCTCAACATCTCGGCGGCGGGCCGCAGCCTGGGCTTTGGCGCGGCGGTCGCGAGCGCGCGGCTGGCCAAACTCGAAGAGGGGCTGGGGGTCACGCTGCTTTACCGCTCCACGCGCAAGGTGTCTTTGTCCCTGGAGGGCGAAGAGTTCCTGCCCTTCGCGCGCGAGATATTGGCCCAGGAGGCCGCCGCGCGCGCGGCCCTTGGTCAAGAGCGCCCTTCGCTCAAAGGCACGCTGCGTTTCGCGGCCCCGTCGAGCTTCGCGCAGGCCTTCATCATCCCCCTATTGCCGCGTTTTCAGTCGCGTCACCCGGATCTCACGCTCGACCTTAAGCTCTCGGATGCGCCTGTGAACCCGATCGAGGCGAGTTTCGATCTCGCGCTTCGCAACATGATGCTCGCGGATTCGGCACTGAAGGCGCGCAAACTCGCCGACGATCAGCGTATCCTGGCCGCGTCGCCGGGCTATCTCGCCGCGGCGGGCGGTGTGAGCGGGCCTGACGATCTTGGCGGGCACCGTCTCATCGCCTTTGGCCGTCAGGACGCGGCACCGCTGCGCGGGCCAGGCGGCGCGAAAGGGCTGTTTGACCCGAAAACCGCGCGCGGGAGGCTGATCGTCGATGACGGCCAGAGCCAGCGGATCGCCGCGCTGACCGGGCAGGGCATCTGCCTGACCTCACTTTGGGCCGTGGCCAAGGATATAGCCGAGGGGCGGCTTTTCAGGGTCTTGCCGGACTGGGAGCTCGACCAGGAAATGGCGCTTTGGCTTGTTTATCCGAGCACCCATGTTGTCTCACCGAAAGTGCGCGCGTTCATCGATTTTCTGCTGAGTGAGCTTGGCGGAACGAAAGACTGGGGGGCGCGTGTCTAAAGCGGCCAAACGATGAGGAGCGCGGGGATCGAGACGGCGACGATGATGATTTCGAGCGGCAACCCCATGCGCCAATAATCGCCAAAGCCGTAAGCGCCGGGGCCGAGGATAAGCGTGTTGTTCTTATGCCCGATGGGCGTGAGGAAAGCGGCCGACGCTGCGATGGCCACCGCCATAAGGAAAGGATCGGGCGAGACACCGAGCGCGCGCGCCATCTCGATCCCCACCGGGGCGGCAACGATTGTGGTGGCGGTGTTGTTGAGCACGTCCGAGAGCGTCATCGTCACGATCATGAGCACGGTGAGGATCGCCCAGG
>JBCCTH010000076.1:0-12324 GCA_039198835.1 Pseudomonadota bacterium | reverse complement strand
GGCTGGCTCAGAAGTCTGACAAGCCTGTTGGATAGCAATGAAACGCGCCAAACGAGTCGTGTTCGCAGGGGATCATTGCCAATTACCACCAACTGTTCTTTCTGAGGAAGGCCCTCTGCACCGATCCCCAGCCCCAAAAGCGGGTTGCGGTTGCGGGTGTTGGATGGCGCGCGCCCGTCGAAGAGAAACTCGCGTTCGGCAAAGAGCGGGTAATAGGTCGGAAAGTCCTTGATCAGCCGGTCCGCGAGGACAGCCAGGTCGCGCATCGACATCCGATGCCCCGCCGCAGGCCACCCGCTCGAGTTCTGGAATGTTGAGGTTGTCATCCCGATCTCTCTCGCACGCGCTGTCATCATCCGCGCGAAGCCGGCCTCGGTGCCGTCTGGGCTCAGCGCCTCGGCGAGCACCACGCAGGCATCATTGCCCGACAAAACAATGATCCCCCGGATCAAATCCTCGACGCTCACGCGGTCGCGCGGATCAAGAAACATCGTGGAGCCACCGAACGAGGCCGCATGTTCGGAGACCGGCAAGACGTCATCGATGGCCAGCGTGCCCCTTTGGATGGCTTCAAATGTCATAAAAAGCGTCATCAGCTTTGACATTGATGCGGGCGGCAGAGGGTCTTCCGCATTCTTTGAAAGCAGCACCGTTCCGGTGCCCTGATCCATCACAAATGCAGCGCTTGCCCGCGTGTCGAAGGCCTGCCCGTGGGCCATTCCCGCCAAGATGAAAAAGAGGAGAGCCCAGCGCATTAGCATCTCAATGTACTCCTCCCCAGCTTGCGCGCCGGGATCAGTTCGTCACGAAATATGCGTCACTGAAACCAAGGGATTTGACGGTTTTCAAGACCTCGCTTCGATCTGCGTCGCGGGTGATTGGGCCGACGACCACGCGCCAGAAGGTTTTTCCCCGTGATTCCTGCTCATAGACGGTCGGAATGATGCCCGAGGCGCGCATTTTGTCGGCGGTTCGCCGCGCATTCGCTTCGATGCTGAAGATGCCGATCTGGATGAAAGGCCGCTTGACGCCCTTGGTTGCCGGCGCGGCGGCGACCGGTGTCGCGGTGCGAGCCGCAGCCGCCGCCGGTGCATCGGGGATCGGGCGCGGCGCGGGCGCGGCGGCCTCGATGGCGGCGGCTGCTGCCGCGATCGGATCGGCGGTTGGATCAGCGTCGAGGGCGGCTGTTTCGATCTCGGCTGCCGCGGGCATCGCCTCGGTTGTCTCAAGCGCTGCCTCGTCAGGCTCAGCGATTTCTTCGCGGCGCAGGGCCGTCACGCTGAGCGCCGTCGGGCTTCCCGCCAGAATGCCAAGTTCTGAGGCCGCGTCTGAAGAAACCTGAAGCTTGGGCCCCGGCGCTTCGCGCTCGCGCCGAAAGAGGGCGCCGATGACGAACTTGCCACTGGTTTCATTGCGGATGATGACGCGCTCGGGCGCGGCCACATCGGGATGAGCAACCCAGACACCGCCGAGCGAAGGCCGCCCATCCCAAAGCCCGGCTTCGCTGACCTGGAAGACGTCTGGCGCTTCCACATCGCGTTCGACGAGCTTGGTGGCCGAGGCCGCGCGCGTCACTTCGGGCGCGCCCGCGTTTTGCCCTTGAAGGAGCATGAAGTTGCCAGCCTCGTCGCAGCCTGCGAGGGCAACAACCATTGCAAAGGCGCATGTCCGTAAAGGAAGGGTCAGTGTCATTGCTTTGCCTCGTCTTCGCGCTCTCACCGGCGCTTTTACCCGGGCGCGTGCCACACGCCCGCCTGCTCGTCACGTTGGGATTTTTCCCTTGCCATGACGATAGCCAATTTTCGGCGATTTGCAAAGCGCAACCTCATCTCAATGCGCCAGCCGCAATTGCCAGCGCCGCAAAGCCGGGCTATGCGAGCGCCACCGGAGGTTTGGCAGAGTGGTCGAATGCGGCGGTCTTGAAAACCGTTGGGCGTGAGAGCGTCCCGTGGGTTCGAATCCCACAGCCTCCGCCAGCCTGCACAACAGTAGGCGAGTTGGCTGTCTTCCAAGGTCAAAAGCGCTGTGCAGCTCTAAAAGGCCGAATAATTGCACCTAATAAATTTGCCAGGATCAAGCGACATAACCGTCACCTTTGAGCGTGAGGTCGTCCCTTCAGGTGGATCTTTGGCGATTTTGTCTGCCGGTGAGCTTGCGAGGATGCAAAGGTTTCGCCGGCCCCAAGACGGGGCGCGTTACGGGCAGGCGCATGCGCTTCTTCGGCGGGCTCTCAGCGCTGTCTCGCCTGAGGTTGCGCCAGAGGCTTGGTTGTTCGATGTCCCGCAGAAGGGGGGCAAACCCTTTGCCTTGACGCCGAGCGGCGCGCGGGGCCCGTTTTTTAACCTCACCCATTGCCACGGGCTTGTGGCCGTCGCGGTGTCGACGATCCGCGAGGTGGGCCTTGATGCGGAGCCCGCTGAGCGCAGCGCGGCGAGCTATGATCTCGCGCGTCGCGTTTTCTCGCCAAAAGAGATCGGCAAAGACGGCCCCGCCGTCTGGGATAATCGCGCGCTTACGCGGCTTTGGTGCGCAAAAGAAGCGCTCGCAAAGGGCGCGGGCTTCGGGCTCGCGCTGGATTTTGCCGAGATTGTCATCGATCCCGACCGCCAAACGATCCTCAGCGCGCCCGCCGAGATTGATCCGTCGCGCTGGCGTTTTTCAGTTGAGGCTGCACCGCCCGGCTTCACTCTGGCGCTCGCCTGGGAGGCGGATTGAGCTCCGCCTTCAAGACCGGGGCGCGCCAAAGGCGGGGGCGACCTTTTCGGCAAAAAGGTTCATGGATGACAGCACTTTGTCTTGCGGCATGTCGCCAAACCAGAAGCTGCAATTAAAGGTGTCCACGCCGAGCCCTTTCTCTATGCGCTCAAGCTGGTGGATGCATCGCTCTGGCGTGCCCGCGATCATGTGATCCTCGAGAACATGCGCCGTCGTTGGTTCGTCGGGCAGTTTCGCCGCGCTCGCCACACCTGCTTCAACCGTTCCGAATTCATAGCGCATGGCCACGCTCACGCGCCCGTTCCAGCGCGCTTCTTCGACGATGTCTTCGGCTTCTGCTTCTGATTGCGTGACAAAAATCGGACGTTGCGTGGCGATGCGCGTCGGATGGCTCAGGCCGAGCGCATCGACCTGGCTGCGCACGCTTGTGAGCGTTGAGATGGGCTCTAATGTGCCCGTAAAAAGGTTGAAGCCCCGGCGCGCGGCGGCCGCGACTGCCTCGGTGTTGAGCGAATTGACAACGTACCACACTGGCGGGGGCTGTTGGATCGGCTGCGGGTAGAGGAGCGTATCAGGGATCTGTCGGGCCTGCCCGTCATGGTTAAAGGGCTGACCGCAGAGCGCCTTTACCGTGATATCCACCATCTCGTCGAAAAGCGCCGGATCCGTGTTGCGTTCAACCTCAAGGCGATCAAATTGATATTTTTGATATCCTTTTCCGAGCCCAAGTTCGAGCCGCCCGCCGCTCAGCACATCGACCGCTGCCGCTTGTTCGGCGACAAAAAGCGGGTCGTGAAGAGGGAGCGGGATGATCGCCGTGCCGAGCCTGATGCGCTTTGTCCTGGCGGCCAGATGAGAGAGAAACACGAAGGGCTGCGAGCTGTGGCTGTAATTCGTGAAGTGATGCTCGGCGAGCCAGGCTGTCTCGAAGCCGAGCAGCTCGGCATGGCGCACAATTTCAATTCCGCGCGGATAGATTTCTGCCGAGGGCCGCGCTGAGGGCGACTGCATGAGGAGGAAAATGCCAAAACGCATGAAAAAACTCTCGGTTGAGGTATTATATGCCGCAACGCTAGGGAGCGAATTGCGTTCTAGCAAGCTTGAGCGTGCCTCGGGCGGAAATGCCGCGGTGAAAAGGGCACCGCCTGGTGTGAATTTTTCTAATCTGAAATCTGCGGTGAGGCCCGCGAAGTGACTTTGTGTCTGGCACTATCGGCCCCGAAGCCGGCGCAGATGGGGCGCATCGCGGCCTGACCGCCCCGCCGTGATGACGGGTCAACCGATGAGGTAACATTTGATGCCTGCTGATTTTTTCACTGCGGCGCGGGCTGAATGAGGCGCGCTCCCTCGTTTTCTCGGCTTCAAATTGGGCGGGCCGGAGAGATACACGCATAGCGTGCGGCTGGGCTCTCCGGTCGGTTTCCGCACGGCTTCGCTCAAAGATCGTTAAGCGAAAGTTACGCAGAGGAAGGCGTGGTACTCATTTACCATTTACAGGAATCGATTTCAGTGGTTACGTCCACGTTATTGTATGTGTGCATAGGGTTGCGCTGCGACGCGGCGGCCTTGGTTCGGTTAAAAAACTGTTCGTTACTTGAATTGGAGACTCGAAATGAGCGCCGGAACTGTGATGGTTGTCCATCACGAGACAGATCACCCGCCCCTTAAAGCCCACGTGGACAATGTGATTGCCGCGCACAAGGATGCGGGCGTCAAACATTACACATACAAACCGCTCCACGGCCCAGCCGGTGTGTCCTATGTCTACATGCCCCATGCTGACGAAGGCATGAAGGCATCAGCAAGCTCGGGCGCAGCGACCGCGGGCGCGAAAGACATGCTCGCCGCCTCTGCTGAAGCAGCCAAAGGTGCGGTCAAGGGCGTTGGCGCGGCAGGCATGAAGACCGTCGCCAGCACAAACAGCGGCAAAGGCCCTGCGCCGTTCGTGCTCGCAATCGGCGTCAAAGCGAAAGCTGGCAAGATGGGCGAGCTCATGGACGCTGGCAAAATGATCAAAGAGGCTCACAGCGCGGCGGAGTCCGCTCTGCGGTTTTCGCTTCACATGGCCGATGACATGGCTGACACGGCGCTTGTTCTGCTGCACATGGATAGCCTCGGTGAAATGGATCCTGACGGCCCGGTGAGCGCGCCAATCCTTGCAAAGCATCTTGGCGAAGAGGAAGCGAGCAAAGTGGGCGCAATGCTCATGGACGCCATTGACCATGTCTGGCAGCACCCCATGCGCCTCGTGCCGCATCTGAGCGCGCACTAAGCGCCTAAGCACTGATCGCGCGCGCCGCGCTGGCGCGCCGGGGGTCCTTTCCTTTGGGGGAGGGCCCATTTCGCTGCTTTGGTCCTTCCGTTTGAACCGCCTGGAATGTCCGCCTGGGAAAGTTCACCACAGCCGAGAGAACGGGCGCCCGCCGCGCCCGTCGCCATCATTGGTATGGCGGCGTTCATGCCAAAGAGCGCGGATGTCGAGCGGTTCTGGAGCAGGCTTTTAAGCGGCGTTGACAGCTTTGAAACCATCCCAGAAGACCGCTGGTCGCGCGCGCACTTTTATGACGAAGATCCGAGCGCGCCCGACAAAACATATTGCGATACCGGCGGCTTTTTACCTGAAATCGCCTTTGACCCCCTTGAATTCGGGCTGCCGCCGTCGGCCCTCGCCTCGATTGATTCAAGTCAGCTTCTCGCGCTGAAGGCCGCCGCTGCCGCGCTCGATGATGCAGGCCACCCGCCGGGTGATCCGATCCATGCGCGCACGTCGGTCATTCTGGGCATAGCCGGAACGACCATGAAGGCACTTCATCCGCTGGCGGCGCGGCTCGACGTTGAGAATTGGGCGGAGCTTCTGAGCGCCAACGGCATGGCACGGCCCGAGATAGAGCGGCTTCTCGCCGCCGCCCGTGCCACATACCCCGAATGGACAGAAGACAGCTTTCCCGGGTTTTTAGCCAATGTCGTGGCCGGGCGGATCGCCCAGCGGTTTGACCTCGGCGGGATCACGATGGCGCTCGATGCGGCCTGCGCGAGCGCGCTTGTGGCCCTGGGCGTCGCGCAGAGCGAAGTGGCATCAGGGCGCGCCGATCTCGTGCTCACCGGCGGGGTCGATGCGGATAACTCGCTATCCGCCTATATGAGCTTTTCAAAAACGCCGGCGCTCAGCCCGTCGGGGCGCGTGCGGGCGTTCGACAAATCCGCCGATGGGACACTCGTCTCCGAAGGGATCGGGATGGTTGTCCTCAAGCCGCTCGAAGCCGCCGAGCGCGAGGGCAACAAAATCTACGCGATCCTCAAAGGGGTCGGCACGGCCTCAGATGGCCGGTCAAAGAGCATCTACGCCCCGCGCGCCTCGGGCCAGCGGCTGGCATTGGAGCGGGCCTATGAGGCGAGCGGCGTTGACCCGGCAAGCATCGGCTTCGTTGAAGCCCATGCCACGGGCACGCGCGTGGGAGACGAAGTTGAACTGGGGGCGCTGACCTCCTTTTTCGCAGATGCGGGCGCACAGCCGCGGTCTATTGCACTGGGATCGGCGAAGGCGCTGACCGGCCATGCAAAGGCGGCGGCTGGCGCTGTTGGGTTGATCAAGGCGGCCTTGGCGCTCGATCAAAAGGTGCTGCCGCCGGGGCCTGCCCCCGAGGAAGCGCTTGATGATCTTGCCTCTCAGAACAGCCCGTTCGCGGCCTTGTCTCGGGCGCGTCCCTGGCTGAGCAAGGGCACGCGGCGCGCAGGGGTAAGCGCCTTTGGCTTTGGCGGCGCAGATGCTCATGCCGTGCTGGAAGAGGCACCGCGCGCTGCCGCGCGGAAAGGGCGGCGTCTTGGGCCCATCGCACGCGGCGTTATGATCAGCGCGCCCACACCTGCCGCGTTGCAAGAGAGCATCGGCAAACTCGTTTCAGAGCTGGAAGGGCGGGGCGGAGACGCCGCTTTTGAAGCCCTTGCCTTGGCGTCTCGATCCGGCGTGCCTGCCAGCGAGGCCGCGCGCCTTGGGTTCATGGCCATTGATGCCGAAGAGGCGCGCGCCGCGCTCACCCTTGCGCAAGCGCAGCTTTCAAAGAGCGCAGATCAACCCTGGTCGCTGCCTCAAGGCGTGCATTATGCGCCTGTGGCCTTTGGGCCGGGCGATGTCGTGGCCGTTTTCCCGGGCCAGGGCGCGCAGTTTCCCGGAATGGCCTCTGAGGCCGCCGCCGCATTTCAGGAGCTGCGCGAAGAGATATCGGAGATGTCGGAGGTCCTTTCGATTGACGGGATCACCGATCTTGAGGCGCGGCTTTGGCCGCCCATGGCCTGGGAGGCGCATGATAAAGACGCGGCCATGCGCGCGCTCTCCGAGACGCTCTATGCCCAGGCTTCGATCGGTGCGATATCGCTGGGCCTCTGGCGCGTTCTTGAAAGCGCGGGCTTGAGCGCGACGCACGCGCTCGGCCACAGCTTTGGTGAATTGCTGGCCCTTTGCGCTGCCGGGGTTCTTGACCCCGCAACCTTCAGCTCGCTCGTTGCGGCAAGGGGCCATGCGCTCACCGTTGAAGAGGGCGCCGAGGCGGGCACTCTCCTGGCCGTCCAGGCCTCCTGGGCGTCGATTTCGCGCGATGGGCCGCCCTTGCCCGAAGGCGTCACGCTCGCCAATGAAAACGGGCCGTCGCAAGCTGTCCTCGGCGGGCCCAGAGAGGCCATCGCGCGCGCGGCTCAAGCGCTCGGTGAGGCGGGTTTTGAGGCCAAGGAGCTTTCGGTTTCAGCGGCTTTTCATACCGATCTCATCGCCGAGCGTTTGAGCGAGTGGCGCGCCAGCGTTCAAGAAGCGCCGCTCTCGCCGCCCGCAATGCCCGTTTATGCCACGGCGGGGGGCGTGTGTTATCCCGATGACAGGGACGGCATTCAGAGCCTCCTTGCGGCGCAGCCCAGGCGACCGGTGCGCTTTGCCCAGCAGATCGAAGCAGCTTGGCAGGCAGGCGGGCGTATCTTCGTGGAAATCGGCCCGAAAGCCGCCCTTTCCGGGCTCATCGGCCAATGCCTTGGCGCGCGCCCCCATGCCACCGTGGCTGTCATGCCCAGTGCCAAAACCGATTCAGAAAGGCAGCTGCGCGAAGCGGTGTTGCGCCTGCGTGTTCTGGGCGTGGCGCTTGAAGAGCCTGGCCCGCTGCCCGCGCCGCCAAAACCGCAGAACTGGACCAAAACCGCCATCGCCATCAGCGGCGCGCTCATTGGCCAGACCCAAAGGAATGTGGAGGCCGCCGCCTTGCGCGAAGAGATCAAACATGCCGCGTCTTAGCGAGGGTCCACCCCCGCGCCCCAACCGGGCGTCGCCGCCCCGATGCGACCTGCATCGCCGCTGCCCGAAGTTGCGCCCGGCGATGAAGCGCTTGGCGCCCATGCTGAATTTCTTGCGCTCGCGCGCGAGCAAACGAGCGCCATCGGGTCTCTCATCGCCCAAGGTGATTTGCCACGTGCGGATGCCTTGATCGCGCAAGCGGGCAAGATCGCGGAGCTTCATCGGCAATGGCTGGATATCGATCATGATCTCGCCGAAAGGCCGTCGCGCGCTGCGCCTTTAGAGACGCCAAACGCCTCAGCGCGATCCCTTGCGCCGCCCTTGCCAGAGCGGCCTGTGGCGGTGTCGCCCCCGCTTTCAGATGTTGCACCCGCCGTGCCCTTGCCCCGCGAGGTGAGCGCGCCTGCGGCGCAACAGCCCGCTGCTGCCGCTGATGTCAGTGAAGCGGTGCTCACAGGCTGGCTGATTGATATCGTGGCAACCCAAACCGGCTATCCGCCTGATTTTCTCGCACCCGATATGGAGATCGAGGCCGATCTTGGTGTCGACAGTATCAAGCTCGTCGAGATTATCGCAGCGCTGCGGGAGAAGCTTGTCGCCGAGTTTGGGCCGCGCTTTGAAGAGCCGGACGCGATCCCGCGCGAGGCGATGGTGCGGGCGCGCAACATTGCCGATGTCGCGGCCGTTTTGCACAGCTCTTTGGGCGAAGAAGGGGCGCAAGATGCCGCCCTCGCAGCGCCCGGTGACCCGATGCCGATGCCGTCTGGCGAAGGCGGCCCGCTCGAGGAAACGCTCATCGCCATCGTGGCCGAGCAGACGGGGTATCCCGCCGATGTGCTCACCCCTGATCTCGATATCGAAGCGGATCTGGGTATTGACAGCATCAAGCGCGTCGAGATTTTCGCGGCGCTGCGCGAGGCCATGCCCGAACGGGATGAAACCGCTTGGCCAGATAAAGGCGCGCTGGCGCAGGCGCGGAGCCTGAGCGAAATCTATGCCCTTTTTGAAGAGCGCAAGCCGGGCCAGGCTTTGACCGAGACAGCCCCAGAGCCAGCCCCAAAGCCAACTGAAACGAAGGCTGAGCCAACGGCGCCGGCCCCGCTAGGTGAGGCTTCAGGCGCGGAGATCAAGGTTTTGCGGGCGCTTGACGTGCCCCATGCTTTTGCCCAGGCTAAGGGCCCTTCCAAAGGCCCGCTTCTCCTTTTCACGAGGGCCTGCTCTGAGACCGAAGGGCGGATCGAAGCGCTCGAGGCGGCTGGCCATGCGCTCTTTCTCATCGATCTCGGCGGTCAGGCTGATCTTGGCGAGGGCGTTGATTTTCTCGGGCTTTCGGCCTGCGAGCCTGAGGCGATCGATAAAGCCTTGGCGCTCGCCGGGCGCGTCACAGGCGGCTTTGAAGGCGCGCTGATCTGGTTTGACGGCGAGATGGGGCGCTCTGATGTTGCAGATGCTCTTGCGATTATGGCCGCGCTTGCGCGCCTGGCCGCTCAGTGCGGCGCGCCAAAAAGCTGCTTGATCGTGCACAATGGGCGCGCGCAGGCGGGGGCTCAAGATCTCGGCGCGGCCCTCGCCGGTCTTGCGCGCACCGCCGCACTTGAACTTTCGCCAATCCCAGTCACCGCGGCTTTCCTTCAAGAAAGCGAGGGGGCGCTGGCCCAAGTTGTCGATCTCTTGGAGGCGCGCCCAAGCGGTGTTTTTGTGCGCCGCGACGGGCTTTGGTGGCGCCGTGACATCGAGCCCTTTGGCCCGATCGCACAAGATGCGCCGGAGAGCTTGGCCGGTGATGACGCGCAAACAGTGATTTGGGCCACGGGCGGTCTGCGCGGGATCACCGCGATCTCAACGCTTGCCGTTGCAAAGCGCGCGAGGGGCGCACGCGTTGTGCTCATCGGGCGCGGGGCGGGCGCTCAAGTACCGGGGTGGGCCGAAGGCGTCGCGCCCGGCGATCTTCAACGCGCGGCGTTGTCCGCCCTCGGGCGAAAGACACCCTTGCGCGACCTGCGCGCCGTTGTCTCACAGGCTCAAAAGGCCCAGGCCGAGCAAGACACGCTGGCCGCTTTTGACGCGGCGGGGATCGACGTGCATGTCCTTCATACCGATCTTTCCGATGCGCCTGCTTTGGCGCGTGCCGTTGAAACGCTGCCCGAGCGCTTGCGCAAGCCCGAGATCGTGATCCATGGCGCGGGGGCGTTGTCTGATCGTCACCTCGGTGACAAAACCAATGCCGATTTCGAGATCGTTTGGCAGCCCAAGGTGGATGGGTTTGCCGCGCTGATGGGCGTTTTGCCCGCCGCAGTGCAGGCCAAGCGCATTTTGCTCTTCGCCTCGACAGCAGGGACCTTCGGCAACCCGGGGCAGGCGGATTATGCGGCGGCAAACGAAGTTTTGGTCGCGCAGGCGGCAGAGCTCGATGCGCGGAAGGGCTGCGCCGCCACGGCGATCGCCTGGGGCCCCTGGTCAGGCGGGATGGTCGGAGACGCGCTCGAGGCACATTTCAAGGCGCGGGGGATCGTTGCCATCCCCAGCGCCCAAGGCGCAGAACTCTGCGCCGATATCGCGTTTGGCCGAACCGGGCCCGCGATTGTCGTGGATGGCGGGATGGCCGGGGAGGCGCCCTTTGGAGCACTTGACTGGTCGCTCGCCGCTGAGCCGCTCCTTGAAGAGCATTGCCTGAACGGGCACCCTGTTTTACCCGCCGCCTGGGCCGCCGCAAGCCTGGCGCGTCATACAGGCTCGGCCGCGCTTTGCGCTTTCGAGGTCGGAGCGGGGGCCCCTTTCTCGGGGGGGCATGCGCGCCTGGATATGAGCCAGGACGCGGGCCGGTGGCAGCTTGTGCGCGACGGGAAAATCGCATTTTCCGCCATTCCCGGCGTGAGCCATGCACCCGAAGACGCGTTTGAAGCTGAGATCTTGCCGCCAAAAGATGCCAAAGAGATCGATGCAAAGGGCTATCTCAACGGCCCGCTCGGGTACGGGCCTGCTTTCGCCCGTGTAAGGCGCGCATGGGAGCGCGGCGATGCCGAGATCATCGCCGAGATCGGCCCGTTGCCCGCTGTGCCGGGCTGGACAGGCCTTCTCAACCCGCTCCTTTATGATGTCGCAACGCACACTCTATTGATCCACGCCTGGGAAGCGCGCGGGGGGAGTGTCCTCCCCCGCCGGGTGGAGCGCGTTGTTTGGCATCATCCAGCGCCTCTTGATACGCCCGTTTTCGCCAGAGCCGATATCACGGAAAACACGGGCGAAGCGGTCACGGCAGATATCAGGGCTTTTGGCGCGGATGGGCGCTTGCTCCTTGAACTCCTCGGGTTTCACGCCGTGCATCGCGCGGGCGAAGGGAGCGGCCATGCGGCCAGAGCGGCGCGCCCGGCCGCGCGTGGCGTCGAAGAACCTGTCCTGAGCGAAGACGGCTGATCGATGGACGGCTCCGCTCGCCAACCCCCTCCTGACGGGGGGAACGCCCCCGCCTTCGCCGTCACGGGGCTTGCCGCGTTTGGACCAAATGCGCCCGATCTCGGGACCTTGCGAAAAATGCTGCGGGACGGGGCGCGCGCCATTGGCCCGCATCCCCGCTATCATAAAAGCCCGCTTTATGACCCGCGCCCCGGCGTGGCTGACCGCTGCTCGTCGTTTGACGGCGCGTGGATCGGCAAAGGCGCGCCCCGGCCCGAAGGCCGCGATGCCGGTCGCTTCGACGAGCAAACGCTCTGGGCGCTTCACCTCGCGCGAGAAGCGCTCGCCGAGGCCGCCTCTCAGGGGCGCGCGCCGGGCCGCGATGCCCGGATCGGGCTCATCTGCGGTGCGTTCGATTGGGGCGTTTCAGCGGGGAATGGCGGGCTTTTCCTGCGTGACTATCTCGGTGAGGTGGCGCACCCCGCTCTCGCGGGCTGGCAGGGCGAAGACATCGCCGCGAAAGACCCGCGCCAGGCCAGCCGGCTGGCTCAAACAATCGGTGCGAAGCTTGGCCTCACGGGGCCTTGCCGCACGATGGAAGCCGCCTGCGCGACAGGGCTCTATGCCCTGGCGCTGGCGCAGCTTTATCTCCGCGGGGGCAAGGCCGATGCCATGCTTGTTGTGTCGGCCTCCTCTGTGGAAGCTTTCTTTGCCAGCATGGGGTTTTCAGCGCTCCAGGCTGTGCCATCGGGCGGCGCTTTGAGCTTGCCGCTTGATGCCAGAAGCGGCGGGCTTGCTCTGGGGCAGGGGGGCGTGGGCTGTCTGATCATGCCCGCAAGCCGGGCCGATGCCGGGTGCCATGCGATCCTGCGCGCGATTGGTCTGGCCTCCGATGGGCGCGGCCAGCATCTCGTTTCGCCCAACCCCAAGGGCCAGAAAGCGGC
>JBCCTH010000075.1:0-12412 GCA_039198835.1 Pseudomonadota bacterium | reverse complement strand
GGCCAACCGGATCCGTGAAGAGGTTGACCCTGACGCCAACATCATCGTCGGCTCAACGCTCGATACCGATATGGAAGGGGCGATGCGCGTGAGCGTTGTGGCCACCGGGATCGATGCATCGGCCGTCCACGCCGATATCCCCGCGCCGCGCCGCTCGCTGACAACGCCGATCCCGGCCCCCGTCATGGCGGAGCCTCAGGAGGAAGAGCCTGCGCCAGAGCTTTTTGACGTGCCTGCGGCGGCCGAAGCGGCGCCTGAGGCCGAGGTCGCCGATCTTTTCGGCGCGCGCGAGCATGCGGTCGTTGATGACGTGCCGCCGCCCGCCTATCAGCCCGCGACGCCGGAATTTGAGCCGAGCATCGAAGAAGAGGATGATCTCGCGGCGAGTTTTGTCGCGCCGGTGAAGCCGGCCCCGGGGACACCCTCGCCAGAAGCCATGGCCCGGCTGCAATCGGCCGTGTCGAAGGCACCGCATGCTGGCGCGCCGCGCGCATCTGAGCCCGTTGCGCCAAAGCCCGCGCCGGTCGAAGAGAAATCGCGCTTTGGGATCAATTCGCTCATCGGGCGGATGACAGGCGGGGCCGAGCCGAGCGAAGCGCCGCCCTTGCGCCGTCAGCCTCCTGTGCAAAGCTATGAAGAGGAAAACGCTCCGACACCCGAGGAGGAGCGGATCGAAATCCCCGCGTTTCTGCGACGTCAAGCGAACTGAAACACACTTGATTGACAAGGAGAATGCCGCCGCAGGGCGGCATTTTTCGTTTTGAGTCAGAGGGTTAGATATGCGGCGAGAATCCGCGCATCATCAGTGACTGTTTCACGCGGTTACAAAGCGTGAGTTGAGGGGCGCGCGGCGCCTTTCTAGCTACTCTGCAAGCGCTCCCGAATGCGGCGCGCCACGAGGGGCAAATATGCAAGCGACCGTTAAATCAGATGTGGCCCTGCGTGGGGCAGGCCTTCACACCGGCAAGGCAGCCGCGCTGACGATCAGACCGGCATCAGCGGAATATGGTATTTGGTTCCGCCGGGTTGATTTGCGTGACTGCGATACGCTTGTGCCCGCGCTTTGGAGCGCCGTTGAACGCTCCCCGCTCTGCACAAAACTTGTGAATGCCGAGGGCGTCTCGGTTTCGACGGTTGAGCATATCATGGCCGCGCTTGCCGGATGCGGGGTCAGAAATGCGCTCATCGATATTGATGGGCCTGAAGTCCCTATTCTTGATGGCAGTGCCGCGCCTTTTGTCCGCGCAATCCTTGAAAAGGGCCTGCGGAGCCAGGGTGTCGCCACACGGGCGATCGAGATCCTCGAGCCTGTGAGCGTCTCAGAGGGGATGGCAACGGCGCGCCTTGAGCCGCTCGGCGGATTTGCGATGGATTTTGGCATTGAGTTTGAAGATGCCGCCATTGGCCGCCAACGCAAATCGCTAGATTTGGCAAACGGGGCGTTTGTGCATGAGCTGAGCGACAGCCGCACGTTCTGCCGCAAGGCCGATGTTGAAAACATGCAGGCCAGCGGGCTCGGGCTGGGCGGCACATTGACGAACGCTGTCGTGGTCGATGGCGCGGCGGTTTTGAGCCCGGGCGGCATGCGCCACGGGGATGAACCGGTCCGCCACAAGATGCTCGATGCCGTCGGTGATCTCGCTTTGGCAGGCGCGCCCATTCTGGGCCGCTATGTTGGGCACCGCGCCGGGCATGCGGTGACCAACCAGCTCTTGCGCAAGCTTTTTGAGACCCCGCGCGCCTTCCGCATGGTCGAATGTGATGCGCAAGCGGCCGCGCGCCTTCCTGGCGCTGGCGTGACGCGCGAGGATGCGCTCGCGCTGCATTGAGCGCCAAAGGCGATTTGCCTTGGCCCAGTTTCGTGGTAACTGCCGAGAGAAGCGCTTTGAAACCCAGCGCTTTCTAACAAACGCACAAAGCGGGGTGGTAGCAGGGTGATGTCGGTCAGGTCGATCGTGGGCGCGTTCGCCCTCATGGGCCTTGTGGGCTGCGGTCTCAGTGACGCGCCAACGGTCCCGCTGGAGAACTTTTCTGCCAAAGAGATTTATGACCGGGGCGAGTTTGAGCTTAGCCGCGCCCGGCCCGATGACGCGGCGTTTTACTTCAGCGAGGTCGAGCGCCTCTACCCCTATTCGGCCTGGGCCAAACGCGCGCTCATCATGCAAGCTTTCGCCTATCATCGAGATACCGATTATCCCAGCAGTCGCGCCGCCGCGCAGCGCTACCTTGATTTCTATCCCGCCGATGAAGATGCCGCCTATGCGCAATATCTTCTGGCATTGAGCTATTACGATCAGATCGATGAGGTCGGCCGCGACCAGGGCCTGACCTTCCAGGCGCTGCAAGCGCTCAGGATCGTCATCGAGCGCTATCCTGAAAGCGAATATGCGCGCACGGCGATCCTGAAGTTCGATCTCGCCTTCGATCATCTGGCGGGGAAAGAGATGGAGATCGGCCGCTTTTATCTCAAACAGGGCCATTACGGCGCGGCGGTGAACCGGTTCCGCGCCGTTGTCGAAGATTTTCAGACCACCTCGCACACGCCAGAGGCGCTGCACCGCCTCGTTGAAAGCTATCTCGCGCTCGGTCTCGATGCCGAGGCACAGACGGCAGGCGCGATCCTGGGGCATAATTACGTCGGCACCGACTGGTATGAAGAGAGCTTCGGGCTTTTGCGCGGTGCGGGGCTCGAAGCGCGATCCATCGGGAACAATTGGCTCTCTGCGATCTACCGACAGGTTATTCGCGGCGAATGGCTCTGATGAAAGGGGAGAGAGGCGCGCGGCGTCTCTCAAGATGCGATGCTGCGCGGCCTTGATATCAGAGACATGCTCATCATTGATCGGCTCGAGCTTGAGTTTCAGCCCGGGCTCAATGTGTTGACGGGCGAAACCGGCGCGGGAAAATCCATTCTCCTCGATGCGTTGGGGTTTGTGCTTGGCTGGCGCGGGCGTGCGGATCTGGTGCGCAAAGGCGCGGGTCAAGGCGAAGTGACGGCTTGGTTTGATCTGCATGCGGGCCACCCGGGGCGCGCTGTCCTGCAAGAGGCCGGATACAGCTCAGAGAGAGAGCTTGTCTTGCGCCGCATCAATACGCGCGACGGGCGCAAGACCGCTTATGTCAATGATCGGCGCGCCTCTGGCGATCTTTTGCGCGCGCTTTCCGAGACGCTCGTGGAGCTCCACGGGCAGCATGATGACCGGGGACTTTTGAACGTGCGCGGCCACCGCGCGCTGCTCGATGCTTTTGGGGCCTATGAGGCCAAGCGCGGCGCGGTGCGATCTGCCTGGCGCGCGATGAGCGCGGCTTTGGCGGCGCTCGCGGAGTCAGAGCAGCGCGCCGCCCAGCTAGCTCAGGAGGAAGACTTCCTGCGCCATTCTCTCGCAGAGCTTGAGGCGCTCGCGCCCGAAGCCGGAGAGGATGAGGCCCTCGATGCACGTCGCCGCCTCATGCAAGGTGCTGAACGCATTAAAGAGGATGTCGCCAAGGCGCGCGCCGCGCTTGGGTCAGACGGGGCCGAAGGGGCGATGGGCGATGCAACGCGCTGGCTTGAAGGCGCGGCGGACAAAGCCGAAGGCGGGCTCGATGCGCCGCTGAGCGCGCTGAGCCGCGCGCTTGTTGAACTGGGCGAGGCCCAAAGCGGGGTGGAGGCGGTTCTTGACAGGCTCTCCTTCGACCCGCGCGAGCTTGAGGATGTCGAAGAGCGCCTTTTCGCGCTTCGCGCCTTGGCCAGAAAACACCAGGTTGCCCCCGATGAGCTTGCCGCCTTGACGCAAACCTTGCGCGACAAACTTGACGCCTTCGAGGCAAGCGGCGCTGATCTCGCGGCGCTCAAAGAGACCAGCGCGAAAGCGCGCGCGGTCTATGAGAAGGCGGCCACAGCCTTGAGCGAGGCGCGCAAAATGGCAGCGACGCGCCTTGATGCGGCGATGTCTGCCGAACTCGCGCCGCTCAAGATGGAGCGCGCGAGTTTTCAGACGGGTCTCAGCCCCGCAGAGCCGGGGCCCGATGGAATTGATCAGGTGGCCTTTACCGTGGCCACCAACCCCGGCGCGCCCGCAGGCCCGCTCAACAAAATCGCCTCCGGCGGCGAATTGAGCCGTTTTCTCCTCGCGCTCAAGGTCTGCCTGACCGGCGGTGGGGCAGGGCAGACAATGATCTTTGATGAGATCGACCGGGGCGTTGGCGGGGCCACGGCCGATGCCGTGGGCCGCCGTCTCGCCAGGCTCGCGGAGACCTCGCAGGTGCTTGTCGTGACCCATTCGCCGCAGGTCGCGGCACTGGGCGCGCATCATTGGCGGGTGGCCAAGCGCATCGAGCAGGATATGACATTCAGCAGCGTTGATCCGCTTGCGCCCGGCGAGCGGGTCGATGAAATCGCGCGGATGCTGTCGGGGGATACGATCACCGAGGCTGCGCGCGCGGCCGCCCAAGAGCTTCTGCGCGGCTGAGCTTCAATTCTGGCGCACGAGCTTTCCGGGGTTCATGATCGCGCCGGGGTCCAGCGCGCGCTTCAAATCCCCCATGACAGTCCAGGCCGCGCCGTGTTCGGCATCCATATAGCTCAATTTGCCCATGCCCACGCCATGCTCGCCCGTGGCTGTGCCGCCCAGCGCGAGGGCGCGTTCGACCATCCGGGATTGAAGCGCCAGCGCTTCGTCTTTCTCGGCGGGGGCGTCAGGATCGATGAGAAGGATGGCGTGAAAGTTGCCGTCGCCCACATGGCCCAGGATCGGGCCGGGGATCGCGGAGGTTTCGATATCAGCGCGCGTCACGTCAATGGCTTCGGCGAGCCTCGAGATCGGCACGCAGACATCTGTCACCACCGCGCGCGCGCCGGGCCGCGATGCGAGGATGGCGTAATAGGCGCTATGCCGCGCGGCCCAGAGCGCGCGCTTTTCT
Source organism: Pseudomonadota bacterium (assembly GCA_039198835.1). Lineage (GTDB taxonomy): Bacteria > Pseudomonadota > Alphaproteobacteria > Rhodobacterales > Rhodobacteraceae > Shimia_B. The sequence continues at coordinate 7,510 of JBCCTH010000075.1, read as the reverse complement.
TCTTCGCGATCCGACCATCGAAACCCTGCGCCGCCATGCGCATCGGCCAATGCGCCAAAGCTTTTGGCGTCGTCGCTCACAGCCGCCGCTGATCCGTGGAACTCGATGAAGAGATGCGGCTTTACCGGGTCTTTGCGCCCCGAATGCGCATTTACGGCGGCGATTGAGGCCGCATCGAGATATTCGATGCGCGCCATCGGAATGCCGCTTTGGATCGTCTCGATGACGGTTGCGACGGCTGCGGCGGTATCATCAAAGGCACAAACGGCAGCCGCGCGCGCCTCGGGGATGCCATGAAGCCGCAGCGTCAGTTCTGTGATCAAGCCGAGCGTGCCCTCGGAGCCCACGAAAAGCCCGGTGAGATCATAGCCCGATGCGCTTTTGCGCGCGCGCGTTCCCGTGCGGATCACAGCGCCACCCGGTGTCACGACTTCGAGCCCGATCACATTGTTGCGCATGGTGCCGTATCTCACGGCGGTTGTGCCCGAAGCCCGTGTTGCCGCCATGCCGCCCAGCGAGGCATTCGCGCCCGGGTCAACGGGAAAAAAGAGACCGCTATCGCGAAGATGCGCATTGAGGCTCTCGCGGGTGACACCGGGCTCAACGACGACATCCATATCCTCGGCATTGACCGCCAAGATCGCGGCCATGTCTCGGAAGTCCACACAGATGCCGCCCCGGATCGCCGCGACATGACCCTCAAGCGATGTGCCCGCGCCGTAGCCGATGAGCGGGCAGCCCTCGGCGGCGCAAATGCGCACGATATCGGCGACTTCGCCCGTATTGCGCGGAAAAACGACAGCATCGGGCGGCATCACCGGGAAATGCGACTCTGACGCGCCATGCTGTGCGAGTTCAGGCTTGGAGCGCGAGAAGCGATCTCCTAACAAATTCTCCAAGGCCAAAAGCGCGCGGTCGATAGACATGAAAGAAAGCCTAGCCGACACGCCAAGAGAACGAAAGCACGCGCCAACGCGAAAGGATGCGCATGGAGCGCCTGAGCGAGAGCATCGTAAACGCAATCCACGAGGCATGGGCGCTCGTGCGCACGCGCGGCGCGGCGCAGGTTCTCTTCTGGTTCATCGCCCTCGTCGTGGGCACCAGCGCTGGGCTCGCGGCGGTTGGGTTCCGGCTGGCCATCGAAGCGCTCCAAGGGGCGATCTACGGGACCGATGATATCGCCTTGCTTCATTCCTGGGCGCGAACCTTGCCTTGGTATGTTATCTTGCTCACGCCGGTGGCGGGGGGGCTCGTTGTGGGGCTGATCCTTGATCGGTTCACCGATGACGGGCGGGTGCGGTCGGTGGCTGACGTTGTCGAGGGAGCCGCGCTCAATGACGGGCGCGTCGAGGTCAAAGCCGGGCTGGCCTCGGCGCTTGCCTCGCTGATTACGCTCTCCTCGGGCGGCTCGACGGGCCGCGAAGGGCCCGTTGTTCATCTCGCCGGTGTCATTTCCACCAAGGTCTCGAACCTGATGCGCGCTGACGGCATAACCGGGCGCGATCTTTTGGGCTGCGCGGTGGCGGCGGCTGTCTCGGCCTCTTTCAATGCGCCCATCGCGGGGGCGCTTTTTGCGCTTGAAGTGATTTTGCGCCACTTCGCCGTGCATGCCTTTGCGCCCATCGTGATCGCCTCCGTTGCGGGGACAGTGGTCTCGCGCGCGTTTTTTGGCGACATCACAGAGTTTACCCTGCCCGCGCAGAATATCCTCGCGTTCTACATCGAACTGCCCGCCTTCATGATCCTGGGGCTGATTTCAGGCCTCGTTGCCGTGGTTCTGATGCGCACGATTTTCTGGTTCGAGGATTTGGGCAATCAGGGCCATGCCCGCACCGGCCTGCCGCGGTGGACGCGGCCGATGATGGCCGGGGCGATCCTGGGAGCCATCGCTTGCTTTTATCCGCATATCATCGGCGTGGGGTATGAGACGACCACAGCGGCGCTGTCGGGCAATCTTTTGGTCCATGAAGCGATTGTCTTCACGGTTATCAAGATCTTCGCTGTGGCGGTCACCATGGCGGGGCGGATGGGCGGCGGGGTCTTTTCGCCCTCGCTCATGGTGGGGGCTCTCGTTGGGCTGGCATTCGGGATCGTGGCAACCGCGATCTTCCCGGATGTTTCAGGCTCTGAGACGCTTTATGCCCTGGCAGGGATGGGCGCGGTGTCTGCCGCTGTTCTGGGCTCGCCCATTTCAACGACACTGATTGTCTTTGAACTCACGGGCGATTGGCAGACGGGGCTCGCTGTGATGGTGGCGGTGTCGCTTTCGACGGCGCTCTCTGCCAAGCTCGTGGATCGAAGTTTCTTTTTAAGCCAGATCGAGCGGCGCGGCGTGCATCTTGCAGCCGGGCCACAGGCCTATCTTTTGGCAACTTTCGGGGTGTTGCAGATCATGCGGCGGCTCGAACATCCGCGCGCCGCCTCTGAGGACAGATGCCGCGAGATGATCGCCGAAAGCCTCTATCTCATCGATACAGATACGCTTGAGCGCGCGATGCCGCTCTTTGAGGCGACCAATGAGGTCTTTTTGCCGGTGGTCTCGCTCAAGGATGACGCACCGACGCTGATCGGCGCGCTCTTTCAGGTCGATGCGCTCAAAGCCTATAATCGCGCGCTTGCGGCAACGGCCGCCGAAGAGCATTCCTGACGCTAGATTTTCTCGACCGTGACAGCGTCATGGCCAAACGCCAGATAACCAGCGATCTCGGCGACGCCTTCTTTGGGGCTCTCATAGCTCCACACCGCGTTTTCGAGCGTCGCGCTTTTGGTGACGATGTGAAAATAGCTTGCATCGCCTTTATGCGGGCAGTGCGTCGTTTTTTCGGAGGCGTCGAGGAAGGCCATCGCGATATCTTCGCGCGGGATATAGATCACCTCAGGGTAGCTGCCTTCCGCGAGTTCAAGCGCATTGCCGGATTCGCCGATGACCGCGCCGCCGACGCGGACCGACCATGTCCCCTCGGCTTTACGAATCTTTATGTGGTCTGCCATGGCTGCCTCCCCTTTTATGCGCTGAACGCCTGTCTGCCCCGCCGTCTGTTTGTCGGCGGATTGTGACATGCGCTTGTCAGATAGCCCGCGTCGCGCCGGTTATCCAGCCCCGCGCCCGCTCAGAGAGCTGGCCCGCCACGCGCTCGGCGCAAAGCTTGTGATAGGCATTGAGCCAGTCTCGCTCGGCCTGGCTCAAAAGCGATCTGTCGATCAGGTGAAGATCGATGGGGACATATGTCAGCGTCTCGAAGGAAAGCATCTGGCGTGCATCGCCCCCGTCGAGGGGCGGGGCGCCTTCTACGACGATCAGGTTCTCGATGCGGATGCCAAAGGCCCCCTCGCGATAATAGCCGGGCTCGTTCGAAAGGATCATCCCGGGTTCGAGCGGCAGATCAGAGGCGCGCGAGATCCGCGCTGGCCCTTCATGGACTGAAAGATAAGAGCCCACGCCATGGCCTGTCCCGTGGTCATAATCCTGACCGGCCATCCAGAGGGGTGCGCGGGCGAGGGCATCGATATGCGCACCGGCGATGCCCTTGGGGAACCTCAAACGCGACAGCGCGATCATGCCTTGCAAGACCCGCGTGAAGGCGGCGCGCGCATCCTCTGGCGGGGTTCCGAGCGCGATTGTTCGGGTGATATCTGTTGTGCCATCGACATATTGCCCGCCGCTATCGACAAGGAGCAAGCCATTCTCGGGCAAGGCGCGGTTGGTCTCTTCTGTCACGCGGTAATGGACAATGGCCCCATGCGGCCCGGCCCCTGAGATCGTCTCGAAACTGATATCCTGGAGCGCGTTTGTCGCGCGGCGGTGCCCTTCGAGCGCCTTGACGACGTCTATTTCAGAGAGCGCGCCCGCCTTCGCGCCATCGAGCCAGGCCAAAAATTCGACCATGGCGATCGCATCGCGGCGATGGGCGGCGCGCGCCCCCGCGAGCTCGGCTTCGTTTTTGCGCGCTTTTGGCAAAAGACAGGGGTCCATCCCTTCGGATATCTCGGCGGTCAGCGCATCGGCCACGGCCTGCGGGCAGGTATTGGGATCAAGGCGCACTTTGCCTTTGAGCGCGCCCACGGCGGCCAAAAACGCGTCAGGCGGCGCGACTTCGGCACCGTGATCGACCCCTGCGAGCTTTTCAGGCTCGGCAAAGAGTGCCACTTGGCCGCTTTCATGGAGGATCGCGAAGCATTGCAGGATCGGATTGCGGGGGATGTCGCGCCCTCGGATGTTGAGGAGCCAGCAGATCGAATCTGGCAAGGTGAGGATCGCCGCCGAACAGCCCGTATCTTTGAGATCGGCGGCGAGGCGGGCGCATTTCTCGGCGCTCGCTTCACCGGCCAATTCAAGCGGCTGCGCGAAAGCGGGGGCTGTGGGGCGCTGGGGCCTGTCTTTCCAGATCTGATCGACGAGGTTCTCGCAAGGCTCAAGCCGCCGCCCGCCTTCCTTGAGCTTGGCGCGTAAAGCGCGCACCTCCTTGAGCGTGTGCAGCCATGGGTCAAACCCCACGCGCGCGCCTTCGGGCGCGTGAGCCGCGAGCCATTCGGCGAGCCCGGTTTCGGGCCAATGCACGGGCGTGAAGACATCCGCCACCTGATCTTTGATCTGAACACGGTAGCGGCCATCAATGAAGACACCAGCATCCTCGGCCAAGACCGCGCAGAAGCCCGCCGACCCGGTAAAGCCAGTGAGCCAGGCCAGCCGCTCATCGCACGGGGCGACATATTCTCCCTGCCAGGCATCGGCACGCGGAATGAGAAAGCCGTTCAAGCCCGTCTGAGCCAGTTTTTCGCGCAGCATCGAGAGCCGCGGAGGCCCTTGCTGCGGCGATGTCGTCGCTTCAAATGTCTGATACATCCCGGCTCCTCTCTAGCGCGCGGCGCGTCAGCCGAAAAGCGCGCCTAGGAAGCGCGTTTGATGCCCTGAAAACGGGCGCGGGCGCGCGGGTCAGTGTCAAACAGGCTGGCAAGCTGCTCTGTCATCGCGCCCGCCAATTGTTCGACATCGGTGATCGTAACGGCGCGGTCATAATAGCGCGTTACATCATGGCCGATCCCGATGGCGATCAGTTCGACCTGCTTGCGCCGCTCAACCATGGCAATGACATCGCGCAGGTGCTTTTCAAGGTAATTGGCCGGGTTGACGCTCAACGTGCTGTCATCCACGGGCGCGCCATCTGAGATCACCATGAGGATCTTGCGCGCCTCTGGCCGGGGTGCCAGGCGCCTGTGGGCCCATTCGAGCGCCTCGCCATCGATGTTCTCCTTCAAGAGCCCCTCTTTCATCATCAGGCCGAGATTTGGGCGCGCGCGCCGCCAGGGCGCATCGGCTGATTTATAGATGATGTGGCGCAGATCATTGAGGCGCCCGGGCTGTTGAGGGCGCCCATCAGAGAGCCATTTTTCACGGCAAAGCCCTCCCTTCCAGGCGCGTGTGGTAAAGCCCAAAATCTCGACTTTGACCGAGCAACGCTCGAGCGTGCGCGCGAGCACATCCGCGCAAATCGCGGCGATAGAGATGGGCCGCCCGCGCATTGACCCTGAATTGTCGAGAAGGAGGGTCACGCAGGTATCGCGAAATTCAGTGTCTTTCTCGATCTTGAAGGAGAGCGGCGTTGTCGGGTTCGCGACGACGCGCGCAAGACGCCCGGCATCGAGCATGCCTTCTTCGCGATCAAACTCCCAAGATCTGTTTTGCTGGGCTTGCAAACGCCTTTGCAGCTTGTTCGCCAAGCGCCCGACCGCCCCTTTGAGCGGGTCGAGCTGCTGATCAAGATAGGTTCTGAGCCGCTCAAGCTCTGCCGGTTCGGCGAGATCTTCGGCGCGGATTTCTTCATCATTTTCGACATTGAAGACGATGTATTCGGGGTCTGCCTCGGAATGCGGCGGGGGCGCGGGCGGTTCGAGGGGCGCGTCGCCCTCGGGCATCTCCGCCTCGTCCGACATCTCGGCCTCTGCCATATCATCGAGCGTCACCGAGGCCTGGGCGGCGTCTTGTTGTTGCTCTTGCGATTGCTCGGGCGCGGCTTCGACATCTTCCTCGCCTTCGCTGTCGTCTTGACCGCTCGAATCCGGTTCGTCTTGTTCGTCGCTCTCGCCCTCGGCCTCGTCCTCTTCCATGTCATCGAGCGTGTCGGGGTCTTCGCCGAGCTGGTCGCCATAGCCTAGATCGGCAATGATCTGGCGGGCAAACTTCGCAAAGGCCGCCTGGTCGGCGAGCATACCGCTGAGATCATCTAGCGTGGCACCCGCTTGCCCCTCGATATATCCGCGCCATAGCTCCATGACATTGGCGGCGTCCGCCGGGAGAGGGCGGTCGGTGGCGAGATGACGGATCAGATATCCCGCAGCCACCGCGAGAGGCGCTTCGGCGGCTTCTTTTATGTCGCCGTAGCCCTTGCGCATCGCCTCATGGGCGATCTTATGGTCGATATTCGAGGCCGTCCCAGGCATCGCTTCCGCGCCAACGGCTTCGCAGCGCGCTGTTTCCATCGCCTCGTAGAGATCGCGCGCCATGTTGCCGGGTGGCAGATAGCGGTTGAACGTGCCCGCGTCGTGATACTTGTGGCGCAGCGCGAGGGCATCGGCCGTCCCCCGCGCGAGCAGAACTTCATCGCGCGTCATGCGCCGCGAAACCTGGGGCAAGCGCAGCGTGTCGCTCGTCGCCCCCGGAGGATCGACGGAATAGGACACCGAAAGCTCCGGATCATCCGCCACAACCTTCGCGGCCTCGGCGACAGCCTTTTTGAACGGATCGGCTGGGTTGTCGGATTGCTTGCTCATGATCAGATTTCGTTAGGCATTTGGCGCGTTGATAAACATATTGTTCCTAGCCGCAGAGGAAAGTCGATGGCCGACAACGGAGAGAACCAGACGGTTGGACTTTTGCATGAAATGCGCGGTGAGATGCAGCCCGCATTTTCCGAACTCAAAGAAGAGATCGGATAGGTTCATCGGCGCATTGATGGCGTTCCTGACATCATGACCATGATGGCCGCGGACAAGGCTCAAAACGATGATCGCATCGACAAGCTTGAAGAGCCGACAGACGACCTTGAAGAGCGCACCAAAGACAACGCTTAGGCCGTGATATTCGCCGCGCTTTCGGGCAGCTCTTCGTCGAAACACTTCTGATAGAACTCCGCCACTGTCGCGCGCTCCAGCTCGTCGCATTTGTTGAGGAAGGACAGGCGGAAGGCGTAGCCCACATTGCGGAAGATTTCCGCGTTCTGCGCCCAGGCGATGACCGTGCGGGGCGACATCACCGTCGAGAGGTCACCGGCCATGAAGGCGGTGCGGGTCATGTCGGCCACGGTGACCATGCGCTCGATCGTCTTGCGGCCCTTCTCGCTGTTGTAGTGCGGGTTTTTGGCCAACACGATCGCCGTTTCGGCCCCGACACTCAGATAATTGAGCGTCGCCACGAGCGACCAGCGGTCCATCTGGCCTTGGTTGATCTGCTGCGTGCCGTGGTAGAGCCCGGTTGTATCGCCCAGACCCACAGTGTTTGCCGTCGCGAAGATGC
>JBCCTH010000074.1:0-12467 GCA_039198835.1 Pseudomonadota bacterium | reverse complement strand
TTTCATGGCCGCCGCCGATGAGGCCGAATTGGCGCGCATGGTGGTGACGGCCGCGCAGTATGATCAAGGGCCCATCGCGTTCAGGTTCCCACGCGGGGAAGGGCTGGGGGTTGCTCCCGGCGATGAGGTGCGCCCGCTGAGCATCGGCAAGGGCCGCATCTTGCGCGAAGGCCGCGATGTCGCGGTTTTGTCTCTCGGCGCGCGGCTTCAACAGGCCGAGACAGCCGCCGATGCCCTTGCGGCCGAGGGCATAACCCCGACCATCGCAGATGCGCGCTTTGCCAAGCCGCTTGACCGTGATCTCATCCTTGGTCTGGCCGCGCGGCATCGGGCGCTCGTGACCATCGAAGAGGGCGCGGCGGGCGGCTTTGGGGCGCAGGTGGCCGCGCTCTTGGCCCAGGAGGGTGGTCTCGATGGGGGTCTGCGGCTGCGCATGATGACCTTGCCGGATCGTTTTATCGGGCAGGGCAGCCCGGAAGAGATGTATCGCGATGCGGGCCTCGATGCCGCGCATATCGCAGCTGTTGTGCGAGACGTGCTTGGAGGCTGACGTTGGATCCTTTCTCGCGCCCGGTTCTGTTCTATCGCTGGCTCGTCTTCGGCGCGGCGGCGTTTTACTCGGTCTATATGATCGTGTCCTCGCCCTATATCGGCGAGCCCGGCGGCCCGTTTCGGTATCTGACCGTTTGGGCGCTTCTGTTGAGTTTCTTTTGCGCGAGCCGCCTCCTTGCCTTTTCAGAGCGGCGCAGCACGCGCCGATGGGATGCGCTCATCGCTGCGACGGCGGTGCTGAATTTCATGGTCGTCTTTCTCTATTGGCGGCTTTACTTCGGCGATCCCGCCTCTGTGACGCGCAACGGAGTTTTGTCGGTGTGGTGGCGTGAATATTATCTCCACCTGGTCGGGCCGCTCCTAATGTGGGGAGATGCTTTTTGGGTGAACAGACCCTTCAGGCGCTATGTGCCGTCGGCGGTGCTCCTTGTCGGGATCGCGCTCGCATACTTCGCGTGGGCAGAGCTGATTGTCGGCCCGCTCAATGACACGCCCATCGGCTCCGTCACAACAGGGCTTCCCTATCCATTTCTCAATTCCATGGAACTTGCCGACCGGATCCGGTTTTATGCCGTGAATACGGCCCTGGCTCTCGGCTTGTTAGGGCTCTTTTTCGGTTTGGGGCGGCTGATCAAACGCCGCTTCGGCGACCGGCCCTAGCTTGCGCCCTTGCTTAAGGGTCTTCTTCCGCCAAGAGGGCTTTGAGGCCGTCGCGATAGCTAGGATAGCGCAGCGTGACGCCCAATTCCTCGCGGATGAGGCTGTTTCTAACGCGTTTTGATTCCGCGTAGAAGCTGCGCGCCATGGGCGTCATCTCAGCCTCTTCAAACGGCACAGCTTCGGGGATCGGCAGACCGAGCAATTCCGCGGCGTGTCCTATGACATCTTCGGGCGGCGCGGGATCGTTATCGCAAAGATTGTAGATCGCGCCGGGGCGCGGCTGGGCGATGGAGGCTGCGAGCACTTGTGCAATGTCTTCGACATGGATGCGCGAGAAGATCTGGCCCTTTTTGATGATCCGACGCGCTGTCCCGGCGCGCACCTTGGCGAAGGGGCCGCGCCCCGGCCCGTAAATGCCCGCGAGACGGAAGATATGAAGCGGCAGGCCGAGCGCGGCCCAAGCGCTCTCGGCCTCAACGCGCAATTGCCCGCGTTTCGTGGCGGGTGTGAGGGCAGCTGTCTCATCGACCCACGCGCCGCCATGATCGCCGTAAACGCCCGTGGTCGAGAGATATCCTACCCATTGCGCCGGGGCGCGCCGCAACAGGCCTTCGTAATCCCTCAGAAACGGGTCGCCTGCTTCGCCTGGCGCGGCCGACGCGAGGATATGGCTGGCTGACGCGATATCTGCGGCAAGATCATCTTCGCCCGACACGCGCGCCTCGATCCCCTCCGCCTCAAAATCGGCTGCCTTCTCGGGGTTTCGCGTGGTGCCGATCACATGCCAGCCCTCGGGCAAAAGAAGCTTCGCAAGCGCCTGAGAGGAATATCCGTGGCCGAGAGAAAGAAGGGTCTTTGACATGGGTGCCCTCCTGCGCCCGCTCCGCGCGATTGTCAAAGCACCAAGCGCGAGCCATTTTGCTGGCGGATAGGAAAGGGAAAGCCATGGCAAAAACAAAGGAGACCGCCGGGACCGACCGGAAGGGACCGGGGCTCGAAAGCGCATATGCGCTCGAAAGCGTGGCTGACGTTGAAAAGCTCTATGCGGCCTGGGCCGTCAGCTATGACGGAGATTTTGCCCAGCGCCACGGCTACCGTCTGCCCGAGGAGGTCGCGCGTGGCTATGCGACGGCGGGTGGGGAAGGGCCTATCCTCGATGTCGGCGCGGGGACAGGGCTTGTCGGCGAGGCGCTGGGCGCGCTCGGGCGCGGGCCCGTCCACGGGACCGACATCTCCGCCGAGATGCTTCAGATCGCCGAGACCAAGGGCTGCTATGCGAAAACCTTCCGCGCTGATATCACCCAACCGCTCGCCATCGCCGATGGCACTTATGGCGGCATTGTCAGCGCAGGCACCTTCACTTTGGGCCACCTGGGGCCGGACCCCCTGAGCGAGCTCATCCGCATCGTGCGACCGGGCGGTCTTTTTGTCATCGCCGTCAATGAAGCGCATTGGCGCGCGGCTGGTTTTGCCAAAGCCTTTGCGGGTTTCGGCCCCAGGATCACGGGCCTTTCATTTGAGCCCGTCGCGATTTATGCGCGCGGCGCCCTGCATGATCACGCCAAGGATATGGGCCGGCTTGTGACCTTTCGGACCTCGCAATCCTAGCGACCTTGCCATACCGGATCTCGCTTTTCAGCGAAGGCCAGCGCGCCCTCCTTCTGGTCCTCGGACCCATAAAGGATATCGACCGTGCGCAACTGCCGCTTGGTGATCCGGTTCATCGCGTCCTGAAACTTTGCATCTTCGGCATCGCGCACGACCTCTTTGATGGCCGCATAGACGAGAGGAGGCCCTGACGCGATCAGAGCCGCGAGCTTGCGCGCCTCGTCCATGAGATCTGCGGGGGGATACGCATGGTTGATAAGACCCCAGGCGAGTGCCTCTGAGGTATCGAACCAACGCCCCGTCAAGAGAAGCTCCATGGCGATGTGATAGGGGATGCGCTTGGGCAGCTTGATCGAGGCGGCATCGGCCACCGTGCCGGAACGGATTTCAGGCAGAGCGAATGTGGCGTGGTCCGCAGCGAGGATCATATCCGCGCTCAACGCAAGTTCGAGCCCGCCTCCGCAGCAGATCCCGTTGACGGCAGCGATGACCGGCTTGTTGAGGTCGCGCAACTCCTGGAGCCCGCCAAACCCGCCCACACCGTAATCCCCATCGACTGCGTCGCCTTCGCTGGCTGCTTTGAGGTCCCATCCGGGACAAAAGAACTTCTCGCCAGCGCCCGTCAGAATGGCCACGCGCAGCTCGGGGTCATCGCGGAATGCCGCGAAGGTTTCGCCCATGATCCGGCTTGTGGCGAGATCGATCGCATTGGCCTTGGGGCGGTTGAGCGTCACCTCGAGGATCGCCCCGTGACGGCGTGTTTCAATCGGGTTCGGTTGGGCCGCGGGGGCTGTCATTCTGAGGCCTTTCTGATGAGCGCATCAAGCGCGATGGCGCGGTTGGGCGTGGCAAGGAGCGGATTGATTTCCAGCTCTTCGAGCGTCGTGGCATGGGCCATGACGTAAGCCTGAACGGCGTCGATGGCCTCAAAGAGCGCTGGCATGTCCGCCCCCGCCGCCCCGCGATATCCGCGCAAGAGCGGGGCCAGGCGCAGGCTTTCAAGCCCTTGGGCGATGCTTTCGCGCGCGGCAGGAACAAGAAAGCTCACGTTATCAGCCAGAAGTTCAGCCCGCGTGCCCCCGGCGCCAAGTGTGAGGAGATACCCGTGCGCGGCGTCGCGGGTGACACCGATCAAGAGCTCGACCCCCTCTTCATCGATCATTTCTTCGATCAGAAGCGGGCCGGGGGCCAGGCGCTCCAGGGCTGCACGCAGCGCGTCTTGGCCTGAGATGCCAAGAGCGATCCCGCCTGCGCCGGTTTTGTGAGCGAGCCCCAAGACCTTGATCGCGAGCTTGCCCTCTAAGGTTGCGGCGCTTTCGGGGGCGCTTTCGCGGGTCGTCCGGTAGCCCTTCGGCACCGCGAGCCCGAACGACCCGAGCGCTTCTTTCGCGGCGGCTTCATCGAGAAGCGTCGCTTGCCTAGGTTGCCCGGGCAAAAGGACCGGTCCTTCCTCCGGCGCCGACACATCAGCCAGCGCTGCGATGGCTTTGAGCCCGTGGTCAAGGCCTGAAATCGGTAAAACCCCTTCGGCAAAGAGGGCTTTCGCGGTGCGTTCCGGCATGAGTTCGGGGAGTGTCGCGCAAACCGCGTATCGCGCGCCTGTCTCGCGTGAGGCGGCGATTGCGGCGCGCGTGGCGATGGCCCAGTCGGCCGGATCACAGATATCGGCGCGCGGATAGTCGAGGATCACAAGCACCAGATCGAGGTTGTCGCCCGCCATGGCTGCCCACGCTCGGCTCATCGCGGCCTCGTCGCGCCAGATATAGGTATGATAATCGAGCGGGTTTGCCAAAGCGACGCGCGGACCCAGAGCTGCGCGAAGTTCAACGCGCTGACGTTCTGACAACGGCGGGAAAGAGAGCTTTTCGCCAAAGCCCGTGTCAGAAACGAGCGCGGCTTCCCCGCCCGAGCACGAGATCGAGCCGAGACGCGCCCCGGGGAGCGGCCCGAAAAGATGCGCGATCTTCAAGGCTTCCAGAAAGACCGGCAATTCATGGGCGCGCGTGATCCCCAAGCGCCTCAGAAACGCCTCGGCGCCCGCGTCCGCCCCGGTCATGGAGGCGGTATGTGAAAGCGCCGCCGCACGCGCCTGATCGGACCTCCCCGCCTTGAGTGCGATGAGCGGAATGCCTTTGTCATGGGCTTTGCGTGCCAACGCTTCCCAGACGCGCAAGTCGCCGAAGCCCTCAATATGAAGCCCGATAGCGGTGATGCGCGGGTCATCGAGCGCCGCGCTTGCAAGCTCTGCCTGCCGGGTCTGCGCCTGATTTCCGCAGGTAATGACCTGACCAATGGGCAGCCCACGGCTCTGCATCGTCAGGTTAATGGCGATGTTGGAGCTTTGTGTGATGATGGCCACCCCGCTGGTCACGCGATGGAGCCCATGTTGATCGGGCCAAAGGCCTGCGCCGTCGAGCGCGTTGAGAAAGCCATAGCAATTTGGCCCAAGGATGGGCATCGCGCCCGCAGCGGCAATGAGCGCGGCTTCGCGATCTGGTGCGCTTTCGTCTTCTTGAGCCGCCTCGCGAAATCCTGACGCAAAGCAGACCGCCCCGCCCGCGCCCATGGCCGAAAGAGCGCCGACGATCTCGAGCGTCGCGTCTCGATTGACGCCAACGAAAGCGGCATCCGGCACTTTGGGCAAGTCTCCCGGCGCGCGGAAGGATCTGAGCCCCGCGATCTCGCGCCCGCTGGGGTGAACGGGCATGATCGTGCCTTTGAAACCCAGCTTTCTGGCAGCCTCAACGATGCTTTCGCACCATGCGCCGCCGCCGATCACGGCTATGTCTTTGGGGGCCAAGAGCCGCTTCAAGCGGCTCTCAGTTTGCCCAGAATTCGGGCGTGATGCTGCCCCCTTAGGCACCTTTTGCTGCAACGCGGAAAAAATGCTGCGATGCAGCGCAAATTAACGAATTTCGACCCCGGCGCGCGCCTACACTCCCAGAGAGCCGCGTCACGGGAGGCATGCGCCGGCATCGCACACCGTTTATAGGAGCATGTCCCATGTGCCTGACCACAGCCGCCCTTGCCTTTTTCCTCAACATGGTGGGCCAACCCCATACCAGCACCGAACCAGGCCGGATCATCGTCCATGCTGAAGTGCGCGATGCGCACTGGGTCGCCATGGAAGGCGCAGGCGAAGATCGCTGGTGTACGATGGCCCCGCAGATCGACACTATGACCCGCTTTTCACAGGCGAGCGCTGATTGAACGCGTCTCATGCGCCGCTCAAGCGCCCAGGGCGCGCAAAAGATCGCGGCTGATGATGTGACGCTGAATTTCTGAGGTGCCGTCCCAGATCCGTTCGACCCGCGCGTCGCGCCAGAACCGCTCAAGCGGATAATCATCCATGAGGCCCATCCCGCCATGGACCTGGATGGCGGCATCGGTGACCCGCGCGAGCATTTCTGAGGCGTAGAGCTTGGCGCTGGCGATTTCGCGATTGGCGGGAAGGCCCTTGTCGAGCCTGTCAGCGGCCGCGAGAGTGAGAAGATCAGCGGCGTCGATCTCTGTGATCATGTCGGCGAGTTGGAAGCTGACCCCCTGAAATTTTCCGATCTTTTGGCCAAATTGCTCGCGCTGGGCGGCATAATCGAGCGCATAATCGAAGGCGCGCCGCGCCCGGCCCACAGACATCGCCGCAACGGTGATGCGTGTCGCGTAAAGCCATTCATTCATGACGGTGAAACCGCCATCGATCTCCCCCAAGACAGCGCTTTGGGGGAGACGGCACGCGTCAAACTCGAGGATCATGTTCTTGTAGCCACGGTGGCTGACGCTCTTATACCCGTCGCGGATCGTGAAGCCCGGGTGCCCCCGGTCGACCAGAAAGCAACTGATGCGCTTCTTTGGGCCCTTTGGCGTCATATCCTCGCCAGTGGCGACAAAGACGATGCAGAAATCCGCGTGTTCCGCCCCTGAGATGAAGTGCTTTGTGCCGTCGATGATCCAGTCTGAGCCGTCGCGGCGGGCCGCGCATTTCATGCCGCGCACATCCGAGCCCGCTCCTGGCTCTGTCATGGCGAGCGCGTCCATCTTTTCGCCGCGCACAGCGGGCATGAGATAGCGCTCGATCTGGTCGCCTTCGCAGGCCATGAGGATGTTTTGCGGGCGTCCGAAGAAATGTGTGAGCGCCATCGAGCCACGGCCAAGTTCGCGCTCAACGAGGGCGAATTCGAGATGGCCAAGCCCCGCGCCACCTACGGATGCCGGGAAATTGCAGGCGTAAAAGCCAAGCTCGATCGTCTTGCGTTTGATCTCAGCGGCGACCTCGACGGGAACTTCGCCCGTCCGCTCTACCTCCGCCTCATGGGGGTAGATCTCTTTTTCGACGAATGCGCGGACGCTGTCCGCGATCATCGCATGTTCTTCAGTTTGTCCGTAAATCATGGGCTGGCTCGGCGTTTGGGCTTCGAAAAGGGGGAAGGGGAGAAAAGACGCCCCTTACCGGCCCAGACGCCTCGTGCTGGTCCATTGGCGCAGATCATCGATCATCGCGCGGCATATCTCGAATCGGCTCGTCACAGGCGCAGACTAAACCGGCAAACTCTCTTAGCGCGGCTTCCCTGCGACATCTCTTTGCCCTGAGCGTCATTGCGCTTTGGCGCAGCGGGGCCGGGGCCTGTCAAAGTGGCCCCCCGCGCGCAGCGCGGCCCCCCTTCGGTTCAAGCCAGCGAAGCTGGTGCGGAAGGGAGGCGGGCGGGCCCCTTTCTCAGGACGCGCGCGATTTATGGAAACGGAGCGGTTTGGTGGCCGCGCGCGTGACAATTCCCTTCGCCTCGAGGTCAAGCTGGACAGCCTTCATCCACCACCCTGCCTTCGCGCCACCGGGAAAGAAGCGTTCATCGAGCGTCTCAAGGAGCGCGGCTTTGGCTTCTGCGGCCGTCATGCCCGGCGCGTCCTCGGGCAGTGCGGCGAGATAGGCCGCGCGCATGGCTTCGTATTTCGCGCGATCCACCCGAGTGATGTGATCGGGCGTGTTCACATTCTCGATTTCCACTTTGTCCTCAACTGGCATAGTCTGATCCCTCCTCATCAAGAATTGCGCGCAGCTCAGCCAGGTGGCGCGCGTCTTGCTCGGGATAGTCTTCGAGTTCTCGCGCGGTCTTTTCGGCCACCTCATCAGGCAGAACGCGCAGCGTCTGGCCGGTTTGCAGCGCCAGGATATAGGTCATCGCCGCGCGCTCGAAGTAATACATCCGGTTGAACGTCTCCGCGACGCTGTCGCCGATCACCAGGATGCCATGATTGCCCATGATCATGACCTTCTGTCCGGGGTCGGCGAAAAGGGCCGCACAGCGCGCGCCTTCTTCCTCAAAGGCCAATCCGCCGTAATTCTCATCGATCACATAGCGGTTAAAGTACGTCGCGCAATTCTGATCAACCGGCGGAAGACGGCTGTCGGCAAGGGCCGCAAGCGCAGTCGCATAGGGGGAGTGAACATGCATCGCGCAGCGCGCGTGGCGGCAATGTCTGTAGAGCCCACCATGGAGCCCCCATGCCGTGGGGTCGGGCGCGTCGGGCTGGTTCATCGTGTCAGGGTCGTTGCTGTCCACGACGATCAGGTCAGAGGCTTTGATCCGCGCGAAATGCCTTTGGTTCGGGTTCATCAGAAAGCGCGTGCCGTCTTCATTGATCGCCAGCGAAAAGTGATTTGCCACAGCCTCATGCAGGTTGAGCCGCGCCGCCCAGCGAAAAGCCGCGGCGAGGTCGGTGCGTTCCTGCCAGTGATCGATATTGGGTCGTAACTCGGCGACTGACATGGCGGGCTCCTCGTGTCTTCTTTGAAGGCTGCCAGCACGCCGCGGCGCGCGCAATCCTTTTCAGGCGGGCGGGCAATCCGCCATTCTGCCCGTGGCGCGGTAAACCGCGCGCCCGAGACTTTCACGCGCCGCGAGGTTGAGCAGCCTGAGATTGCCGGTCAAAGCCCAGCGCGGCCAGACATCGGCATCGGCGGAGCGATAATCGACAGGGTAGGGCGTGAGCGAAACGCCCTGGGCGCAAAAGACGCCCAAGCTGCGCGGCATGTGATTTGCGCTTGTGACGAGGAGCCAGGTTTCGTCCGGCTCGAT
Source organism: Pseudomonadota bacterium (assembly GCA_039198835.1). Lineage (GTDB taxonomy): Bacteria > Pseudomonadota > Alphaproteobacteria > Rhodobacterales > Rhodobacteraceae > Shimia_B. The sequence goes on along the minus strand of JBCCTH010000074.1, from coordinate 3,576 downwards.
GTCAACGAGGGCGAGCGTGTTGCGGGCATTATCCACCGTGTTGCGTGAGCGCGTCTCCATCACAAAGCGCTCGCGCTCAAAGCCCAGCGCAAGCGCGTGGCGCAGCGCGATATTGCTGCTCTCGAAGTCCGGGCGGCGAGCATCCCCTGATCCACTGGAGAAAACCACCGTCGCGTTCGGATAAAGCCGCGCGAGGGCCAGCCCTTCGAGCAGCCGCTCGGCGGCGTCATTGACGCCCGCCTGCCCGGTGAGCGCCTGCGCGCGCGCATCTTCAAAGCCACCCAGCACGATGATTCCATCGACTTCTGCGGGCGGCTCAAGGGGCGGGTAGGCGGCCTCGATGGGCGCGATGATCCAGCTTCCCAGCGGCAAGAGCGTCAGCGTCAGCACAAAGACCGCCAGCGTCACCGTGATACGCTTGGCGCGGATGATGCGCCCTCGCCAGAAAGAGAGTACTGCCCAGATAAGACCAATCGCGATCCAGCTATCAGGTTTGGCGAGCGTCCAACCGATCTTTGAGAGAAGAAAAAAGGTGCTGTCCGCCATCGACTTTGGCCCGTTCTTCCGGCGCGCGCAGACCGGGATCGCCGCAATATCGCGCAGGCTCTGCGGAATTCGTCAAGCCGGGCGACCCGCGTGCGGCGTCATGGGGCGGTTCGTGTCATGGGGCGGGGTGCGTCATAGGGCGGGGCGCGTCATGGGATTGTCACTTGAAGGTGGCTCGGGCCGGTGAAATACTTGCGCATGGAAAGACCCTCTCTCAAAAGCTGGGCTGACGCCGCACCCCGTCTCATTGATGTCGCCGCCGGGCGCGCGCCCGCCGACCTCGTTTTGCGCGATTGTCGGGTCATCAACGTGCATACGCGCGAAATCCTCCCTTGGGAGATCGCCATCGCTGCGGGCCGGTTTGCCTATGTCGGGCCCGATGCGTCGCATTGCATTGGCGATGGTACCGAGATCGTTGAATGCGGTGACCGTTTCCTGATCCCTGGGCTTTGTGACGGGCACATGCACATCGAAAGTGGGATGCTCACGCCCGCTGAATTTGCCGCCGCCGTCATCCCCCATGGCACGACAACGATGTTCACCGACCCCCATGAGATCGCCAATGTGCTTGGCCTTGAGGGTGTGCGCATGATGCATGATGAAGCGCTGATGCAGCCGGTGAATATCTTCATTCAGATGCCGTCCTGCGCGCCGTCTGCGCCGGGCCTTGAGACGACGGGCTATGAGATCAGCGCCGAAGATGTCGCCGAAGCCATGGCATGGCCGGGGATCATCGGGCTCGGTGAGATGATGAACTTCCCGGGCGTCGTGGCGGGCGACGCGCAGATGCTCGCAGAGATGGCGGCCACTCAGCGCGCGGGCAAGACAGTGGGCGGGCATTATGCCTCGCCCGATCTCGGCCCGGCGTTCCATGCCTATGTGGCGGGCGGGCCCGCTGATGATCATGAGGGCACAAGCGAGGCCGACGCCATTGCGCGCACCCGCCAGGGCATGCGCGCCATGCTGCGCCTCGGCTCGGCCTGGTACGATGTCGAAAGCCAGATCACCGCGATCACCGAGAAAGGGATGGATGCGCGAAGCTTTATCCTATGCACTGATGATTGCTTTGCCAAAACCCTCGTCGATGAAGGCCATATGGATCGCGTTGTGCGCCATGCCATCGCCTGTGGCTGTGATCCCCTGGTTGCGCTCCAGATGGCGACGATCAACACCGCGACCCATTTCGGGCTTGAGCGTGAACTCGGCTCCATCGCGCCGGGCAGGCGGGCGGATCTCATCGTCACGTCGAGCCTGACGGAGCTGCCCATCGAACAGGTTTTCGCCCAAGGGCGCCTTGCCGCGGAAGATGGCGCGCTCAAGGTCGCTTGCCCGCATTATGACTGGCCCGAACGCGCCCGCCACACAGTGAATATGGGTGCGGCCAAATCCGCCAGTGATTTCGAGATCAAAGCGCCGCAGGGCGCCAACCACGTGACCGCCCGCGTGATCGGCGTCGTGGAAAATCAGGCGCCGACAAAGGCGCTGAGCGTCGAGCTTCCGGTCAAGAACGGGCGCGTGGAAACCGAGGGCGAGGTCTGCCAGATCGCCCTTGTGGAGCGCCATCGCGCCACAGGCGGCGTGACCAATGCCTTTGTCTCCGGTTTTGGCTATCAGGGGCCGATGGCGATGGCCTCCACAGTGGCCCATGACAGCCATCACATGATCGTCGTGGGAACAGATCGCGCCAACATGGCCGCCGCCGCCAACAGGCTCGCAGAGGTGGGCGGCGGGATGTGCGTTTTTCGCGAGGGTCGCGAAGAGGCTCTTGTCGAGCTCCCCATCGCGGGCCTGATGTCAGATGCCCCCGCCGCGCAGGTCGCGGCGAAAGCGGAGCAGATCCTTGCGGCGATGAAAGCCGCCGGATGCACGCTCAACAATGCAAACATGCAGCACTCGCTCCTCGCGCTCGTCGTGATCCCGGAACTCAGGATCAGCGATCTGGGCCTCGTGGATGTGCGAAGCTTCGAGCTGGTGCCGCTCTTTGAAGGACAAACATGAAAAAAGAACACGACCTCCCCATCGCCTCTCCCGACGCCCCGGCGGCGACATTTTTTGAAGATGCGGGTGCGGCGGTGGACCGGCTCGAAGAGCTCTATGAGCAAGCCACTTCGTTTCTGTGCGAGCGCTTCGTCTCGGCTCTCGGTGGAGAAAAGCCGGCCACGCGCTTTCGCGCGTTCTATCCCGAACTTCGGATCGCGACGACAAGCTATGCCAGCATAGATTCGCGCCTCTCTTTCGGCCATGTGGCCGAGCCTGGCGCCTATGCCACCACGATCACCCGGCCCGATCTCTTCCGCAATTATCTGATCCAGCAGATCGGCCTCTTGATGGAGAACCATTGCATCAAGGTGATGGTCGGGGCCTCGGAAACGCCGATGCCGGTGCATTTCGCTGTCGCCCAAAACGCCGATATCGTGGTGCCCCAAGAAGGCTCTGCCCCGTTCACGCTGCGCGACTTCTTCGATGTGCCTGACCTCTCCACCACCAATGACGAGATCGTCAATGGCTATGGCTATACCTATCCCGACGGCGCGGGCCCTTTGGCCCCATTCACCGCCCAGCGGATCGATTATTCACTGGCCCGGCTGACACATTACACCGCCACCGATGCCGAGCATTTCCAAAATCACGTGCTCTTCACAAACTATCAGTTCTACATTGAGGAATTCGAAGCCTATGCCCGCCAGATGCTCGCCGATCCGGCGTCCGGCTATACGAGCTTCGTTGCGACGGGAAACCAGGAGATCACCGACGCTGAGGGTGAAATTACCGTTCCCCCCAAGCTTCCTCAAATGCCGACTTACCATCTCAAGCGCCCGGGAAATGCCGGGATAACGCTCGTCAATATCGGGGTTGGCCCGTCGAACGCGAAGACCGCTACCGATCATATCGCCGTGCTGCGCCCCCATGCCTGGCTGATGGTCGGCCATTGTGCGGGGCTGAGGAACTCGCAATCGCTGGGTGATTTCGTGCTTGCCCATGCTTATCTGCGCGAAGATCACGTGCTTGATGATGATCTGCCGGTCTGGG
>JBCCTH010000073.1:0-12481 GCA_039198835.1 Pseudomonadota bacterium | reverse complement strand
GCGAAAAACAGGCATCTTTTTCGAAGTCGCCGCGCCTTTGGCCGAATAGACCGGATCAAGCAGGACCCCCTCAAGCTCGGCAAACATTCGGATCGCCTCAAGCCCGCTCGCCGTGGGCAGGCCATAGCCCGCGCCCACATAATCCGTGTTGGCCACGACATCCGCGCGGTCAGGCGCGGGCGTCCCCATAAGCGCGGCGGCCTTGAGCGCGAGGTCATAGACCATCTGCTCTTGTTTCGGGCGCGGTGCGCGCGTGCCGATCCCCAAAAGTGGAATGTTGGCGCTGATCGCCTTGAGCCCCGCAACAAGCCCTGCCTGCGTGCCAGACGAGCCGGTGGCATGGACGATCCGGTCAATCCGGAGCCCGCGCTCATTGGCTTGATTGACCAGTTCAAGGGCGCAATTCGCGTAGCCCAGCGCGCCTACGGCGTTCGAGCCACCCCCCGGAATAACATAGACCTTTTTGCCCTCTGCACGCTTCGCCTCGGCCGCCTTTTCCATTTCAGCGGGCATGTCGTGGCCGCCGGGAAACTTCTCTGTGGTCGCGCCGTGCAGATGATCGAGCAGCACATTGCCGTTCATGTTGTAATTGGCATCATCATAGCCTGTGCGATCTTCTAACAGCACGTGACACCCCACGCCGAGCCGTGCCGCAAAAGCCGCTGTCTGGCGCGCGTGGTTTGATTGCGTCGCGCCTTGGGTCATGACCATATCGGCCCCTTGCCGTTCAGCCTCCGCCATCAGGAATTCGAGTTTGCGGGTCTTGTTGCCGCCCGATGACATCCCCGTGCAATCATCGCGCTTGATCCAGATGTCTGCGCCGAGCTCCTTCGACAAGCGCGGCATCGGCTCAAGAGGTGTGGGCAAATGCGCGAGGTGCAACCGAGGAAAGCGAGCAAGATGCATGGGAATCTCCGATAAGCTAGACAGGAGGGTGAGGCAGCCCTTTGCGCTTTGCAAATGCTCATTTCAGCTCCTATCATGCAGATCTTGCATAATAGGAGCGGGCCATGCGTCTGGACTGGCTGGATGATCTGGTGGCGGTGCTTGAAGCGCACTCGCTCACCGAGGCTGCGCATCGGCGCAACATCAGCCAACCCGCTCTATCGCGCCGTATTCGCGCCGCCGAAGAGGCTCTGGGCTGCACATTGCTCGATAGAAGTCAAAAGCCCGCGCGGCTGCGCCCGGGCGTCGCGTCGCTCGCGCCGAGGCTGCGCAACGCGGCCGCGGAAATCCGGCAATTGCGGGTTGATCTGCGGCTTGCGGCTGCCGATGAGGTCTCAAATCTTGTCATCACGTCCCAGCATTCGCTGGCCACAACGCGGGCCGCTGCGATCGTTGAACAATTAGACGGGGTCAACGCGATCCGGGGCGTTCGGCTCAGATCCGCAAATCGCGATGATTGCATTCGCATGCTCATGGTCGGCGAGGCCGATATCGCGCTGGTTCACAGGACACCGGCCGAACAAATCTGGCATCGGCCCTCCGAGATCGAAATATCGGGCCTCGCCGCCGAGCGGCTCATTCCTGTCGCGACGGCGCGCGAAGAAGACCGTCTGGCGCATGGCGAATTGCGGATGCTGGCTTACCCGGGCGATGTCTTCCTCGGGCAAGTCTTCGCTGCCCGCATCGCGCCAAGGCTCCCCGAGGCGCTCGCGCTGCGCCCGCGCGCTGAAACGGCGCTTGCGCCCGCGGCCCATGCCCTGGCGCGCGAAGGCGCGGGCATCGCCTGGTTGCCCGAGACGATGGCGCGCTTTGATCTCGCCTCGGGTCATCTCAAGGATTTGTCCGGGGCCTTGCCCAGCACACTGCTTGAACTCGTCGCCGTGCGCACCTCGCGGGCTCAAACCCGCACCCATGACGCCGCTTGGCGGCGTCTGATTTCAGAAAAAGCGTTCGAGGTGCGCGAAAAGGCCTAGCCCCTGAGCCGCTCGAATGCTGGGTCATAGGGCGCGGGCGCGATAACCTCCGCGCCGACCATTTCGCCGCAAAGATCAAGCTCCATGCGCGCGCCGATATCGGCATGGGCGGGTGTCACAAAAGCATAGGCGAGATTGAGCCCGACGCGGTGCCCCCAATCACCGGATGTGATCGTCCCGACGACGGCGTTTCCTTCCATCAAGGATGCGCCGGGATGGGCCGGGGCATGGCGCGCATCGATCCTGAGCGTGACGAGCTTCTTGCGCGGCCCTTCCGCCTGGCGCTTGATCAACGCCTCTCGCCCGATGAAATCGCCCTTATCGAGCTTCACAAACCTGTCGAGCCCGGTCTCGAACGGGTCGAACTCGGTCAGAATATCAGACTTCCAATGCAAGAAACCCATCTCCAGGCGCATCGCCTCGACCGCGCGCGCGCCAAACATCTTCAGGCCGTGGGCTGCACCGGCCTCGCGAAGGGCCAGGTAGGCCGCATAGAGCGACGCATTCGGCACATGGATTTCATAGGCAAGCTCCCCCGAAAAGCTGACGCCGAGCACTGTTGCCGGGGCAAACCCGATGAAGCATTCGCGCGCGCTCAGCCAAGGGAAGGCCTCCTTCGACCAATCCCCCCGCGCGCAGGCGGAAAGCACATCGCGCGCCTTGGGCCCCGCGAGAACGAGGATCGTTTGATCATTCGTCAAGCTCTTGATCTCGACATCCTCGCCCGGTGTCAGATGCTCGGTGAGCCAGTCCATATCGTGATATTCACTCGCCGCCGCCGACCCATACCAGACCCTCTCCGGGCCACGGTCGCTCGCGGGCAGGTTGGTGAGTGTGGCCTCGCCCTTCACCATGCCGTGCCGGTTCAGAAGATACCCCAGCCCGACGCGCCCCATGCGCTTTGTGACGGTGCCGCAAAAGAGCCTGTCGAGAAAGCGATGACGGTCGGAACCGGTGATCTCAAAGCGATTGAACCCGTTCACCTCGCATAGCCCGACATGGCCCGCAACGTGGGCGATCTCTGCGCCCACGATGTCAAAGGCTTCATCGAAGTTGAACGTGTGCGAGGGACGAAAGTCAGCAGAGGGCTTGAAGTATTCAGCGCGCTCCCACCCGTTGACGACCGTGAACGCCGCGCCTTCTGCGGCCAGGATGGGCGTGAGCGGCGTTGTCTTCGCCGGGCGACCCGCCGGGCGATGCTCATGGGGGAAATGGAACCGAAACTCGTTTTGGTAATCCTCGATGGCCTTGAGCGCCGTGAGTTCCACATTCGCGTGGCCCGTGAAGCGGCGCGGGTCGATGACCCAGGTGTCATATTGCGCCTCGCCATGCACGATCTGTTGCGCCAGAAGCCAGCCATGGCCGCCGCCTTCGCCGAGCCCCGCGCGCAGACCGATGATGCAAAACGCGTTGCGTTTGCCGGGGATCGGCCCAACGAGCGGCGCGCCATCTATCGTATAGGTGATCGGCCCGTTGACGACGCGCTTGATGCCCACATCCGCAAGAACAGGCATCCGCGCGAAGGCCCCTTCGAGCACATCCATCACCCGGTCAAGATCGTCAGGGCACAGGTCATTCGAAAAATCGGGGCTGATCCCGTCCATGCCCCAGGTCTTACACTCCTGCTCGTAAAACCCGATGAGAAGACCGCCTTTTTCCTGGCGCGAATAATAATCGCTGATCGGGCAACGCAAAAGCGGGATACGATGCCCGGCCTCGGCGATGGCGGGGATATCATCGGTGATGAAATATTGATGCTCCATCGATGCAACGGGATGATGCACCCCCATCATCGCGCCCACCTCGTTAACCCGGTAACCACAGGCATTCACCACGATATCGGCGTCGATATCGCCCTCACTCGTCGCGACTGTCCAGGTATCGTCGGCATGTTGCGTCAGGCCTGTGACGGCTGTGTTACGATAGACTTCGGCGCCCGCCTTGCGCGCATGAAAGGCGAGCGCCTGGCAAAGCTGGGCGGGATCGATATCGCCGTCTTCACCGTCCCATAATCCGCCGGTAAGATTCTCAGTTGAGATCAGGGGGTGCCGCCGCGCGCATTCCTGCGCGTCGATAACGTCATACTCCACGCCCATCCCCCGCGCCATCGACGCGAAATGCCGATAGCCCTGCATCTGAGCCTCGGTATTGGCCAAACGGATGCCGCCATCACCGTGATGATACCCGACAGGATAGTCGGGATCGTCGCGCAATTTCTTGTAGAGCGCGATGGAATGGCTTTTGAGCCCAACCATCGTCTGGTTCATGCCGAAATTGGTCACCTGAGCGGCGGAATGCCATGTTGTCCCCGAGGTGAGCTCATCGCGCTCGATGAGGACAACATCAGACCATCCCTCCTGCGTGAGATGATAAAGCGTTGAACATCCGGCGATGCCTCCGCCGATCACGGCCACCCTTGTTCGCGATTTCATCAGCCTAGGCTCCTGCTCACGTCTTTCGTGACTTAGCGTGGCGCAAGCGAGATCATTTGAAAAAGAGAATTTAGAGAGCTAATACCTCTCAAAAGGTGATGTTATGGCCATGCCCCTTTCCCTCCGTGCCATGCGATATGTGCAGGCTGCCATGCAGCTTGGCAGCATCACCGGCGCGGCCGATGTTATGCATGTGGCGCCCTCGGCAATCTCGAAAGCGCTCGATCAGGCGGAAGCGGCGTTTGGCGTCACCTTGGTCACACGGGCAAGAGCCAAAGGGATATCTGTGACACTCGCCGGGCGCGACGCGCTGCGCGGCATGTCCGATCTGCTCGAACGCTATGATGCGATGCTCGCAGATGTCACCGCGAGCAAGGAAAGCCTCTCGGGCACGCTCACCATCGCCTATAACGCACCAATCGCACCCGCCTTTTTACCCGCCATCACCGCGCGCCTGCGCAGCGCGCATCCTGAAATCACACTCGCGCTTTATGACGGTGACAACACCACCGTCCAAGCCGGGTTGCTGAACGGCAGCTTTGACGCGATCCTCTTCGTGGAAGAAATCCCCAACCCGCAGATCGAAACGATCCCTCTCCTTTTCGCGCCGACATACTGCCTGTGCCCGGCCGATCACAGGCTCGCCCGGGGCGGGGCTGTCGCGATCAGCGAGGTCCTCAAAGAGCCGCTCGTCTTGCTCGACCGGCCCGCTGCGCGCGCCTATTATACAGAGCTGCTCGAGCGCGGCGGCGCGGGCTACCAGATCGTGGCAACTACGAACTCAACAGAGATGGCGCGCTCGCTCGTCGCCGTGGGCACCGGGGTCTCGCTTCTGAGCATGCGGCCGGCAGAGGCCGCACCTTATGCAGGCGACACCGTCAAATGCGTTTCCATCATCGGCGAGCCGCAGGGCGTCACACTCTCACTCGGCTTCCCGCCCGGCCCGCGGCGGCGGGTCTTGCAGGTCTTTATAGAAGCTTTTGAGGTATTCCTGCGCGATGGCGACGCTGAGAATTTCATTGTCAGAGCGGCCGCCGAAGAGGGCCTTTGAAGCGCTGTGAGCCACCACTTTGCTGGGCGCGCGCCTTGCGATGGGGAAGCCTCAGCGAGATGCGGGACACATTTATTACACCCCACCGGCAACAGTCTTCTTAAAGAAGCATAAATCAGGTTGTTTTGGCGCTTTGGTGATCGCTAGAAGCATGCATTCGTGTCTAATAACAATAACTATAAGTCGTATATTTCCATAAAATCCTTTCCCCGGTCAAATCTTCCAACCGGCGCTGAGCCCACTCCCGATCATATCGCCGAACAGATCGAGCCGTTTGACCCGACACAATTCAGCGTCCCGCCCGCGGGTGCGTTTCATTGGCCCGATGGCATCGAAAGCTGGAAGAATTTCGCCTTCGGTGATTGCGTGACCGCCGAAGCTGGCGGAGGTCCAGGTCATCATGGGCACCACCGGAAACCTTGAGATGATCGGGCGAGAAGTGGGCACCAACGACCTCTACTCACTGTGGACGGATCAAACGAATGGGGTGTTCTTTTGGTTCGGGCGTCTCCCAAGCGGCAACACCACGCCGTCGTCGCAATACAAAGTGATCAAGGGCGCGGATGGCAAAACGCAGGTCATCTCCATCGGTGATGATGCCGGGCAACTCTACATCGTTTATCAGCATTCCGATGGGAGCTGGCACAATCACGGCAAGTTAGCGGCGGCAGCCTTATCAAGTGGCGGCCGCTAAACCCAACTGACCGCAGCGCCGCTGCCTGACACCGATGGGGGCGATGATCTCTTAATGGTGACGGCGCTGGCAGATTACGGGCCAAGCAGTTAGAGCCGCTCCCATGCGCATTCCGCGCGACCCCAGGCCGTTTTGCTGCTAGGCGTCGCGCGACGCATCAAAGGCGGCGGGGGCGCGCGATGGCCATTCACACGACGATCCTGAACGGCTTTCTCGGCGCGGGAAAAACCACGCTTCTCCAGAACCTGCTCAGCCAAGCGAGGGCGGTGGAGGGGGTTTCGCTCGGTGTCATCGTCAATGAGATGAGCACGCTTGATGTTGACGGGTCCGTGCTCGACACGAGCGAGGTCATATCGCGCAAAAGCCCGCATTTCGCGTCGATCTCGGGCAAGAGCATCAGCGCGCAAGACGGGCTTGAGGCGTTTCATGGCGCGGTCGAGGCGGTGCTTGCGGATGGCACGGTAACGCATCTTCTCATTGAAACCTCGGGAAGCACGCATCCCTGGCCGCTTCTCGAAGCGATCCGCAAAATGCCGCGCCTGCGGCTTCACGGGTTTCTTTCCGTCGTCGACAGCGTTGTTCTCAAGCAAGACCATGATCTGGGCCGCGATATTCAGCCCAAAGCCAGCGCGCACCTGCAAGATGGCAAGCGCGGGGTTGAAAACCTGCTCGCCGAGCAGATCATGTTCGCAAGCCGGGTGCTTTTGAGCAAAAGCGACAAAGTCTCTCGCGGCGAACTCAAGCACATCGCCGAGGCGATCCACCCGCTCAACCCGTTCGCCGATATCCTCGCCATGCAATGGGGCAACCTGAACCTGGAGAAGCTCCTGGCCTTGCCGCAATACAATTTCACCCGCGTTGAACTCTTCGGATCAGAGCTGACCCGCTGGGAAACCGAGCACGGCAAAGCAGCCATCGCGCGGCCCGAAAGCTACGCCATCGGCAGCCGCGTGGTGAGCGACCCGCGACCGTTTCATCCCCGCAGGCTTTGGGAGGTCTACAACACCTATCTGGGCCTCGGCATCTATCGCAGCAAAGGGTTCTTCTGGCTGCCGAGCCGCGACACTCTCGTTTTGCTCTGGAACCAGACCGGCGGCAGCGTCGGGCTCGAGATCGTCAATTATTGGAAGATCAGCGCGCTCGAAGACGAAAGCCTAAACCTCGCGCAGTGGGAGAAAGAGGCGCTGGCCCAGAAGCTTTCTGAAGCGCATCCGGATTTCGGCGATCGGCGCTGTCAGCTTACCATCATAGGAAACGAGGCAGAGCTTGATGCCTTCGTGACAGCCCTCGAGGGCTGCTTTTGCACCCCAGAGGAAATCGCAGCCTGGCAAGAGGGCGCGGCATTCGATGATCCCTGGCCAACGAGCGTCGCACGGCTGAAAGCCTAGAAGGCGGGCAAAGAGCTTATCGGGGTCCGGGCGCGTCGAGGCGCAGGTCTGCGGGGCTCACGCTCGCGGGCCGCAGCATGGCAAGGCTTTCTTCAAGCGCGCGTTTCGACATATCGCGCGCGATCACCACGATCCGGCTTTGGCGGTCAGGCCCGTCCCACCCCCGCACGGGCTCGGGCGCATCAAAGACATGCTGAACCCCGTGAAAGACAAATGGGGCGTCAATTCCCTCAAGAAAAACAATGCCCTTCACCCGCAGGATGTCTGAACCACGTCGCTCGATGAGCGTGTTGAGCCACCGGTCAAACACCGCGTCGGCGAGGGGCGCGTCAAGCGTGATCGAGGCTGAGGCGATGCGCCCGTCATGGGGCGCGAGAGATGCCGTCATGTGCGGGCGGGCCGCGGCGGCGAGGGGCTGAACAAGGCCAGGCAAAGCCCGGTTGCGGTCATCGGGCTCCGGCGCTTTGAGCCATGTGAGCGCCTCGCTTTTGGCGAGCCCCTTTTTCGCACCGCCAAGTGACCAAAACGCCCGGTGAAGGCCGCCGCCTTTCACAGAATGCACGACCCTGGCGGTATCGTTCAATCCGCGCAGCCGCGCTTCGAAAGTGGCGAGGTTTGCTTGGGTCACGAGGTCGGATTTGCTCACGACAATGAGATCGGCGAGCGCGGCTTGCGACACCGCTTCAAAATGCGCATCCAGCGTCGCTTGCCCATTGGCCGCATCCGCCACTGTCACAATGCCGTCAAGCCGGGTCTCTTCAGCCAGGAACCGATCAGCCAGCAAGGTCTGAACAATCGGCCCGGGCTGGGCGAGGCCGGTCGTTTCGATCACGATGCGGTCGAACTCAAAGAGTTTGGCCTCGCGCCGGTAGATGAGCCGCTGGATCGTTGTCGCGAGATCCCCGCGGATCGAGCAGCACAAACAGCCCGATTGCATGAGCGCGATTTCATCATTGCTCTTTTCGATGAGATCATGATCGAGCCCTGCTTCACCGAACTCATTGACGATCACAGCGATCTTGCCCTCAGCGCCATCTTTCAGGATGGCGTTGAGGAGGGTCGTTTTGCCCGCGCCGAGAAACCCTGTGAGCAGGGTAACGGGAAGGCGTTGATCGACCAAGCTACGAGCCGAGCGCGCTCGAAAGCACCATCGCATTGTGGCGCATCATATCGACATAAGTTCCGGCAGGGCCATCAGGGGCAGACAGAGCATCCGAGAAAAGCGTGCCTCCGATCGTTGCGCCCGTTTCGCTCGCGATCTGCTCGATGAGCCGGTTATCGGTGATGGTTTCCACGAAGACAGCCGAGATCCCCTCTTCACGGATCTGCGTTATCAGCTCTGCCACATCGGCCGCCGAAGCTTCGCTCTCGGTGCTCAGCCCTTGCGGCGCTTCGAAGTCGAGGCCGTAATGCGCTCCGAGATAGCCAAAAGCATCGTGAGATGTAACGACAGTGCGATTATCTTCAGGGATTGAGGCCATCATCGTGTTGATTTCGGCTTCAAGCGCTTCAAGCTCGGCCACGTATTCGGCGCGATTGGCATAGAAATCAGCGGCGTTCTCAGGGTCTGCCTTGGCCAGCCCGGCTGCAATGTTATCGACATAGATGATCGCGTTTTCGATGGTCTGCCAGGCATGCGGATCGAATTCGCCGTGGTCATGGCCCGCATGATCATCGTGGCCGTGATCATCATGGTCATGGTCATGGTCGTCAAGCGAGGCTTCCTCGGCGCCGTGATCATGATCATGGTCATGATCGTCTTCCTTCATCGAAGCCTCTTCCTCACCATGATCGTGGTCGTGATCATGATCGTCTTCTTTCATCGAGGCCTCTTCCTCTCCATGATCATGATCGTGATCATGGTCGTCTTCTTTCATCGAAGCCTCTTCATCGCCGTGGTCATGGTCGTCATGGTCATCGTGATCGTCGTGATCGTCGTGACCTTCCTCGAATTCGATGGGCTCCACGCCAAGTGTCGCCACGACCATGTCGCCATCAAAGGAAGCGGCCTCTGCCAAGCGCTCGAGCCAACCTTCGAATTCGAGCCCGTTCATGAAGAGCACGTCCGCGCCGGCCACGGCAGCGGCGGCTTGCGGCGTGGGCTGGTAGACATGCGCATCGCCATCCGGCCCCACGAGTGTGGTGAGCGCGATGTGCTCGCCTCCGATCCGGGCGACCATGTCGCCCAGGATCGAGAAGGTGGCCACAACGGGGATCGGCTCGTCAGCCAATGCCGCGCTTGAGGCAAACATCGATAGCGCCGCGATGGCGGTTGCGGATTTCAGAAGCGTTCGACGCGATGACATGGTTTTTCCTCAGGTTTCAAAGTGACGGCGCGGCAGGATCTGGGCAATGAGCCCCCCGACCGGGCCAAAAAAGACAGACACGCCATAGAAGATCCCGGCGACCAGAATGATCGCAGGCCCCGATGGCAAACTGTAATGAAAGGACAAGAGCAGGCCAGCGACGCTCGAGAGCGCGGCGATCAGCGCCGCAACCGCCAACAGGCCGCTGATCCCCTCTGTCCAGAACCGCGCCCCGGCGGCCGGCAGGATCATGATGCCCACGGCCATGAGCGTGCCCAGCGCATGAAATCCGGCAACGAGGTTCATGACGACGAGGCTCAAAAAGATGAAATGCGTCACCGCGCTCAGCTTGCTTACCGACCGCAAAAATTGCGGGTCAGCGCATTCAAGAACGAGCGGGCGAAAGACCAGCGCCAAAATGCTCACAGAGAGGCTCGCGATGCTGCACAGCAAGATCAGAGCGGCATTGTCAAGCGCGAGCACAGTGCCAAAGAGGACATGCATCAGATCGATATTGCTGCCCCGCGTCGACACGATGAGCACGCCAAGCGCCAGCGAAATCAAGTAAAACGCGGCAAGGCTCGCATCTTCTTTGAGGGCTGTCATCCGCGAGACAAGGCCGGATGCAACCGCCACGACCATCCCCGCCACAAGGCCGCCAATCGTCATCGCGCCCAGCGACAAGCCCGAGATCAAAAACCCGATCGCCGCACCCGGCAAGATAGCGTGTGCCATGGCATCGCCGGTCAAGCTCATCCGGCGCAACATCAAAAAGACGCCCACCGGCGTCGCGCCAACCGATATCGCCAAGCAGCCCAGAAGCGCCCGCCGCATGAAGCCGAACTCGGCGAATGGCGCGATGATATTCTCCCAGATCATGCCGCGGTCTTCGCGCAGATATGGGGCTTGCCCTCGCTCGCTTCGCACATGGTGCGCGCGCGCGCGTGGTTTTCTGACGTCATGACCCGATGGGTCGGCCCATGGGCCACGAGCTCGCGCGCCAAGAGAAGCGTCTGAGGGAAATGCGCGCGCACGGTCTCATGGTCGTGGAGCACCGCGATAACGGTGCGCCCCTGCCCGTGCCAGTCTCGGATCACGCCGAGAAGGTCGGCCATAGTCCGCGCGTCGATGGCAGAAAAAGGCTCGTCAAGCAGGACGAGCTGCGCATCTTGCAGCAAAAGCCGCGCAAAGAGCGCGCGCTGCATTTGCCCGCCAGACAGCGCGCCTATCGCGCGGCTTTCAAGCCCGGTGAGACCCACCGCATTGATCGCATCTCTCACACGGGCGCGCCGCGCGCGGCCCAACATGCCAAATGCGCCGATCTCCTTCCAAAGGCCCATCGCAACCAGATCAAGCACCGAGAGCGGGAAGCTCCGGTCTATATCGGCTTGCTGGGGCAGATAGGCGATCTGATCGCGGGTGATGTCTCCGAAAGCCACACGGCCTTCGAGCGGCGAGAGAACGCCCGTCACGCCTTTGAGCAGCGTGGATTTTCCCGCGCCATTCGGGCCAACAATGGCCGTGAGGCTTCCCCAGGCGATCTCGGTATCGAGATGATGCACGGCGGGATGCCGATCATAGCCGAGTGTGAGATCCTCGAACGCGAGCGCAGCCATCAAGACGCCCCAAAGAACGGCACCGGCAAGCCCGTCGCCCAAAAGAAGGCCGCCCACAGAAGCGCGATGATGAGGAAAGCCGCCGCAACCCTGGGGCCCGCACCCACGAGGAGCAGGGCAAAACTCTCACTACGTCGGGTCATTGGGTCGTCGCCGCCGGGGCGCAATCAGAGCAGGTGCCATGGACTTCCACGATATGGCGCGTGGAGGCAAACCCAGACCGGGCAATCGCCTTTTCCATCGTGCGCATGACGTCAGGCGCGACGGTTTCTTCCACGTTTCCGCAATCGTCGCAGATCGAGAGGATCGCGTCTTGCCCGTGCCCCTGACATTGGCAGAGCATGTAAGCGTTCAGCGATTCAAGCCTGTGTATCAGCTCCATATCCGATAGCGCGCTCAATGTCCGGTAGACGGTCGTCGGGGCGATCTTTGGGTTTGTTGCCCGAAGCGCGTCTAGGATATCGTAGGCCGACAACGGCCCGGTTGCGCGCTTGAGAGCCTCAAGGACCTCGGCTCGCAAAGCATCTCCCCGTTTTCCCATGTCGAGCCCCCTGTCAGCACTCTCGCGATAAAAGTTATATAGTAACATATTCGGAGTGGAAAGCCCCTTCCCCGCATGCGCCGCCACGCCGGCCCCATGAGCAGGTCGTCATTTCCGCAAGCGCGGGGCGGCATGGAAGAAGGCAGGGCGTTGAGGGCTTTTTATCGCGCTATATAATCCATCCGAGGCGCGGCATTTTGCCCATTTCTTGAGCGCGGGGCAGCGACCTCGCGCTGAAATGTTCTTCTCGCTTGCTCCCGTGCCCCCCGCTCTCGCCATGCTGGTCGCGCAGGATGTCTAGGGTTCCGCTCAGTCGCTGGGGTCAGGTCCGAGAGATATCGCCGGTTGGGAATACCTGATCGGTACACGGCGGGGCAAAATCCCGGGAGGCTACTGCGCTGGTTTGACCCGCGCTTTCAAACGCCATCCACGCGGTCATTCCACTTTTGAAGGGAATCTGTAGCTCCGCTTCGCTCCCGTGGCAGATGGCACCAATGTCATGTCCTGAAGCCGCTGCAATATTGTTGTTTTTAT
>JBCCTH010000072.1:0-12558 GCA_039198835.1 Pseudomonadota bacterium | reverse complement strand
GTCAGGTCATGGCCCGCCTTGAGCAGGTTGCGCGCCATGGGGGCCCCCATATTGCCCAGGCCGATAAAGGCGATTTTCATGTGGGGTCCTCCAGGTTGAGCGTTTCGGGCCCGAGCGGGCGCAACATCGCGCTGACGGCCGCCATGGGAAGCGCATCTAGCGCGTGCCGCCAGCGCGGCTTTTTATCCTTGTCGATGAGTAGGGCGCGGATGCCTTCGATGAAATCGCCATGCTCCATGCTACGCGCGGTGAAGCGATATTCGAGCTCGAGCGCGCGCGTGATATCGCGCGTGGCGCGCAGGCGGCGCACGATTTCAAGACCGCAAGCCATGGCGAGGGGTGAGTTTCTCGCGATGGCTTTGGCGGCTCTTGGCGCGAAGGCGCTCTCGCTGACCGAAAGCGCGCGGGCGATATCTGCCGGGGTTGTCCCTTGGAAAAGCGCATCGATCTCGGCGTGCTGCGCGGCCATCTCAGAGGGCGGCGCGGGATGATCAGGGAGCGAAACCTCACCTTCTTCCTGAAGTTTTTCCTTGATCATCTCCCACTCTTCAAGCGGGGCATAAACATCTGCAAAACCTGCATAAATCGCATCACCTGAAGCCATGCGCGAGGCCGTGATCGCCAGATATTCGCCCAGATGGCCCGGTGCATGCGCCAAGAGCAAGGACCCGCCCACATCAGGCACAAGCCCAATCGTCACCTCGGGCATCGCGATCTGGCTTGTCTCGCCGACAATGCGATGCGCGGCATGGCAGCCCAGACCAACGCCACCGCCCATTGTGAACCCTTGCAAGAAAGCGACGATTGGCTTGGGGTATCGCGCGATCTTCGCGTTGAGCCGATATTCATCTTGCCAGAATTGCCGCCCATAGCTGAAATCGCCTGCCCGGCCTGTTTCATACATCTTCGCGATGTCGCCGCCCGAACAAAAAGCCCGATCCCCCACGGCATCGAGTAGGATCAGCTTGACCGCATCGTCGCTGGCCCAGGCTGTGATTGCGCGCTCGATTTCGAGACACATCCCATGGGTGAGAGCGTTGAGCGCGTCAGGACGGTTCAGGGTGATGCAGCCCGCATGACCGGCCCGCCGGATCAAGACATCGCCTGTCATCGCGCGCTCTGGCGCGCCTTGGAAGCCGAGGCGCGAGGCCCGGCATCAGGTGCAGGGCGGCGGCGGGCGAGGGGGCCGCCCCTCATGCGCTCAGCATCTCGCGGGCCACGATGAGGCGCATGATCTCGTTGGTGCCTTCAAGGATCTGGTGGACACGCAGATCGCGCACGATCTTTTCGATCCCGTAATCGGCCAGATAGCCATAGCCGCCATGGAGTTGGAGACACTGATCGGCAATGCGAGAGCCCGCCTCTGTCACAAACTTCTTGGCCATGGCGCATCTCTTGGTTGCATCCGGGGCGGCGGCGTCGAGGCTGTGGGCCGCCGCGCGCAGGAAGGTGCGCGCCGCCTCAAGCTCGATCTCCATCTCAGCGAGCCGAAACTGAAGCGCCTGAAACTCAGTCAGGGTTTTGCCGAAGGCTTTTCGATCGCGCATATAGCCCAGGGTGGCATCAAGCGCGGCCTGTGCGCCGCCCAGCGAGCAGGCCGCAATGTTGAGCCTGCCGCCATCAAGGCCTTTCATCGCATAAGTGAAACCCAAACCTTCTTCGCCAAGCAAATTTGAGGCGGGAATATTGCAATCATCCAATTGCACCTGGCGGGTGGGCTGCGCCTTCCAGCCCATTTTCTCTTCGAGGCCGCCAAAGCTTAGCCCCGATGCGCCGTCATCGACGATGAGCGAGGAAATGCCCTTTGGCCCGCCATCGCCGGTTCGGGCCATGACGATGTAGGCATCGGAATATCCACCCCCTGAGATAAACGCTTTTGTCCCCGTCAGACGGTAGCCCTCATTGGTGCGCGCGGCGCGTGTCTTCAGCGCCGCCGCATCCGAGCCAGAGCCCGGCTCGGTGAGGCAGTAGCTATAGAATTTGGCCATGCTCACAGCTTCGGGCAGCCTGGCCGTGCGGAGCTCTTCGGACCCGAACACATCGATCATCCAGGCACACATGTTGTGGATCGACAAAAAGGCCGAGACGGAAGGGCAGGCCATCGCCAGCGCCTCGAAGACAAGCGTGCTGTCATGGCGCGAGAGGCCTGAGCCGCCGCTTTCTTCGCGCACGTAGAGCCCCCCAAAGCCGAGGTCGGCGAGCTTCGGCCATAGCTCTTTGGGGATTGTGCCGTCGGCCTCCCATTGCCGCGCGTGGGGCGCGATCTCGGCCTGGCCCAAGGCTTTGGCCATATCGAAGATGGCGTTTTGATCTTCGGTCATCTGATCGAACATGGGCATCCTTTATCTGAACGTGCGTTCAATTTATGCTGCCTGTCGCCACTGGCCAATATCAGAATTGCTGCCCCGACCGGAAAGCGGTTTGGCACTTTGAGCGGGCAAGCTGCGCGGGCCTGCGCGACGAGAGAGGGCGCAAGCCCCCTCGAGCTATTCCATCACGGGGATAGAGAACTCGCCGCCCTCTTTGATGCCCGACGGCCAGCGCGACGTGATTGTCTTGGTGCGGGTGTAAAACTTGATCGCATCGGGGCCGTGCTGATTGAGATCGCCGAACATCGATTTCTTCCAGCCGCCAAAGGTATGATAAGCGAGCGGCACGGGGATGGGCACGTTCACGCCCACCATGCCGATGTTTATCCGGTTGGCGAAGTCGCGCGCTGTATCGCCGTCGCGCGTGAAGATCGCAGTGCCATTGCCATATTCATGATCCATGGCGAGCGTGATGGCCTCTTCATAGGTCTGGGCGCGCACGGTGGTCAGGACCGGCCCGAAAATCTCTTTTTGATAGATGTCCATATCCTTGGTGGCATGGTCAAAGAGATGGGGGCCTAGAAAGTAGCCGTCTTCATAGCCTTGGAGTTTGAAGTCGCGTCCGTCGACGACAAGCTTCGCGCCCTGATCGAGCCCGGATTGCACGAGGCGCTCGATATTGGCCTTGGCGGCGGCCGTGACCACCGGCCCGTAATCAACTTCATCTCCCGCTGTGTAAGGCCCGACCTTGAGCGCTTCGACGCGGGGGGCGAGCTTTGCGATGAGGCGGTCTGCTGTCTCGTCGCCCACCGGCACCGCGACCGAGATCGCCATGCAGCGCTCGCCCGCCGCGCCATAGCCCGCGCCCACGAGCGCATCGGCGGCCTGATCCATATCGGCATCGGGCATCACGATCATGTGGTTCTTGGCCCCGCCAAAGCACTGCACGCGCTTTCCATTGGCGCATCCCTGGGCATAGATATATTCGGCGATCGGGGTCGAGCCGACAAAGCCCACGCTCTGGATGACCGGGTGCTCAAGGATCGCGTCGACCGCCTCTTTATCGCCGTTGATGACCTGGAGGATGCCCTTGGGCAGGCCCGCTTCTTCCATCAGCGCGGCGAGCATCAGCGGCAGGGACGGGTCACGCTCAGAGGGCTTGAGGATAAACGCATTGCCGCAAACGATTGCGGGCGCAAACATCCACATCGGGATCATGGCCGGAAAGTTGAACGGGGTGATCCCCGCAGTGACGCCAAGTGCCTGTTTCATCGAATACATGTCGATGCCCGGGCCCGCGCTATCGGTGTATTCGCCTTTCAGGAGATGCGGCGCGCCGATGCAAAACTCAACGACTTCGAGCCCGCGCTGCACGTCGCCCTTCGCGTCGGGGAGCGTTTTTCCGTGTTCGCGCGAAAGCGCTTCGGCGAGGGCCTCCATATCGCGCTGGAGCAGCGTGACGAATTTCATCATGACGCGCGCGCGGCGTTGGGGGTTCGTGGCCGCCCAGGCGGGCTGCGCTGCGGCGGCGATGGCGACGGCCTCATCGAGCTCGGCGGCAGAGGCGAGCGGCACTTTGGCCTGAACTTCGCCAGTGGCCGGGTTCATTACTTGCGCAAAGCGGCCCGAGCGGCCCGGTTGGGCCACGCCGTTCACATAATGGCTGAGTTCTTGCATCATCTACCTCCCGCTGACGTTGCGCTAGCTATGCGCGGCCTGCCCCTCTGGTCAAGGAAGTCGCGCGACCCGGCGTCGCGACTTTACCTAAAGTATAGACCGGGCAGGGCTAATCAGGCTTCGTGGCGCGCGCACCGCTAGCTGGGAGGATGAGCCATGCGGATCGGGCTTTATCCGGGGACATTCGACCCGGTCACGCTGGGACATCTCGATATCATGCGGCGCGCGGGGCGTTTGGTGGATCGTCTCGTCGTGGGCGTGGCGATCAACCGGGACAAGGGGCCGCTTTTCTCGCTAGAAGAGCGCGTGGCGATGGTTGAGGCGGAGTTTCCGGCTCTGGCGGCGCAGACGGGATGCGATTATGTCGTGCATCCCTTTGAAAATCTGCTCATAAACTGCGCGCAAGACGTTGACGCGCAGATCATCGTGCGCGGGCTGCGCGCTGTCGCCGATTTTGAATATGAGTTTCAGATGGTGGGGATGAACCGGCAACTCGACGATAGCGTCGAGACGGTCTTTTTGATGGCCGAAGCCGAGCATCAGGCGATTGCCTCAAAACTCGTGAAAGAGATCGCGCGGCTTGGGGGCGACGTTTCAAAGTTCGTCACCCCCCCGGTCGATCAAGCGCTCAAGGCGCGCCTGGCGCGTGCTTAGCCGTAGACGGCGCGCGCGGCGATCACCTCGGCATCGCCGGGGTAGAGATCAAGATCGAGCGCCACATCGAGCGACATCGATTTCAGCTCGGACACCGTGCGGTTGTACGCGCGGCGCTTTGCGAGGCGGGTTTTGAGGTCTGCGAGAAGGGCCATGATCTTACTCCAGTTTTGGCGTCTTCGTTACCGCAAACATAGCAATGCTGCGTCGCAGCGCTAGCGCTGCTTCGTCAAAGCTGCATTGCAGAAAATGCAAGGCGGGCCACTTGAAAGAAACTGAACAATGGCCCGCTTGGAGGGGAACCCGAGGCGAAGCCTAGATCAGTTTGCCCATCGCGACCGCGGTGTCTGACATGCGGTTGGAGAAGCCCCATTCATTATCATACCAGGTCAGAATGCGGCACATTGTGCCTGCCATGACCTTGGTCTGATCTGTCGCGAAGATCGAGGAATGGGGATCGTGGTTGAAATCCTGGCTGACGAGCTTGTCGTCGGTGACGCCGAGAATGCCTTTGAGCGGGCCGGCGCTCGCGGCTTTGTGCATCGCGGCGTTGATCTCATCGGCGCTCGTCTCGCGCGTGGCCTCAAATGTCAGATCCACGACCGAGACGTTGGGCGTGGGAACGCGGATCGCGACACCGTCAAGCTTGCCGTTGAGCTCTGGCAGAACAAGGCCCACAGCTTTCGCCGCGCCTGTTGATGTCGGGATCATCGACATCGCCGCCGCGCGCGCGCGATAGAGATCTTTGTGCATCGTATCAAGCGTGGGCTGGTCACCGGTGTAGGAATGAATGGTGGTCATGAAGCCCTTCACGATGCCGATTTCATCGTTGAGGACTTTGGCCACCGGCGACAGGCAGTTTGTGGTGCAGGAGGCGTTAGAGACGATGAGATCGTCTGAGGTCAGTGTCTTGTCATTGACGCCGAAGACGATTGTCTTGTCAGCGTCCTTGCCTGGTGCGGAGATCAGAACGCGGGAGGCCCCGTTTTCAAGATGGGCCTGGCAGGCCTCTTTCGATGTAAAGATGCCCGTGCATTCCAAGACGATATCGACATGCCCCCAAGGCAGGTCAGCGGGATTTCGGATCGCGGTGACAGCCATCGGGCCGCGCCCGACATCGATGCTTGTCTCGCTCGCCGTCACAGTCGCGGGAAAGCGCCCATGCACGCTGTCATAACGCAGGAGATGCGCGTTCGTCTCAACCGGGCCGAGATCGTTGATCGCGACGACCTCGATATCGGTGCGCCCCGATTCGATGATCGCGCGCAGCACGTTGCGCCCGATGCGTCCAAACCCGTTGATTGCTACTTTGACGGCCATCTTTGCCTCCGCTTCCCTGGTCTAGTGCGTGTTTGCGCTAACGGGGCTCGTATTTCAGCCCGAAGCGAATGCGTCAACCACGGAAGGGAGAAGCTAGGCCGTGCGCGGGTCAGCGCCAGAAGGCCATCCATTCAAAAAGATCGACGAGGCGACGGATCAGGAAGAGGGTCGCCGCGCCTTCATTGAGCGCGCTATCGATGAAATAGGCCCCGATGAGCAGGGCAACGAGAATGAGAGCGAGCCGGTTGGTCACGGGCAGAACGCTCCCGCGCGGTAACGAGCAGCGGCCTGGGCGAGGGCAGGGCCCCTAGTGCAGCAAGCGGCCCATGGCACCGGCGACATCGGCCATTCGGCAGGAGAAGCCCCATTCATTGTCATACCACGCGAGTACACGCACCGTGCGCCCGCCGACAACCTTTGTCTGATCGGGGGCGAAGATCGATGAATGCGGCGTGTGATTGAAATCAATCGAGACCTTCGGCTCAGGATCATAGGCGAGCACGGCACCCATATGGCCTTGCGCGGCCTCGGCGACGATATCGTTGACATCTGCCGCGGTCACGTCGCGACCTGCCTCAAACGTGAGATCGACCGCTGAGACATTGGGTGTTGGAACGCGAAGAGCAGAGCCATCAAGCCGGCCCTCAAGCTCAGGCAAGACCTCCTTGAGCGCCTTGGCCGCCCCGGTGGAGGTGGGGATCATGGCCATGGCGGCGGCGCGGGCGCGATAAAGATCTTTGTGCCGCCGGTCGAGCGTGGGTTGATCGCCGGTATAGCTGTGGATCGTCGTCATGATGCCGCGTTCGATCCCGATCGCGTCATGGAGCACTTTCGCCAGCGGCGCGAGGCAATTGGTTGTGCAAGATCCGTTAGAGATGAGACGCTCATCTGATTTAAGATCGCGGTGGTTGACCCCGTAGACGACTGTACGGTCAACATTGGTGGCGGGCGCAGAGATCAAGACCTTTTTCGCGCCGCGCTCCAGGTGGACACGACTTTTTTGACCGTCGTTGAACTTGCCCGTGCATTCAAGGACGACATCGCAGCCCTCCCAATCGAGCTCGGCGGGCTCGTAGGTCGAAAAGACCTTCATCGGGCCGCGCCCAAGATCCATCTGATCGCCTTCAACGCGGATCGTGCCCGGAAAGCGGCCATGGATGCTGTCATAGCGCAAGAGATGCGCATTGGTTTCGATCGGGCCCGTCGCGTTGATCTTCACAACCTGAACGTCATTGCGCCCAGCTTCGTGGATATGCGCGAGCGTTGCGCGGCCAATGCGCCCAAAACCGTTAATGCCGAGTGTGACTGTCATGGCCTTCATCCTTCCGCGTGGTCGCGCGAGGCATAGCCGGGAAGGCCGCCGAGAAGAAGGAGAAAATATGTTGAATTACAGCATGTTAGCGGAAACACCTGTGATGGCGCTAACATTTGTGTGCCAAAGTATACAAATCTGCGGTCAAGCCAGCCGAAATGAAAACACCCGCCCTTGCGCGGGCGGTTGCGATTCTCGTAAATGCCGTGAGAGCGTGCGCGTTTGCGCGGTCTAGAGCATTGCTTTCGCGGCTGCCGCGGTGGCCTCCGCTGTGATCCCGAACCGGTTGAAAAGCTCTCCGCCGGGAGCGGAGGCCCCAAAACCCTCCATCCCCACGAAGGCGCCCTTGTCGCGTTTGCCGCGCTCGCCGAAAAGCCAGGCATCCCAGCCCATGCGCACGCCCGCTTCAATGGCAACGCGCACGGGCCCTCCCGGCAAAACGCGGCGGCGGTAGCTTTCGTCCTGGGCCTCGAAAAGCTCCCAGCAGGGCATTGAGACAACGCGCGTGCCGATCCCTTCGGCTTGGAGCAGATCGCGCGCGGCCATGGCCACGGAGACCTCGGAGCCCGTCGCCATCAAGATCACCTGGCGCTTGCCCTCTGCATCGGCGAGGACATAGGCCCCTCTCTCGCTGAGATTGGCGTTTTTGTGCTCGGTGCGCAGCGTCGGGAGGCCTTGGCGCGTGAGCGCGAGGACAGACGGCCCTGAGCCATCGGTCAGCGCGATCTCCCAGGCTTCCGCTGTCTCGACCGTGTCGCAGGGGCGGAAGAGCTTTGTGTTGGGTGTCGCGCGGTGGATCGCGACATGCTCAACGGGTTGGTGTGTCGGGCCGTCTTCGCCGACACCGATGCTGTCATGGGTATAGACATAGACAACCGGCACCCCCATGAGCGCCGAAAGGCGCATGGCTGGGCGGGCGTAATCTGTAAAGACCATGAATGTCCCGCCATAGGGCTTGATGCCACCATGGAGCGCCATCCCGTTCATCGCCGAGGCCATCCCGTGTTCGCGGATGCCGTAATGGATGTAGCGCCCGGCGCGGTTTTCTGGGGTATGGATGTCAAGATCGCCGGTCTTGGTATTGTTTGACCCCGTCAGATCGGCGGAGCCGCCGACGGTTTCGGGCATGATCGGATTGATCACTTCGAGCACCATTTCAGAGCTCTTGCGCGTGGCGACCTTGGGCTGGCTCTCGCTGATCTGCTTTTTGAGCGCCTTGATCGTGGCCGAGAGCTTTTTGGGCGGCGTGGCTTCGAAGCTGCGGTTGAATTCGGCCTGTTTGCCCGCGCTGAGTTTCACGAAACGGGCGGCCCATGCGGCCCGTGCGGCTTTGCCGCGCTCGGCGAAGCTTTCCCACTGCGCTTTGACATCGGCAGGCACATCGAACGGGGCATGCGGCCAGCGATAGGCCTTTTTTGCGGCCGCCATTTGCTCAGGGTCGGTGAGCGCGCCATGGGCTTTCGAAGTGTCCTGCTGGGGGTGTCCGAAGCCGATATGGGTCTTGCAGGCGATCATCGAAGGCGTTTTCGTCGCTTTGGCGGCAATGATTGCGGCATCGATGGCGTCGGGGTCATGCCCGTCGATCTCTTGCACATCCCAGCCCGATGCCTTGAACCGGGCCGCTTGATCGGTGCGGTCGGCCATGTCGACGGTGCCATCGATTGTGATGTTATTGTCGTCCCAAAAGACGATGAGGTGGCTGAGCTCCTGGCGCCCGGCGAGGCCGATGGCCTCTTGGCTTACGCCCTCCATCAAGCAGCCATCGCCCGCGAAGACATAGGTATAATGGTCTTGCACCTTGGCGCCCCAGCGTGCGCGCAAGATCTCTTCGGCCAGGGCGAAGCCCACCGAATTGGCGATGCCCTGACCGAGGGGGCCTGTTGTTGTCTCGATGCCGGTTGCATGGCCAAATTCGGGGTGACCCGCTGTTTTAGAGCCCCATTGGCGGAAGTTCTTCACCTCATCGAGCGTCATGTCGGGATAGCGGGTGCGATAGAGCAGCGCATATAGGAGCATCGATCCGTGACCGGCTGACAGGATAAAGCGATCGCGATCGGGCCAGTGCGGCTCGGTCGGGTCAAAATTGAGATGCTTGCCAAAAAGGACTGTGGCCACATCGGCCATGCCCATGGGCATGCCGGAATGGCCTGAATTGGCGGCCGCGACCGCATCGAGCGTGAGCGCGCGGATCGCGGTGGCTTGACGCCAATGGTCAGGATGTTTTGCGGCCTGTGCGGAAAGGTCCATGTGATGTCTCCGGTGCTCTATGTGCGGGGCTTATTGCGGCTTAAGGGCAGGCGCGCAAGCCGCGCCAGCCCAAAATGACAGCGCTAACACGCTTGCGGAGAGGCGCGCCGCGCCGCAGTCGATTTGCGCGGTGCGGGCACGTTCGCCTAGTGTCGCGGAAGCGAATATCGATTCGTGCCACAAGAACCCATGAAGGGGGCACGTCTCCAACGGCGGGAGAGCAGGATGTCGGACGGCGTTGAAAGAATTACAGAATACGAAGCGCGGCTGGTCGCAGCGCTCGGACGGATTGAGAAAGGTCTTGCGGCTTGGCCCGACCAGGCCGAACCGGTTGAGCTTGCCTCGCCCGCGGATCAGCCCGCGCCCGCGCCCGCTGCTGAGATCGAAGCGGGCAAGCTCGCAGCGCTCAAAGAGCAATTAGAAGAAGAGCGCACCGCCAACGCGCAGCTTCAACAGCGCGTGCGCCAGATCAGACGAAAGCAGGATGACAGGGTGGCAAAGCTCGAAGGCGAGCTTAAAGCGATGCAGGACCGCTATGAAGAAGTGGCGCGTGAAGCGGTCAAGCTCAGACGCGCCGAAGGAGGGCTTCGCCAGGCGCTGAGCGATTTGCAGGCCGGAGCGGCGGAAAACGCTGTCGATGCCCATTTGATCAATCGTGCCATGATGGCCGAACTCGAGGCTTTGCGCGCCGAGCGCACGGCCGAGGCCCGTGAGGTTGCCGAGGTCATCGCGGCCATTGAACCGCTGGTTGAGGAAGGAAGCGCAAATGCCTGAGATTACAATCAGAATCGGAAGTAGAGATTTTTCTGTCTCCTGCCAGGCCGGCGAAGAGCATTATCTTCGCGCGGCAGCCGCCATGCTCGATACCGAGGCGTCAGCGCTTGTGCAGCAGACGGGGCGCATCCCCGAGGCGCAGATGCTTTTGATGGCGGGGCTCATGCTGGCGGATCGCACCGCGTCGATGGAAGATCGCTTGCGCGAAGCGGAAGATAAGCTCTCTCGGCGCGATGCGCTGATCTCCGAGCTGCAAGACAAGCCCGCGCCGCCGCCTGAACGCATCGAAGTCCCCGCTGTGCCGGATGCTGTCACCGATGGAATGGCCGAGCTCGCGGCACGCGCCGAAGCTCTCGCGGCGAGCATCGAAGAAAAGGCGGCGTCTTAGGCGCGCGCCGCTCAAAGAGCGCGTTAGCCGTTGGCCTCGCGGATCCGGTCGGCCGCTTCCTTGTCATAGGCCACGCCTTGCGCATCAAACATGTCATCGAGCTCGCTTGAAAGCGTCATGTCGATGACGATGTCACAGCCTCCAACAAACTCGCCTTTGACATAAAGCTGCGGGATCGTCGGCCAATCCGAGAAGTCTTTGATGCCCTGGCGGATCGTATCATCGGCCAGCACATTCACATCCTGATATTCGATGCCCAAGTAATTGAGCACACCTGCGACCTTGCTCGAAAACCCGCATTGCGGCATCGCTTTCGTCCCCTTCATGAAGAGCACGACGTCATTCGACTTTATCATCGCTTCAATCGCCTCATGGGCCGTCGTGATCTCACTCATGGTCATCATCTCTCGATCTAAGCGGGACAAACCGGCGGGCATAGGCCTGTGGATCCCGGGGGATTTTGTAACTGGTGGAATGGCCTGAAAAGCCGGAGCTATAATCAGCGTGAATGGTCAGATCGCCCTTACCCGGCTCAGCGCCGCGCGCGGTCTCATCGGCTTCCATGCGCACCACGTAAATCGCGCGGGCGATCAAGATCGCGAGGATCGCGGCACATATCAGAAAGATGAAAAGACCAGAGGACATCGCGCGTTCAATCGGCGGGCGCGCGCGTTGTGAGCGCGAGCGCGTGGAGCGCCCCGTTGGGGCCGTCCATCGCGCCTTTGAGGGCGGCGTAGACCATGCGCTGCTGCTGGACGCGGTTTTTGCCGCGAAAGCTCTCATCAACGACGGTCGCCGCGAAATGCGCCCCATCATCGCCTTCGACGCTGATATCAGCTTTGGGGAAGTCTTCGCGCAAAAGCGCTTCTATTTCGGTGGAGGTGATAGGCATGCGGGCCGCTCCGGGTTTCACTCGCCAAACGTAGAACGCGCGCCAAGCTGCTGCAAGGGGCCAGAGGGGCTATGCCTCAAAGCCGAGCGATGTCGCGAAGCCGCTGTCAAAAATCGCGCATAATTCTTCGAGGGGCAGCGCCGCGCGCCCAAGCTTCACGTCCTTCCCGGTGAACCGGCCCACGCTTTCAAGCGCGATGCGCGCCTCGCCCGCCGCGATCATCAAAGCCTCGGCCTTGTCAAACGAGCAGGCGAGAAGATAGCGGCCCTGATCTTCTCCAAAATAAAAGCCGGTGTCGCGGGGGGTGAGCACAACGCCGATATCGCCCTCGCGCGCCATTTCAAACGCGGCGAGCGCAAGCCCGCCATCGCTTATATCCGTGCAGGCGTTGATCCAATGCGCGTTTGCGCGCACGAAGTCGCCCGCGGCTTTTTCGGCTTCAAGATCAACGGGCGGTGCATCGCCTTCATCTCTGTTGAAGACCTCCGCCAAAAGCGCCGACCGGCCCAAATGCCCCGCACAAGCCCCGAGCATCAGCGCCACATGCCCTTCGCGGGCGGTCCCGCAGATCATCTCATCAGGGTGCGCGATGAGGCCGACGGCGCCGATCGTGGGTGTGGGCAGGATGCCCTGACCGTCCGTCTCGTTGTAAAGCGAGACGTTGCCGGACACGATGGGCATGTCGAGGGCCTTGCACGCCTCGCCTATGCCTTTCAGCGCATACACGAACTGACCCATGATCGCGGGCTTTTCCGGGTTGCCGAAGTTGAGGTTGTCGGTTGCGGCCAACGGTTTGGCCCCCACGGCGCAGAGGTTGCGAAAGGCCTCTGCGACGGCCTGTTTGCCGCCCTCGTAGGGGTCGGCCTGGACATAGCGGGGCGTCACATCGGAGGTAAACGCCAGCAGCTTTTCCATTCCGTGGACCCGGACGATCCCGGCGCCGAGGCCCGGTCCGCGGGCTGTGTCGGCCATAACCATGCTGTCG
>JBCCTH010000071.1:0-12573 GCA_039198835.1 Pseudomonadota bacterium | reverse complement strand
GCGCAGCCCGCTCCATGCGGAACTGGCGGGCCTGATGCTCGAAAAGATTCCGCCGGACATGTCCAAGATGCTCCTGTGCCCGATGCCCGGCCTGATCGTCAAAGTGGACGTGGCGGTGGGCGATGAGGTCCAGGAGGGGCAGGCGCTTTGCACCGTCGAAGCGATGAAGATGGAAAATATCCTGCGTGCCGAGAAAAAGGCGATTGTCACCAAGATCAATGCAGGCGCGGGCGACAGCCTCGCTGTGGACGATGTCATCATGGAATTTGAGTAACACGCGGTGACCCGGTCGTTGTTGATACGCTTGATCCTCGGAGGTTTGGGGGCCGGCCTTTTATGGGCGGCTTGGGGCGAAGCCAGCGCAACGACGACATCGGAACGCGGAGCGATCTTGCTCCTGGGGGCCGGGTCCTTGGCGGTCTATCTGGCGCTGATTGGCCCCACTTACCCGCTCATCGTAGCGCGTGTTTTGCTTGTGTTATTGCCTGTCTTCGGGTTTGCGGCGGCCCTTGTCTGGTTTGTCGTGCTGCCGCTCGAGATCCCCGAGGAGATCGGGCTTCCCAAGAGTTCGCTGGTGATCGCGATCGGTGTGGCTTTCGGCTGGTTTTCGACGTGGCTCGCCCGGGAATATGCGCAGTTCCAAGCGCGCAGGCAGACCGCCACCGATACGATGTATGTCCTGAGGGCGGAGATTTATGCCGCGGTCGCTTTGCTTGATTCTGTCGATTGGAGGACAAGCTCAGCGCGTGTGCAGGGCAAGATCGCGGCCGGTGGCAACCATAAAGACACCCGCTACATGCCTGTAACGCTCTCTGAGAGCCCGCCGATCCTTTTTCAGTCTGTCGCGAGCGCTTTTTCGAGTTTACCCGCCGAGACCGTGCCGGAGGTTGCGAAGTTTTACTCTGCACTGAGCGATTTGAGCACGCTCACCGATGATCTCAGGGCCCCTGATTTCATCGATTTCGATGTGAACATGCGTGTTTCGGCCCATAAACGGATCACAAACACCCGAATCCACGCGCTTCAGACGGGTGTAAATGCGCTCTACGCGCTCAATGTTGCTATGGGGGATCTTGATCCAGACGGGCCCAAATCTCTGCCGAGATCGGGGCGCAACCAGAGCGTTCAGGTGCAGAAGTGATTGATATTATTAAGAAAGCTCACCACCGGAGCCGGTATCATCAGGGATCTTTTTCAACGGCTGATACTTCACTGTGTTGTCCCCTCTGAGCAGATCGACCCCATATATAGAGGTGAATCTTAATAATTTCAATCCTCTGCGCCGCAGCGGCGCGCATTGGTGCTGTCTTGAGCGCCGCGTTTCACCCCCCGGCCTGAAGCTCGCGCTGGCGCATGGGCATCTTGTCGATGGTGCGTGAGAGCTCGCGCATATCCCAGGGAAACGGCTTGCGCAGCTTAACTGCGCCGTCCTTGCCGATCAGCACGAGCTGGAAGCCTCGGGGGCGCAGCTTTTTGCGCAGTTCCGAAGCGTCGGCGGCATTGGTATCGGTGATCATGACGATGTCACGCTCAATCACCTCTTCCATCTGCGCTGCCAGATTTTCCATTTGCGTCTGGAAGGCGGGGTCGAGCGGACTATCCGCGAAGACGATGACCGGGCGCGCGACCCATTGGAACGCCGCAAGATCAATCTCGGCGGCATCAAAGACATCGCTCGGGCTTGCTTGCCAGCGTGTGAGCGCGCTTTCATCGTTTCCGGTTGCCAAGGCCGGGCCCGTTATCGCGAACGCAAGTGCGAGTGCAGTGAGAATTTTCACAGACATATCTCCTTCAACCAACTACATAGGCGCGCGTTGCGTCTGGGCGAAGGGGCTAATGCGTCACGGCCATCACATTCGTGATTGGGGCGTGAGAGACGAACGAATGACGAAGGAACACCGCGATGAATGAACGCTGGAAGGAACTGGCTGAAAAGGAACTCCGCGGCCGCGCTGTGGATGATCTGACGTGGAAGACTTTGGAAGGCATCGATATCCGTCCGGTTTACGGCCCCGAAGACGTTGCGGGCCTTGAGCGGGGCACGCCGGGCGATGCGCCCTTCACGCGCGGTGTGAAGGCGACGATGTATGCCGGGCGCCCCTGGACGATCCGGCAATATGCCGGCTTCTCGACGGCCGAGGAATCCAACGCGTTTTACCGAAAGGCGCTTGCCGCAGGCCAGCAAGGTGTCTCGGTGGCTTTTGATCTGGCAACCCACCGGGGCTATGACAGCGATCATCCGCGCGTCGTGGGCGATGTGGGGAAGGCGGGTGTGGCCATTGACAGCGTCGAAGACATGAAAGTTCTCTTCGATGGTATCCCGCTTGATAAAGTCTCGGTCTCGATGACGATGAACGGCGCGGTGATCCCGATCCTGGCAAACTTTATCGTGGCGGGCGAAGAGCAGGGCCATGACAAGAGCCTCCTTTCCGGCACGATCCAGAACGACATCCTCAAGGAGTTCATGGTCAGAAACACCTATGTCTATCCGCCGGAACCGTCGATGCGGATCATCGCCGACATCATCGAATATACGGCCAGCGAGATGCCCAAATTCAACTCAATCTCGATCTCGGGCTATCACATGCAGGAGGCGGGCGCGAACCTCGTGCAAGAGCTCGCCTATACGCTGGCCGATGGGCGCGAATATGTGCGCGCGGCTCTGGCGCGCGGCATGGATGTCGATAAGTTCGCCGGGCGTCTGAGCTTTTTCTTCGCCATTGGCATGAACTTTTTCATGGAGGCCGCCAAGTTGCGCGCCGCGCGCCTGCTTTGGCATCGGATCATGTCGGAGTTTGAGCCCCAAAACCCGAAATCGCTCATGTTGCGCACCCATTGCCAGACCTCGGGTGTTTCCCTGCAAGAGCAGGATCCGATGAACAACATCGTGCGCACGGCCTATGAGGCGATGTCGGCGGTGCTGGGGGGGACGCAATCTCTCCATACGAACTCGTTTGACGAGGCGATCGCGCTGCCCACGGAGTTTTCGGCGCGGATCGCGCGCAACACGCAGCTGATCTTGCAAGAAGAAACCGGCGTGACGAATGTCGTCGATCCGCTGGCGGGCTCTTATTACGTCGAGGCCCTCACCGAGAAGCTGGCGGAGGAAGCCTGGACGCTCATCGAAGAGGTCGAGGAGATGGGCGGCATGACGAAGGCTGTCACATCTGGCCTGCCCAAGCTGAAGATCGAAGAAAGCGCCGCCAAGCGGCAAGCGATGATCGACCGGGGTGATGAGGTCATCGTTGGGGTGAACAAATATCGCCTCGAAAAGGAGGATGAGATCGACATTCTCGATGTTGACAACGTGGCGGTGCGCGAAAGCCAGGTCGCCAAGCTTGATCGCATCCGGGCATCGCGCGATCAGGCGGCCTGTGACGCGGCGCTTCTTGAGCTCGGGCGGCGCTGCGAGGAGGGCGGAAATCTGCTTGAAGCCGCCGTTGAATGCGCCCGCGCGCGCGCCACGGTGGGCGAGATCAGTCTCGCCATGGAAGGCACATTCGGACGCCACCGCGCCGAGGTGCGAACGCTCGCAGGCGTCTATGGCGCGGCCTATGAGGGCGATGAGGGCTTTGCCGAAATCCAGCATGCCGTCGATGACTTCGCCGAAGAAGAAGGCCGCCGCCCGCGGATGCTCGTCGTCAAAATGGGCCAGGACGGCCATGATCGCGGCGCGAAGGTGATCGCCACGGCATTCGCCGATATCGGGTTTGACGTCGATGTCGGCCCGCTGTTTCAGACGCCGCAGGAAGCCGCGCAAGACGCCATCGACAGCGATGTCCATGTCGTGGGGATCTCGTCACAGGCGGCAGGGCACAAGACGCTCGCGCCCAAGCTCATCGAAGCGTTGCGCGATCAGGATGCCGAAGATATCATCGTGATCTGCGGCGGGGTCATCCCGCAGCAGGATTACGCGTTTCTCAAGGAAGCGGGCGTCGCAGCGATCTTCGGGCCCGGCACCAATATCCCCCATGCGGCGCAGGATGTTCTCAAGCTCATCCGGCAAGCCCGTGCCTGAGACCCTGCTCATGAGCTGGCCCGAGACGTGGCCCCGCCGTCTTGCGACGAGCTTGCCCACCCTCGTGGCCCTATCGCCCGGGCCGTAACATCGATGCTCGTTCTTGATCATCTCGCTGTTTCCTGTCGCGCGCTTGCGGAGGGCACGCAAGCCCTCGAAGGCGCGCTCGACGTGCCCTTTCAGCCAGGCGGCAAACACCCGCATTTTGGCACGCATAATCAGCTTCTCGGGCTTGGCCCCGAATATCTCGAAGTGATCGCCATTGATCCCGCAGCGGCCCCGCTCGGCCATGCGCGGTGGTTTGATCTTGACCGGTTCGCGGGTCCGCCGCGGCTCACGAACTGGATCGTGCGGGTCGCTGCGCTCGAAGAGGCGCTCGCAGCCTTTGGGCCGGAATACGGCACCCCGGTCTCTCTTGCGCGCGGCGATCTGAGATGGCGGATGGCCGTGCCTGCCTCTGGTGTTTTGCCCTATGACAATTGCGCGCCGGCCATCATCGAATGGGAAACGCCGCCGCCGCTCAGCGCGCTCAAGGATCACGGTCATCGCCTGGCCGCGCTGACCGTCACGCATCCGCGCGCTGAGGCTCTCGCAGCGCAGCTCGCGCCGTATCTGGGTGACGACCGGATCGGCTTTGAGCCCGGTCCAGCGGCGCTTTCGGCGCGTTTTGAGCGCGCGGGCACGGGATACGCCCTGACATGAGCCGCGCCGGAGGAGGCGCGAGCCACGCCAAGCTGAGCACCGCAGAGCCGCAAGATTACGCAGCGATTGCAGCCATCTGGAATGATGTGATCCGCAACACCTCCTTGACCTTCACCACCGCCGAGAAAACCGAAGCTGATATCGCCGCGCTCGAATGTGTCATGGTCGCGCGCATCGAAGCCGAGGTGCTCGCGTTCGCGGCTTACTTCCCCTTCCGGGGCGGGCCGGGATATGCGCGCACCGCCGAGATCTCGATCTACGTCAAGCCTGACAGGCACGGCGCGGGGATCGGCCTGGCGCTTTTGTCGGCGCTCGAGGGGCGCGCGAAAGAGAGCGGCAAGCACGTGCTCATCGCGGGAATAAACACGGAAAACGCCAACGGTCGCGGATTTTTTGAGCGCGCGGGATACCAGGAAATGGGGACACTCTCGGAGGTCGGCCATAAGAACGGCAGATTTCTTTCGTTGACGCTCGCGCAGAAAACTCTCCGCTGACACTGCGTTAACGGGAAGGTAAGCTTCACCCCATGTCGATATGGTCTCGCATCGGTGACGCGCTCGCGGCCCTCGCCCAAGGCGAAGGGCTCAGCGAGGTTTTCTCAAAGCTGCGCTCGCCCCCTGAAAAGACGGTGGCCTTCGCCATTGCCGTCATCGCGCTTGGCGCGAAGATGGCCAAGGCCGATGGGCAGGTCACGCGCGACGAAGTCACCGCCTTTCGCGAGGTTTTCACGATCCCGCGCCAGGAAGAGGAGAATGCGGCGCGCGTCTTCAATCTGGCGCGAACCGATATCGCGGGCTTTGATACCTATGCCACGCGCATCAAGGCGATGTTTGGCCAGGAGATGGGCACGCTCAACGAACTCATGGAAGGCCTCTTTCACATCGCCATGGCCGATGGCGAATATCACCCCCGCGAAGATGATTTTCTCCATCAGGTGGCAGAGATATTTGGCCTCGATGAGCGCGAATTCAGATCGATGCGCGCGCGCCATGTGCCCGATGCCGAGCCCGACCCTTATGATGTTTTGGGCCTCCCGCCGACGGCGAGCTTCGAGGAGGCGCGCGCGAAATGGCGCAGCCTCGTGCGCGAGACGCACCCTGACAGGTTGCAGGCGCGCGGCGTGCCCGAAGAGGCCGTGAAGATCGCGGAGAAGCGGATGATTGCGATCAATCGCGCCTGGGATGAAATCAGCCAGAAAGCCCCTTGATGGCCCGGGCGCTCAGACTGGCGACCTATAATGTCGAATGGTTCGACAAGCTCTTTGATGCGGACGGCGCGCTTCTTGCAGATCGCGGCTGGTCGGGCCGCCACGATGTGACGCGCGCGGATCAGATCGCCGCTTTGGGGCGCGTGTTCTGCGCGGTCGATGCCGATGCGTTCGTCATCATCGAAGCCCCCGATGACAGCAAAACGCGCTCGACGGCGCGCGCGCTCGAAGCATTCGCGCAGCGGTTCTCGCTGCGGCAGCGGGCGGCGATCATCGGCTTTTCAAACCATACGCAGCAGGAGATCGCGCTGCTTTATGACCCTGACGTCATCGAGGCGGCCCATGACCCGGGCGACAGCGCCGCCGCGCCCCGCTTTGATACCCAGATCAGGCTTGATCTCGATCTTGATGATGTCGCCGAAGAGGTCAGATGGTCAAAACCGCCGCTTGAGCTTTTGATCCGGGCGCAGGCGCGAGCGCTGGAATTCAGGCTCATCGGGGTTCATGCGAAATCCAAAGCGCCCTTTGGCGCGCGGACGCCCGAAGAGGTGATGCGCCTCTCCATCGCCAATCGCAAGAAACAGCTTGCTCAGTGCATTTGGCTGCGACGGCGGGTGAGCGCGCGCCTTGAGGCTGGCGAGGCTTTGATCGTGGCGGGCGATTTCAATGACGGGCCGGGGCTCGATGAATATGAAAAGCTCTTCGGGCGCTCGAGCGTCGAGATTGTTCTGGGGCAGGGAGAGGAAGAACGCCTCTATGATCCCCATGCATCGCAAGCGTTGACGGCGCGCTTTTCCACGCCAACGACATCGCGCTTCTGGTTGCCCCATGCAGGCAGATATCTTCAGGCGCTCCTTGATTACATCATGGTTTCAGATGCGTTCCGGGCGATGCAACCGCGCTGGCGCATCTGGCACCCGTTCGATGACCCGGCCTGTTTCACCGATCATGATCTGCGCGGCGCGCTTCTGACAGCATCAGATCATTTCCCCGTATCGCTCGATCTGGTGATCGGGTCGTGAAATCGGGCGCCGAAGGCCCTATGTGTGCGCTATGAAGAAACTTGCCATCATATTGGCCTTCGTGGCCCTGCCGAGCGGTGCGTTCGCCCAGACTGCCGAGGACGGTGAGGAGAGCGGGGAGAGCGGGGGCGGTGCATCGGCGATGGAGCGCGGGCTCACCCTCTTTTTCGAAGGGCTCAGAGAAGAAATGGCCCCCACTTTGCGAGAGCTAGAGGGCTTTGCCCGCGATGTAGCGCCTGCCATTTCGGGCTGGATGGATGAGATGGCACCGGCCTTTGAGGGGCTCCTCGAGAGGCTCGATGATCTGTCGAACTATGAGGCTCCGATCATGCTGCCCAATGGAGATATCCTGATCAAGCGCAAGCCCGAGGCCCCGGAGCTACCTGAGATGCCCGATATCGCGGAAGATGGTATCGTTGATCTTTAAGCCGGTCGCTGAAGGCTGCCCGTCATTTCGATTTGATCCTGAGCTCTGTTGTCGCGCCGAGCGCTTGGGCGAGCGAAAGAAATCTCGCCTCCGCGACTTCGCCAAAGAGCGGTACGGCGGTCTCTTTCAGAGTGAGCACGAGAACCTTTTTCTTGGGGGCCCATGAAAGCTTGGCGCCCGTGTTATCAGCCTCGGCCCAGAGCATCGCGCCAAAGCGCAAGGCCTTGCCAACGACCAGCGCGCGATCGGCCTCGGCCTCGCTCAACATCGGCAAGAGCGCTTCTATCTGGGTGCCCTGGCGGCTGTTCTTGTAGCGATGCATGAGCGCCAGCCCAAGAAAGACCCGCTCTGAATGTTTAAGCCCGCCGAGATTGGCGCGGGTGGCGTTATCAAAGCAGACCTCCGCGCGATAGTCGGGATGCGCGCGCCAGCTGACATCATGGAGAAGGCATGCCGCTCGGATAAGGCGCAACTGCGCGAGCCCGGCCCGCGAGAAGAGCGGTTCAATGAAGCTAAAGAGCTTTTTGCCGAAGCCGGGCAAACGCGCATCCTTGGCCTCTGCGAAGCGGCAGGCCTCGATGAGCGGGTCACGCTCCCGGAGGCGCTGCGGCATCTGTTCGTAAAGGAGGCCCTCTCTGATGCCATAGGCCGAAATTGCGATGTCGCGCGGCTTGAAGCGGCTGATCAAGCGCTGCAACACTTCAGACGCCAGCGGTACAAGCGACATGCGCGCCTCTGAAACGCCGCAGCGGGTGCGCAACTCGGCCAGATCTGACTGGGCGATATAGCGCGCTGTGGCGCGCACATCTTTGGCTGTCATTCGATATTCATGGAGCACGCGCAGCGGGTAGCTGCGGCGCTCCATGTCGATCTTGGCGAAGGCGCGCCACGAGCCGCCCACGAGAAAGAGACGATTGCGCTGTGCGCCAAGCGCCTGTTCCATGCGGCTGAGATTTTCGTCGATGATCGCTTTACGCGCTTTCTTGCCGCCTTTGACGGAGCCGAGCTTGAGCGGGCCGAGTTGCGAGGTCTCGCGGCGGCCCACCGCGCCCCCCTCGATTTCGGCGAGTTCCATGGAGGACCCCCCGATGTCGCAGACAAGGCCGTAAGATCCCGGCCAGCCTAAAAGCACGCCTTGCGCTGAAAGGCGCGCCTCTTCGCGGCCATCGACGATCCAGATTTTGAGGCCCGTTTGGGCTTCGACATCGCTGCGAAACGCGCGGCCATCGCTTGCGTCGCGCACCGCCGCCGTCGCCACGATGGTGATGTCTTTGACCTCCGAGGCGCGGGCAACGGCCGCGAAGCGGCGAATGGCGCTCAACGCGCGCGCCCGGCCTTCGGGGTGCAAATGGCCCGTCTCACCAAGCCCCGTGCCCAGGCCGCACATGATCTTTTCGTTGTAGAAATAGGCCGGTGATCTGGCGGCCCCGTCGAATATGACGAGCCGAACCGAGTTTGACCCGACATCGATCACTCCGACGCGGCTCAGGCGGCGGGCTGAGGTATCCTCGAAGAGCGGGCGACCGAAAATGCCCCAGTCTTCAACGTGCTCGTGCTGGCCGTCCATGTTCCTCCCCCAGGCAGGACGCGAGTGTCATGCCAAGCGGGAAGATTCGGGTCAATCATCGCTTGCATGGGTGAGCTTGGGGACATCGCCCGCCCCCGCTGATCCGCGCCCGGAGAGCGAGGGGTTTTCTACGAAGAAGCGATGGCAGTTGAACGCGAAGTCTTCTCCCGTTTCCGCGCGTTCAAAGCGGCCATCGGGGCGCATGACCCAGCTTTGCGCGACATCGGCGAGGTTGGCGGCCATCACTTGGCTCACGATCTGGGCTCTGACAGTTTTGTTCTCGATCTCCACCAGCGTTTCAACGCGGCGGTTGAGGTTGCGGCCCATCCAATCGGCTGAAGAGATAAACACCCGCGATTTGCTAGAGGGGAGCCCGTGCCCATTGCCGAAACACACGATGCGGGAATGCTCGAGGAAGCGCCCGATGACCGACTTGACGCGAATATTCTCGCTGAGCCCTTCGACCCCCGGCCTCAGCCCGCAAATGCCGCGCACGACAAGATCGATCTGAACGCCCGCCCCGCTGGCGGCATAAAGCGCGTCGATGACCTCAGGGTCGATGAGCGAATTCATTTTCGCCCAGATTTGCGCCGGGCGTCCCTGGCTGGCGTGATCGCTTTCGCGCGCGATCATCTCGAGAAGCCGCGGCTTCAGTGTCATCGGAGAGATCGCGAGGTTTTCAAGAGCGACGGGTTCCGCATAGCCCGACAGAAAGTTAAACACCTTCGTTGCATCGCGCCCGAGCGCCTTGTCACAAGTGAAAAGGCTCAGATCGGTGTAAACGCGCGCGGTGCCGGGGTGATAATTGCCGGTGCCGTAATGGGTATAGGTCACAAGCTCCTTGCCCTCGCGGCGCACCACGGTCGAAATCTTGGCATGGGTCTTCAGGGTCATGAAGCCGTAGACGACATGGGCGCCCGCGCGCTCAAGCCTCCGGCTTTGTCGGATATTTGCGGCCTCGTCGAAGCGGGCCTTTAACTCGACCAGCGCAGTCACCGATTTGCCGTCTTCGGCCGCTTCGCAAAGCGCGCTGACGATGGGGCTGTCTTTCGAGGTTCGATAAAGCGTCTGTTTGATCGCCACCACGTTGGGATCACGCGCCGCTTGGCGCAGAAACCGGACGACCATATCAAAGGTTTCGTAAGGGTGATGGAGCAGCATGTCCTTCTGGCGGATCGCGGCAAACATATCGCCGTCATGATCCTGGACGCGCTCGGGGACGCGGGGCGTGAATTGCGGCCAAAGGAGATCTGGCCTGCGATCGGTGACGAGTTCGGAAAGGTCGGACATGCCGATGAGGCCGTCGATCTCGATGACCTCCTCATCGGTGACGTGGAGCTCTTCCATGATGTGGTCTTTGAGGCCTTGCGGGGCGCCCGCCGAAAGCTTCATGCGCACGACCTCGCCGCGCCGCCGGCGCTTGAGCGCTGTCTCGAATTCGCGCACCAGGTCTTCGGCTTCTTCCTCAAGTTCAAGATCGCTGTCGCGCAGGATGCGGAAGGCGCAATGGCCTTTGAGCTTGTAGCCGGGAAAGAGGCTGTCGATGTGCAAAAGCAACAGCTCTTCTGATGGCAAGAAGCGCTGTGCCGCGCCGCTGGCGGGCAATTCCCAAAAGCGCGTCAACTGCGAAGGGATCGGGAGCAAGGCGCGCAAGGGCGTTTTATCGGCCTTGCGCTCTAGTTCGAGCGCCAGCGAAAACCCTGTATTGGGCAAAAACGGAAACGGGTGCGCCGGGTCGATGGCCAAAGGCGACAACACCGCGAAGACCTGATTGAAGAACACTGTGTTGAAGTAAGTGCGATCTTCTTCGGTGAGACCTTTGGCTGACAAGATCTCGATGCCTTCGTCCTCCATCAAGCTGCGGAGCTCGCTCAAGACGGCTTGCTGGCGTTCCATCAGGCGGCGCGCATCTTCGTTGATCAAGACGAGCTGTTCGGCGGGGGCGAGCCCGTCAGCGGCCGGTGAGGTATTGCCCGCTTGCGCGAGTTCGCGCAGGCCCGCGACGCGCACGGTGTAGAATTCATCGAGGTTCGTGGCCGAGATCGACAGGAAGCGCAGCCGCTCCATGAGCGGGACGCGGGCGTTTTCAGCTTCTTCAAGGACGCGCCAGTTGAAGCCCAGCCAGCTGAGTTCGCGGTTGAAGAACCGTGTCGGGCTTTTGACGTCAAAATCGGGCACCACGCTTTCGCGCACATTCGAGTGCAAAAAGTCGGCGGGGTTCGGGGGCAAATCTTTCATTCGTCTTTCCTGCCAAGCGGATATGACGCGGAAGTGTCAATCGGGGTCTCGGTGTCGTCCAGTATTCTGCCAGCGAGTTTCGTTGTTATTTCTCGCCGCTCGCTCAGTGAAAGCGCATCGAGCCTGCTGACGATGCGCTCCGCTTCCAGATAGGTGCGCGCCATGCGCTTTTCGATATAGGCCGCGAGATTGGGCGCTGGGTTGAGCTGACGATCTGCCATCAGCTTCAAGAGGATCGCGCGCAGCGTGCCATCATCGGGTGGCTCGATCGTGGCGGTGGCCGCTGCCTCCAGACGGCTCGCCAGATCGGGAAGCCCGATGCCCCACCGCTGGGGCGGGTGCCGCGCTGCCAGCAAAAGCGGCAGACCGGCGGCGGCCAGATTGTTATGAAGATGAAAGAGCCGGGTCTCGGCCTCGCGGTTGCCTGCCACGTCACTGGCATTGTCGATGGCAATCGGTGTCCGCGCACGGGCGCTCAACGCGTTCACCGCCATCATGGCGCCGCCCTGTTGCTCTGCCCAAATGCGTAAAAGATGCGTCTTGCCGGATCTTTCGGGCCCCAAGAGAATTAGCTTGCCGCGCGGCCATGCGCCGGGATCGGCAAGCATTTCACGCGCGACAGCGCTCGCGAGGCCGGGATAGAAATCTTCAGGGGCGTAGGATGTCTTGCGCGGAAGGGGGAAGCTGAGCTGTTCAGCCATCATCGTCTTTGTGGCTGGTCCCCAAATAAAGCAGCCCGTCTTTGTATTCTGCCACGAGGAAGCGCGTCACAACGCCGATGGCGGCGGCAAGGGGCACGCCGACAAGGAGCCCCACAAAGCCGAAGAGGGTCCCGAAGACGGAGAGCGAGAGCAGGAGCCAGACCGGA
This sequence comes from Pseudomonadota bacterium, assembly GCA_039198835.1. Taxonomy (GTDB): domain Bacteria; phylum Pseudomonadota; class Alphaproteobacteria; order Rhodobacterales; family Rhodobacteraceae; genus Shimia_B. Next base: position 524 of record JBCCTH010000071.1, on the reverse strand, counting down.
TGAAGGCCCACCGAGCCGCCGACGAGCTTGGGCGTCAGAACATTGCCCTCAACCATTTGCCCTGTGACGAAAATGGCGCCCACGAGCCCGATCCTGAGCCAGTCTGTCGTGTAGGTTATCGTGTCGCCGTCGATGACTTCCACAGAGCCCCAATACTGAAAAATCGCGAGCCCCACGGCGAGAACACCGCCGATCACCGCGCCCAGATAGGGGATGAAGGTCACAAGCCCGGCGACGAGCCCCACCACAAGGCCAAATTGCAGGCCCACGAGCATGAGAGCCACCGCGTAGTAGCTGCCCAATATCAGACAAACGGTGCCCATGCCGCGCACGAAGCCCGCCAGAACTGCATCGACCTCGCGCGCCAAACGGCGCACCGTTTCAAGGTGGTCCCTGGGAAGGAGCTTATCGACCTCGGCGATCATGTTGTCCCAGTCGAGAAGCAGGTAGAATGCCACAACCGGCACGATCACAAACAGGAGCAGGAGGTTGACCACCCCCGCCGCCGAGGTGAGGACGGTGTT
>JBCCTH010000070.1:0-12778 GCA_039198835.1 Pseudomonadota bacterium | reverse complement strand
TCCACAGACTGTCGGCGCGTAATCGTCGGAAAAGATATCAAGCTGCGGCAAAAGCCGCGCGCCAGCGGCCTTGGCCAATCCCTCCGCATCGGCGCGGTTGCCCAAAACCGCGAGACGGCAGGGCGTTGTGAGCGTCGTCGCGGCGGGCGGCGGCATGAAATAGCTCTGGCGGCGATAATGGGTGCCGATGATGTGGAGATGGTTTTCAACCATGACCTCGGCGATATTGCGGCCATTCAGCGAGCTGTTTTCTGGCACGATCACCTCAAAAATATCGGTGTCGACGCCGTAGAGGCCACGCAGATATTCGCTGATCGACTGTCCGCTTGTCGCGCTGGCGCGACCGCTCGATGGCAAAACCCAACGCCCGAACACCACGAAATAGAGAATACCGCTCGCGACGAGCGAAAGGCCCACGGGGGTGACGGCGAAAAGCCCGAACGCTTCCATCTGCGCGCCTTCGGGGAGGGTTTCGTTGGCGGTGGCAATGAGATCGTTGAGAAGAATGAGAGGCGACGACCCCACCATCGTGATCGTCCCGCCGAGGATGGCGCAAAAGCCCATCGGCATGAGCAACCGCCCCATGGCGATCTCCGTGCGCACTGAGATGCGGCTCACCACCGGCAAAAAGAGCGCCGCCGCGCCCACATTCTGCATGAAGGATGAAATCACCCCCACCGTCCCCGAAATAATCGGAATGAGGCGCGTTTCCGTCTTGCCGCCGATGCGCAAGATGGCGCTGGCGACCTTGCTCATGAGCCCGGTCTTATCGAGCCCCGCGCCAATGATCATGACGGCGATAATCGAGATGACCGCATTCGACGAAAAGCCTTCAAAGAGCCTGTTGACGTCCGCGAGATTTTCGAGCCCGGGAAGCTGAGAGAGAAACCCCAGCGCGACCATGACCAGGATTGCGGTGAAATCGATCCGAAAAATCTCGGTCACGAAAAGAAAGATCGTGCCGCCCAGAAGCGCCAGCACGACAATCATTTCGGTGGTGAGTTCAATGGCCTCCATGGGTCAGGTCAAGGCGCGCCTGTCTCACAGCCGCGCGCGAGGCCCCGCCATTCGAACGTGTCCTCATCAGGTCTCAAATCTGGTCCCTCCCAGGCGATTAAGCCGCCTCTTTTTCAAGCCCCAGGATACGCCTCGCTTCTTGCCAGGTCGCCACGGGGCGTTCGTGTTTTTCGCAAAGCTCACAGGCGCGGATGACAAGCGCCGCATTCGATGGGGCGAGGCGCGCGCGGTCGAGGCGCACATTGTCTTCAAGACCAGTGCGCGCATGCCCTCCCGCAGAAATCGCCCACTCATTGAGGGTGAGCTGGTGCTGGCCGATCCCCGCAGCGCACCAGGGCGCTCCATCGCCAAAAAGCCGCTTCACCGTCGCGATGTAATAGTCAAACACCTCACGGTCCGCGGGCATCGCGTTCTTTACCCCCATCACAAATTGAACATAGGGAACGCCCAGGAGCCGGCCATCATCGGCCATCTTCTTTGCCTGCAAGATATGGCTGAGATCGAACGCCTCGATCTCGGGCTTCACATCATTGGCGCGCATTTCCGATGCCAGCCAATCGACGAGATCTGGCGGATTTTCATAAACCCGCGTCGGAAAATTGTTGGACCCCACAGAGAGCGACGCCATATCCGGCCTAAGCGCGAGCATCGCGCCGCGTTCGCGGCCCGCGCCCGATCTGCCGCCCGTTGAAAACTGGATGATCATTCCCGGGCAATGCTGTTCAAGACCCTCCTTCAGACGCGCGAACTTTTCGGGGTCTGATGACGGGCTTTCATCGGCATTTCGCACATGGGCATGAACAATCGTCGCCCCGGCTTCAAACGCCTCCTGTGTGCTTTCGACCTGTTCGGAAACGCTGATCGGCACCGCAGGGTTGTTCGCTTTCTTGGGCAGTGAGCCGGTAATGGCCACGCAGATGATGCAAGGATCTGCCATCTTATCCCTTCAGATATCAAAGAAGACAGTTTCGCGCGCGCCCTGGAGCGCGATGTCGAACCGATAGGTGAGATAGCCTTCCACGTCAGTGCCCGTGTCTGCGATAAGCGTTTCGCGGAGCGCCGCATCATCGAGCTTTGTGAGAACAGGGTCAGCCGCGTTCGCTGCCGCCTCTTCCGGGAAATACATCCGGGTGTTCAAACCGATATTGATGCCGCGTGCGACGATCCAGAGATTGAGGTGCGGGGCCTCTGGCGCGACGGCTCCGGGCTTTACGGTGTCAACGCGGTAGAGCCCCGTCTCGAAATCGCAGGCAATGCGCCCCCAGCCGCGAAAGCCCTCTTCCACATCGCCCTTGCCCACAAAAACGCCCGCCGCGTTGGGCTGCCAGACTTCAAGCAGCACGTCTTTGACCGGATTGCCATCGCCATCCCACACGATCCCTTCAACGCGGATGCGTTGGCCCTCTGCATACGGCCCGACGATGTCATGCCCGCTTTCTTTTTCATAGATATCAAAGCCGGCCGCCCGTGGCGCGAGCCCGATGTGCACATAGGGGCCCGCCGTCTGCGATGCGGTTTCGTGCAGGACTTTGGTATTGGGACGCATCTGGCTCATGTTCCCTCCGGACGATTTTCAAAGAAGCTCGCGCGCCGCCCACGCAACACGATGTCGAACTTATAGGCGACCGTGTCATGGGGGATGGTCGTTTCCATATCGAGCCGCGCCGTGAGCGCATCTATGGCCTCAGGCGAGGGAATGGTTTTGACGATAGCGCAAAGCGGGATGAACGGATCCCCCTCGAAATAGCATTGCGTGATCAGACGCTGCGAGAAGCTATGGCCAAAGATCGAGAAATGGATATGCGCGGGACGCCAGGTATTGGGGCCGTTGGGCCAGGGATATGCGCCGGGCATGATGGTGCGAAAGCGGTATTGCCCGTGCTCATCTGTGAGCGTGCGCCCGCAGCCGCCAAAGTTGGGATCAATCGCCGCAAGATAGGTATCGACCTTGTGTCGATAGCGACCGCCCGCATTGGCCTGCCAGCATTCAACGAGCGTGTTCGGCACGGGGCGCGCATTTTCATCGAGAACGCGCCCATGAACGATGAGCCTTGGCCCAATCGCCGTGGTGCCTGGGGCGGCGAAGTTTGTGAGCAAATCCCAATCCTGATCACCGAGATCTTCATGATTGAAGAGCGGGCCGCTGCCTTCGTGTGAGACCTGATCGAGCCTGACGAGCGGGCGGCGCGGCGAGCGCGCGCGCGTCGTTTTGTAATCGGGCGTATGGGCGGCGGGCTGTCTCGACCAGTCGCGCGGGTAAAGCGATGGTTGCCCATCAAGGAAAGTGGCTTCGGAGGTCATACCGTGGCGTCTCCCATTTAATGCCGCCGGTTCTTGCCGGCTTGTCTTGGGCAAGGCGCGCCGTTTGAGCGCGCGCCGCCCTATCCCTCTTCCAGCTCTTTGGCGGAAAGGAGGTAATAATTGCGCGTGGGCGCGTTGAGTGTTCCATCCGCGAGGTGGCGAAGCGCCGCGATCTTTATGCTTGTCGCCGCCTCATCGCCTGCGTCGAGCGCCAAAAGGCGATCCGCGAGCTCCATGGCCCATTGCGCATCGCCCTCCGCGCCAGCCTTTTGGGCAGCTTCAAGCACCGCCGCGCGCCCCCCCATCAGGCCGATGAAGCGGCGCGCCTCTGCGGCGGGCGGCAGCGCGCCGAGGCTCGTTGGGTTGCCATCAAACCAGCCGAGCGTGCCCGCATAGTAGGCGCGCGCGGCATAGGCCGCCGACCCGTAGAACTCTTGAAGAAAGGGCTTTTCGGCAAGTTCGGGCGGAAGCCGCAAGGCCGCGGCGATGGTGAGCGGGTCTTGGCCCGCATTCATGCCGCGCACCGTCTCGGCGACCACATATTTGATCGCGTCGCGATAGCCGGTGAGACAGTCGCGAATTGCAGCGGCCCCGATGACAGGCAGTGTGTGCCCGCCTGCCAGGATCTCGGGCTCATAGGCCATGAGCTGATCCATCGTCTCAGCCCAGGCATCGAAATCGCGATAGGGCGTGCCCCGGATCGCATAGAGATTTGGGAAAGCATGATAATAATTATCGCCGCAAAACAGCGTCTTATGAGATGCCAGCCAGATGATGAGATGATCGGGCGTCTCGCCGGGCGCCTTTGCGATCTCAAGCTCAAAACCTTCGCGCGAAAGCTGTGTCGTCTCTGAGATACGCCGCGTCGGCTCAAGATAGCCCGCCCCCATGCCTGTCATGGGTCGGTTGCCGGGCCCGACGCCCAAGCTCACGCGCTCGTCATCTGTCAGACCAATGCCAAATTGCCGCTTCGTGCGCGCCATGAGCGCTTTGTTAGGCGCGGGCCTCTGCGGACCGGTTTCGACAAGATCGGACGCGAAGTTATCTGCGGCGATGATCTCGATCTCGTTTTCCGCCGCAAAGACGGACGCGCCTGAAATGTGATCGCGATGTGAATGGGTATAGATGATGCATGTTACCGGAAGCGGCGAGATTTTGCGGAAATCCGCCAGGATATTCTCGGCAGCGCCCGTCGTCTCCGTGGTATCAATGACGATGACCCCCCGCTCTCCCACCAGAAAATGCACATTCGACGCCGCGTATCCCACGGCGGCGTGAAGGCCCGGCGCGAGGGTATGGATCTTTTTCTCGAATTGGGCGTTTTGACTGATAAGATCCGGGTGGGCGGGCATGATCGATCTCAGGCTCTCGGCTGGTCTGATTCAAGGGCGGAATAGGAGACGAGATCAGAGACCGTCAGGCTGCCATCGCGCTTCTCGAAGGTCTCGATATATCTGATCATGGTGTGGGAATGCTCGCGCATCATCCCTTCGGCGCGCACGGGATCCCCCTGCTCCACCGCTTCATAAATGACTTTGTGCTGGGCATTGCCGATCTTGAGACGAAAGACGCCCTCCTCCCATCGCTCAGGCGAATCCGAGATCGCCCTGTCAAACACCATCGAGCCCGCCGCGAGCATGGGCAAATGGCTGATCTGCTTGCAGGTGAAAGACACGTAATCGTTTCCGCAAGCGCCCAGGATCGTTGTGTGGAACACCTCATTGGCTGATTGCATCTGCCGTGCCGCAGGCGCATCAAGGCGCCCGATATTCACCAGATCATCAATTGTTTCAATCGCTTGCGCCATCGCACCTAGCGACGTCGCCCGGTCGGGCGCCTGCGCCATGAGGCGGGCCGCCAGGCTTTCGAGATGGCCGCGCACCTGCACCGCCTGCATGATGTCGGCGATGCTCGGGCTCTGGATCATGTAGCCGCGGCCCTCGCCCCGCGAGACGATCCCCTCGCGCTCAAGGAGCCTCAGCGCGAGTCGCACCGGGGTCCGCGAGACAGCATGTGTCTTGCAAAGCTGCGCTTCCGAGAGGCGCTCGCCCTCGGAATAGACACCATGAATGATGTCTCTCCTGATCTTTGCAGCGAGCCAAGTATCAATCGAGTCCATACGCTTAGAGATCTCTTTTGGGATCCCAAAGTCAAGCCAGACGATATCATCACGCCAGATTTTGCGAAAAATCCTTGATTCAGGATCCCGTTTGGAGCTTTATTCGACGGTATAAGCGCAGAATCGGTCAAACGCGGGAGCCAAGCCGCAAACTTGGGATCCCAAACAAAGCGAAAAGCCGGTGCGCAATTTGGGAGGATACCATGACTTTGTCACGCCTCGGCCTTTCGGCCGCGCTAGCCTTTGCTATGAGCGTTGCGGCCCCGGCGGCCAGCGCAGAAGAGCTTACCGTCGCAACCTTTGTTCCGCCGCAGCATCATTCAAACACGGGCCTTTTCGCGTGGTTGGCGAATGAGCTTGACACACGCTCGGGCGGCTCGCTCACCATGCAGCTTTTCCCTGCCGGTCAGCTTGGCGCAGGGCCCGTGCAGCAATACAAGCGCGCGGTCGAGGGCGTCGCCGACATCACCTTCGGCGTCACGGCCTATACCCCCGCTCTCTTCCCCAAGACGATGCTCGCTATCCCACCGGGCAAGGCAAACTCCTCAGCCGAGGCGACAGAGCGCCTGATGGCCGTCTTCGACGAGTATCTTGCCGATGAATACGACGACGTGAAGGTCATCGCGCTCAGCACCGCTGCGGGCATTGGCATCGCCTCGACGCAAGACCTCTCGACGCTTGAGGCCATGGAGGGCGCGAAAGTGGTGCCCTATGCCGCGCTCACCACACCGATCATCGAGGCGATGGGCGCTGTCCCCGTGCAGATGCCGGTCACCGAGATGTATACCGGGCTTTCAACCGGCACGATCGACGGGGCCTATGCCACCTACAACAACATGACCCCGCCCTGGAACTTCTGGGATGTCGCCTCGCATTTCACTGTCAATGTCCCCGTGCAGCATGCCGTGATCTTCGTGGTGATGAACAAAGAGCGCTATATGGGCCTCTCAGACGACCACCGCGCCATCGTCGATGAGCTCGCCGGTGAAGCCGCTTCGATGAAGCTGGCTGAAGGGTTTGACGGCGCAGATGTCAAATCACTCGCGATGATGGAAAGCGCTGAAGGCAAGAACTTCGAGATCGTGACCGTGAGTGCGCAAGAGCGCGCACGGATGGATGCGGCTGTCGCCGACGGGATGCAAGCGATCTTCGCTGATTATGCATCGCGCGGCATCGACAACGCCGAAGAAATTTACAACGCAATCAACAAGTAAGCGGATGAAGTAACATGATACCCCACACCATCCGCACAGTCACTGCGGCAGCATTCCTTGGGCTTGCCGCGCAATCTGCCAACGCCGAAGAACTCTCGGTTGCGACGTTTGTCCCGCCCACCCATGAATCGATCACCGGGGCTCTGGCTTGGTTTGAAAAGGAGATCGCGGAGCGCTCAAACGGCACGCTCACGCTCAAGCTCTTTGCCGCGGGGCAGCTCGGCGCGGGACCAACGCAGCAGTATAAGCGCGCCGTGGAAGGCGTCGCAGACATCACCTTCGGGATCGCCTCAACGACGCCCACGCTTTTCCCGAAAACGATGCTCGCCGTGCCGCCGGGTGTGGCCGTCGATGCGCTTGATTCAACCGAGCGCATGTGGGCCGTCTTTGAGGAACACATGGCCGACGAATGGAGCGACGTTAAGGTCCTCGCCATCGGCAACCCTGCCGGCGGCATGATCATCTCGACACGAGACGTGTCGACCATTGAGGGGATGAAAGGGGCTAAGATCGTGCCTTTTGCGTCAATGACGACACCGGTGATCCAGGGGATGGGGGCGGTGCCTGTCCAGCTTGACCCCTCAGAGCATTATACGGGGCTCAGCACCGGGACGATCGACGGCGCGATTTCGACGATCAACAACATCATGCCGCCCTGGAACCTCGATGAGGTGGCCGATTACGCGATCCTCAACACCCCGGCCACCTTCAACCCGGTGTTCTATGTGATGAACCGCGAGCGCTATGAGAGCCTGAGCGATGAGCATCGCGCCGTCATTGACGCCGTGTCGGGGCTGCCATTTTCGATGGAGCTGGCGCGCTCTTTCCACCACGCCGACGCAGTCGCTTTGGAGTGGGTCGAAGAGCAACGGGCCGCGGGTTCGTTGAAAGTCGAATGGATCACCGTGTCGGACGAAGAGCGCGCCAAGATGGAAGCGGCCGCGGCAGCCGGGATGGCCGAGATCTATGCCGACTATGCCGCTCGCGGCATCGATAACGCGCAGGAGATCTATGAGGCGATCAATCGCTGAAGGATCGGAGCCGGGGCTTGGGAAACCAGGCAGGGTCCGGCCAGCCCCGGGGAGGGCCTGAAATGCCGAACGAGACAAAGCTGCCACCGGTCATTCGTCTGCTCGATGTGGCTCTGACATGGGCCTCGCTCATTCTTGGCGGGGCCACGTTGATCTTCATGACGGGCTTCACTGTGTGGAACGTGTTGATCATGCGCAAGGCGCTCAACTCGCCCATTGTGGGCGCCGAAGACCTGCTCATTCTCGCGCTCGTCGTGATCGTGGCTCTCTCAATCCCTCTCGGGGCACGGACGGGCGCGCATATCGAGATCGAAGTGCTGGAATCGAAGATGTCGGCGGCCTTTGCGAAATGGTCGATGCTCGCGATGAAAATCGCCGGGGTCCTTTTGATGGCGATCATGGCGTGGCGGCTTTGGCATGCCGGCGGGACAGCGGCCAAATTCGGCGAGACGACCCAGCAACTCCTGATCTCCTTTGGGCCGTTTTATTATCTGCTCGCGGTCTCCGCCTTTTTATACGCGGTCGTTCTCTGCCTTGATATCTGGCAGCTCCTTCGCTCCGGCGCGGTCATCAAGCTCAAGCTCAGCGGAGACAGCCTATGATCAGCATGACCCTCCTGGGCATCTTGGGCCTTCTCGCCCTTTTCGTGCTCTTGGCCCTGAGAATGCCCGTTGCGCTTTCGATGCTCGGCGTGGGGCTCGTGGGCACGATCGTGGCCAATGCCAACCAATTCATCACCGTGGGCATGGCCTCCGACCAGGCATGGTCGCGGGCGTTGCGCATTGCGTATTCCAATCTCGCGGGGGAAACTTTCGAGGCCGCTTCAAACTTCAATCTTCTGGTGATCCCGATGTTCGTGCTCATGGGCACGCTCGCGGGCGTATCGGGGATGTCGAATGATCTCTTTACCGCCGCTTATCGCTGGATGGGCCATCTCAAGGGCGGGCTTGCCTCGGCGACGATCGCCGCTTGCGCGGGTTTTGCGGCGCTGTCTGGCTCATCGCTGGCCTCTGCCGTCACCATGGGGCGCGTCGCGCTGCCCGAGATGAAACGCTATAAATATGCCGACAGCCTGGCGACCGGGTCGGTCGCGGCGGGCGGAACACTCGGTTTTCTCATCCCTCCCTCGGGCGGGATGATCATCTATGCCGTGCTCACAGAGCAAAGCATAGGGCGGCTTTTCATGGCGGGGGTCTTTCCCGGCATCATCCTGACGCTGCTTTTCATCGGCGCGATCTATCTCGTGGTCGCGCGCAACCCCGATGCGGGGCCGAGCGGCCCGCGCTCCGCATGGCCAGAGCGCAAAGCCTCGCTCTTACGGGCAGCGCCGATCCTTGGAGTGGTCTTTTTGACAATCGGCGGGATGTATACCGGCTTCTTCACGCCGGTCGAGGCGTCGGGCGTTGGTGCCTTCTTGACCTTCGTCGTCGCGGCCTGGCGTCGCTCCCTGAGCTTTGAAGCAACGAAAACCGTCATTCTTCAGACAATGAACGCCACGGCAACTGTCTTCTTGATAATTATCGGCGCTTTCGTCTTTATTCCCTTCATGTCACTCACCGAAGTGCCATCCCAGCTTGTGACCCTTTTAACCTCGCTGCCCATCGGCGATGTCGGCATCCTTTTGATCATCATCGCCGTCTACATCTTCTTGGGCATGTTCCTTGAATCCATCGCGATGCTGGTTTTGACGATCCCGGTTGTCATTCCCATCGCCATCGGCCTCGATTGGGATCTCATCTGGTTCGGGATCATCGTCGTGATCGTCCTCGAAATGGGCATGATCTCGCCACCCGTCGGCATAAACGTCTTCATCGTGAAATCCATCGCGCCCGATGTGCCCATGGGCCGCATCTTCAGGGGCATCTGGCCTTTCTGGTTCGCCATGGCCGGGATGATCGTCTTACTCATTCTTTTCCCGCAGATCGCGCTTTTCCTCCCGGAAACGCTTGTCGGCGGCTAGCAAAAAAGGAGCTGCACCATGGATGCAAAGATCGAAATCAAGACATTGCAGCATTTCATCAACGGCGCATGGAGCGATGCGGAAAAAGGCGCACTCTTTGACGATCTGAACCCGATTGATGACAGCCTCTATGCCCAGGCAGCCCAGGGCACCGGGGCCGATATGCGACGCGCTGTGGCGGCTGCGAAAGCCGCCTTCCCCAGCTATCGGGAAACGACACCAACCCAGCGCGAGCGGATGCTCCTGCGCGTGGCTGAGATCATGGAAGAGCGCCAAGCAGAGCTTGTCGATTGTTTGATCGATGAAATCGGATCGCCGGTGCAAAAGGCCATGTTTGAGTTCAACAAGGGGCTCACGATGGTGCGCGCGGCGGCGGGTCTTTGCCGCAATGTGCGCGGTGAGACGATCCCCTCGGACCGCCCGGGCACATTCTCGATGTCGATCCGCGAGCCTCTCGGCGTTGTTGCAGTGATCACGCCGTTCAATGTCCCACTGATCAAGACAACCCGGCTCGTCGCCAATGCGCTCGCGGTGGGTAACACGGTCGTGCATTTGCCTTCAGAGATGGCGCCGCATCTCACTGTCCTTTTCGCCGAGATCATCGCGGAGGCGGGCTTTCCCGCGGGGGCCTACAATGTGGTGACCGGGTTGGGGGCCGAGATCGGCGATGATCTCACGAGCCACGAAGATGTCGCCTTCGTGACCTTCACAGGCTCCACCGTGATCGGGCAGCACATCAACGAGATCTGCGCGAAAAACAAAACGCCCAACACGCTTGAGCTCGGTGGCAAGAGCCCCACTGTCATCCTCGCCGATGCCGATCTCGACAAAGTCATGCCGCTGGCCGCGCGCTCGATTTTCATGTTCGGCGGGCAAGCCTGCATCGGCTCGTCGCGTTTTTATGTCGAGCGCCCGCTTTATGATGAGTTCGTCAAACGCTTCAGCGGGATGCTTGGCAAGATCGGCATGGGCGATCTGCGGGACCCCGCCACCGTCATCGCCCCTGCCATCAGCCCGCGCCAACGCGAGCGCATCAAAAGCCATATCGAAGATGCCCGCGCGAAAGGCGCGACTGTCCATGGCGGCACGTGGGAGGCCAACCGATGCCAGCCCACGCTTCTGACCGATGTCACCGACGAGATGACAGTCTGCAAGGCCGAGACCTTCGGCCCGGTCACGGCGATCTATCCCATCGAGAGCTATGAAGAAGGGCTCGAAAAAGCAAACGACACCGAGTTTGGCCTCTCATCGGCGATCTTCACAAAAGACATCGACAAAGCGTTTCATTTCGCGCGCAACATCGATGCCGGTATGTGCCACATTAACGGCCCCACGATCCATGACGAAGCCCACGTGCCCTTTGGCGGCAATGGCGAAAGCGGGGTCGGCCGCGAAGGCACAGACGCCGATATGGAAGCCATGACCGAACTCAAATGGGTGACGGTCCAGCTATGAGTTTCACTCTGTATCACCATGGCTCATCTGTCTGCGCGGCCAAGGTCCGCTTCGCGATGGATGAAAAAGGGCTGCCCTGGGATGGCGTCTATATCGACATCCTGAAGGGCGAGCAGTTTGACCCCGCATATCTCAAGCTCAATCCCAAAGGGGTTGTTCCCACGCTTGTCCATGATGAGACGGTCGTGCCCGACAGCACGGTCATCATCGAATATCTCGACCAGATCGACCCGGGGACGAGCGTTCACCCGAGCGACCCCTGGGAGCGCGCGCAGGCGCGCTATTGGACAAAAGCCGTCGACGAAGATCTGCACCCCGCTTGCGGGGCGGTCACCTTCGTTTGCTCGCATCGCCACACGGTCTTGCGCAATCTGGGGCCTGAGGGGCGCGACAAGTTTCTCGCCTCGACGCCCGCCATATCTGTCACCTCTGATTGGAAGAGCCAAAAAGATGCGTTCACGCGCTACGGCTTTGATGCCCCCGGCGCGAGCGAGAAAGTAAGGCTCTACGACACGTACTTGCAGAAAATGGAAAAGGCTCTGGAAGGGCAAGATTGGCTGGTGGGGAACAAATTTTCCATCGCCGATATCGCCATGACCCCTTACGTGAACCGGCTCGCGATGATGTCGATGCGGGGGATGTGGGAAAACGGCCGCCTGCCCAATGTGGAGCGCTGGTTCGCGGCCATCGAGGCGCGGCCGAATTTCAAGAAGTGCCTGATCGATTGGGTCCCCGAGGATCTCACTAATGACTTGCGCGAGAACGGGGCCATGAGCTGGCCCGAGGTCGCGCGCATCCTTGAAATCGAAGTGAAGTACGGGAGGAAACGATGGGCCGACTAGAGGGAAAAACCGCCGTCATCACCGGCGCCGCGCAGGGGATAGGCGCTTTGATGGCCAAAGCCATGGCCGATGCGGGGGCCAAAGTGCTGGTGACCGATGTTCAAGACACCGCCAATGCCGTTGCCGCGATCACCGATGCAGGCGGCACCGCAGAGGGCATGAAAGTCGATGTCACCAACAATGACGATCTTAAAGCCATGGTTGAGACAGCCAAAGGCATGGGCGGCCTCGATATCATGGTCAATAACGCCTCTATCTTTGCCACACTCACGCCCAAACCCTTTTTCGAGATCGACGAAAACGAGTTCGACACGATCATGCGCGTCAATGCGCGCGGCGTGCATCAGGTCATGCGCGCCATCGTGCCCACGATGATCGGCGCGGGCGGCGGCAAAGTGATCAACATCGCATCGGGCACGTTCTATTATGGCCCTCCGGGCCTCTCGCATTACACCGCTTCCAAGGGGGCCGTGATCGCGCTGACACGCTGCCATGGGCGCGAGCTGGGCGAGAAGAACATTCAGGTCAATGCGATCGCCCCGGGGCTGACCGAAAGCGAAGGCCTCGCCAACAATTCGGGCTTTGACATGGCGCGCGCGCCCACCGTCGCGTCGCGCTCGATCAAGCGAGACATGCTGCCCGAGGATCTCCTCGGCACGCTCCTTTACCTCGCCTCCTCCGACAGCAACTTCGTCACCGGCCAAACGCTCAATGTCGATGGCGGAAAGATCAACGTGTGAGGCACCAGCGATGACAAAACGGTTCTCTTTCCTCCCGCCCGGCGGCGGCACCGGCTATGATTGGTCAGCAGATCATACATTCGTGAAGGTGTCCGCCGC
>JBCCTH010000069.1:0-12855 GCA_039198835.1 Pseudomonadota bacterium | reverse complement strand
CGACGTCACGATTCAAGCTGAAATTCTCGCCCTCATGGATCGCTTGAAGCGCGAAACGGGCACGGCCGTCATGTTTATCACTCATGATATGAGCGTCGTGGCGCAAATGGCCGACCGCGTCGTTGTGATGTTTCGCGGCGAGAAAGTCGAAGAAGGGTCTGTCGAGCAGATCTTTGAAAGCCCGAAACACCCCTACACGCAAGCCTTGCTCACCGCCGTCCCGCGGCTCGGCGAAATGCATGGTAAAGACCTGCCTGAACCGATGCGGCTCTTGGGGGCGGAGGATAAGGATATCGCGCCCATCAAGGGCAAAGAGGAGACTTTGCTCGAGGTCAAAAACCTCGTTATGCGCTTTCCTGTCAAGGGCGGTTTCCTGCGGCGCACCATTGCCAATGTGCATGCCGTCGAGGATGTGAGTTTCACGATCAAAAAGGGGCAGACGCTCTCGCTCGTGGGCGAATCGGGCTGCGGCAAATCCTCATGCGGGCGCGCGCTCCTGCGGCTCGTGGAGCCGAGCGCGGGCTCGGTGCGGCTTGATGGAGCCGATATAATGGCGCTGTCGGATGACGAGCTGAGACAAGTGCGCAAAGACATGCAAATGATCTTTCAGGATCCCTTTGCGAGCCTAAACCCGCAGATGCAACTCGCCAACCAAGTCTCTGAACCTATTGAGAATTATGGGTTGCTCACAGGGCAGGCGAAGCTAGATCGCGTGGCCGAGCTTTTTGACAGGGTCGAGCTGCCGCGCAGCTTCATGCGCCGCTTCCCGCATGAGCTTTCAGGCGGACAACGGCAAAGGATCGCGATCGCGCGCGCGCTCGCGTTGAACCCAAAGCTCATCGTCGCTGACGAGGCGGTGAGCGCGCTTGATGTGAGTGTGCAGGCCCAGGTGCTCAACCTGCTCATGGAGCTTCAAGCCGAGCTCGGCATCTCGCTTTTGTTCATCAGCCACGACATGGCCGTTGTCGAAAGGGTCTCTCACGCGGTGGGGGTGATGTATCTTGGACGCATTGTCGAGATCGGGCCGCGGGGCGCGATCTTTGAAGACCCGCGCCATGAATACACGCAAAGCCTTCTCAAAGCGGTGCCGGTTGCCGATCCAACCAAGCGTAAGAGCGAGAAGGACCTTAATTTTCGTCCGATCCCATCGCCCATTCACCCGCTTGATTATGAGCCGGCGCCTTCAACCTATGATGAGGTCGGGCCAGGTCATTTTGTCTTGCAGGGAGAATGGGCGGGCTATGGCCGGGCAAATTGATATGCCTTCCCTTTGTCCGAGCCCGTGCTTGAGCAATGACGTGCGCGTGTGTCGCGAACTCGCCGGCCCCCGGTCAAGGCCGGGGCAAGAAGGCTCTTGATGTCGCGCCTCAGTCTGCGACGGTAGGGCCATGCAGCTCACTGCCCGCCAAATGCTTGACCGCCTCATCGCCTTTCCAACTGTCAGCCGAGACAGCAATCTGCCGCTCGTGGACTTTGTCGAAGACTATCTGAAAGCCCATGGGATCACCGCACACCGCGATTATGACGAGACCGGAAAGAAGGCCTCGATCTATTGCCATATCGGGCCCGAGATCGAAGGCGCGGTGGTTCTCTCCGGGCACACGGATGTGGTGCCGGTCGATGGCCAAGACTGGGTGACAAACCCATGGCAAGTCACTGAAAAAGAAGGGAAGCTCTTCGGGCGCGGCACGACTGATATGAAAGGCTTTTTGGCGCTGGCGCTTGCCGCCGTGCCGCGTATGACAGCGCTTAAGAGGCCGATACAGCTTGCCCTGAGTTATGATGAAGAAGTGGGCCTTTTGGGGGCGCGGCCCCTGGCGCGCGCGATCAAGCGCGATTTGCCGCCAGCCAACGCCGTGCTCGTGGGGGAGCCCACGACGATGAAAGTCGTGAGCGGCCATAAAAGCTGTGATGCGTGTTTCGTGGATGTGCGCGGTTTCGAAGTCCATTCCTCGAAGCCAGATGACGGCGTGAGTGCGATTATGGTCGCGGCGCGGCTCGTGGAATGGCTGCGCCTGCGCAATGAGGAAAACCGCACGAAGCCTGTCCACCCCGATGATGCCGCCTTTGATCCGCCTTACACGACGCTCCATGTGGGGATGTTTAACGGCGGCACGGCCCATAACATCACCGCAAAGGACTGTTCGTTTAGCGTTGATGTGCGCAATGTTCCCTCTGAGATGGACGGAAAACACCTCAATGACTTCAAGATGTTCTGCGATGAAGTTGATAAAGAGGTTAAGAAGATCAGGCCAGAGTCGGGTGTCAGATGCAGAATGCTCGCGCCCGGGCCCGGGGTCAGCCCAGAGCCCGGCGGCCCGGCTGAAGAGCTCGCGCGGCGTCTGACTGGCGATAACAGCCAAAACACCGTGCCCTACGGCACAGATGGCGGCTGGTTTCAGGATGCAGGCTTCAGCACGGTCATCTGCGGCCCCGGTGACATCGCGCTGGCGCATCAGCCCAATGAATATATCAGCGTGGCCCAGTTCGAGGCTGGCGCGGCCTTTATCGACCGTCTGATTGAGGATTGCCAACATTGAGAGAGGTCATTTACGGCTTCGATCCGCTGTGCGGCTGGTGCTACGGCCTTATCCCGGCCTGGCGCGCCGTCCTGGCTGCACAGCCTGACCTTTTGGTCGATGTCGTGCCCGGTGGCCTTATCACCGGTGCCCGCATCGGCCCTTATACAGCGGCGGCTGGCTATATCAGGCAGGCATCCGCGCGCATGGAGGCTGTGACGGGGCAGCGCCTGGGAGATGCGTTTTTTCAGTTGATTGAGGGCGATAAGAGCCCGGTCAGCGCCTCCGCGCCGCCCTCCTATGCGCTTTTACAAGCGCCCGAAGATGCGCGGCTGAGCTATGCGCATGCGCTGCAAGAGGCGCATTTTGCGCGCGGTGCCGATCTTTCACAAGGGGCGGTACTCGCAGAGATCGCGCGCGCGCTCGGCTTTGAGATCGATGGCGCGGCCGCACAAGGCGCCAAAGATGACACGCCGCGCGTCGCCGCTGCTTTCGCGCGCGCCAAAGGCCTTGGCATCTCGTCATTCCCCACCACCTTAGTCGTGGACCAAGGTGACATCGTCGCGCGTGTCGATGGTGAGTATGATCCGCAACGCTTTACGCGCGCCGTGCTTGGCGCGCTCAACGGAGACAGTCATGCCGATTAAGAACCGCTTCGCAGAGCTTTTGCCCGAGATAACAGAATGGCGGCGCGATTTTCACGAGCATCCCGAGATCCTCTTTGAAACGCACCGCACATCCGGGATTGTCGCAGAGAAACTGCGCGCCTTTGGATGCGACGAGGTGGTCGAAGGCATCGGGCAAACCGGCGTTTGCGGGCTCATAAAGGGCAAAGGCGGCTCGGGCCGAACGATCGGTCTCCGCGCTGATATGGACGCGCTTCCGATCCTTGAGGCGACAGGCGTTGACTATGCCTCAAAGACGCCGGGCGCGATGCATGCTTGCGGGCATGACGGGCACACGGCGATGCTTCTTGGCGCGGCCAAATATCTCTGTGAAACCAGACAATTCGACGGCGATGTTCTCGTGATTTTTCAGCCGGCGGAGGAAGGCGGCGGAGGCGGCAAAGAGATGGTCGACGACGGCATGCTCGATCGTTGGGGCGTTGAAGAAGTGTATGGAATGCACAACTGGCCGGGCATGGAGACGGGCAAGTTTGCCATAAGAGCGGGCGCCTTCTTCGCGGCTGCCGACCAGTTCGAGATCATTGTAACCGGCAAGGGCGGCCATGCGGCGAAACCGCAGGAAAACATCGATACCACGGTGATCGCCTCGCATATCGTTTTGGCGCTCCAATCCATTGTGAGCCGGAATGTCGACCCTGTGAAACAGGCGGTGCTTTCCGTGACTTCTTTCGAGACCTCCTCGAAGGCGCATAACGTCATCCCCCAACAGGTTACGTTAAGGGGCACGGTGCGCACGCTTGACGCGGATGTGCGCGATCTTGTCGAAGCCCGTCTGATCAGCGTGACTGAAACGACGGCGGCAGCCTTTGGCGGGACCGCTGAGGTGGATTATGTGCGCGGCTACCCTGTGATGGTGAATAGCGATGAGCAGACGGCCTTTGCCGCTGACGTTGCGACAGCTGTGTCTGGCGACTGTGCCGGTGCGCCGCAGGTCATGGGCGGGGAGGATTTCGCCTTCATGCTCAATGCGCGCCCGGGCGCTTACATCCTCGTCGGGAATGGAGAGAGCGCCTCGGTCCATCACCCTGAATACAACTTCAACGATGAAGCCATCCCCGCCGGGTGCAGCTGGTGGACCGAGATTGTCGAAAGGCGGCTCCCTCTCGCAGGCTAGAGCGTCAACGCCTCGATGAGCGCCGCTTCGATCTCCTCGAGGCCTTCCGCCTGGGTGGCCGAGAGCGAATATGAGGCCTCCCGGCGCATGTGGAGGAGTGGCGGATGTGCAAGAAGATTGCCGACCTTCTCTGTTAGATCTTGCGCATTACCAACAACTTGCGCCGCGCTCTTTGCGTAAAAATCATCATATGCGTCCGCAAAGTTGAAGACGTGCGGCCCGGCGATGATCGCTGCGCGCGCATGGGCGGCTTCATAGGGGTTGTGGCCGCCCACAGCCGTCAGCGACCCGCCGATGAACGCAATGGGCGACGCATGATAAAGGCTCCCTAGCTCGCCCAGCGTGTCGATGAGCCAGACAGGCCCTGCGGGGCCCTCGCCCTGGCTGCGTCGCGCCACGGGCCAGCCACGCTTGCCGATAAGCGCCGCGATCTCGCCGCCGCGATCGGGGTGCCTGGGCGCAAGGAGGAGCGTGAGGCCCGGGAAGCGTTCGAGCAGCATGGCGTGGGCGTTGAGAACGATGTCCTCCTCGCCCGGATGCGTGGAGGCCGCGACCCAGCAAGGTTTCGGAACCAAAGCGACAAGCGCTGGATCAACGGGTAAGGCGGGCGCTATGGATTTCAGATTTGCGGCAGCGGCCACACGCGGTGCCCCAAGTTGCGCGAAGGCGCGCGCGAGCGCGGGCGATTGCGTCAAGATGAGGGTGAAGGGCTTCAGAAGGCTGCGCGCGCTCGAAGGCGCTTTTTGCCACCTTTTCAGAGATTTATCAGACATTCTTGCATTTATGAGCGCGCGCGGCACCCCGCGCTTCTCAAGCTCTTGCAGCGCCGTTGGCCAAAGCTCACTCTCAATAAACAGCGCGGCATCGGGCCGCCAATGATCAAGAAATGCGCGCACTGGGCCAGGCGCATCGAGCGGCGCAAATCTGTGCTCAGCCCCGTCGGGCAAACGCTTTTGCATGAGTTGCGCGGACGTGGCTGTGCCTGACGTGAAAAGAACCCGCATATGCGCGGTGAGCCTGGTGACCAGCGCGAGAGCCGAAAGGCTTTCTCCGACCGAAGCGGCATGAACCCAGAGCAAAGGGCCTTCGCCGCGCGCCCCGCTTTCTTGGCCGAGCTTTTCGTTCAGGCGATGGCCCATACCCGCGGCGTTGAGCTTTTCGGCTTCGCGGCGGGCAATGAAGGGCAACGCGACCCGCGCGATGGCCCCATAGGCCCGCAAGAGAGCGGTCATCTTAGCCGCCAGTATGCGACATGTGGCGCGTCATCTGGCCATCGGCGATGCCGCGTGAATAATCAAAATCATGGCCGTGGGGTTTGAGGCCAATGGCTGCGTGAATGGCCTCTTCAAGACGCGTATCATCGGGCGAGGCGCGCAGTGGCGCGCGCAGGTCTGATTTGCCTTCCTGGCCGAGGCAGGTGTAGATTTCGCCCGTGCAGGTGACCCTCACCCGGTTGCAGCTTTCGCAAAAGTTATGCGTTAAAGGCGTAATGAAACCAATGACTTGCCCGGTCTCGTTCAAGCGCACATAACGCGCAGGCCCGCCCGTGCGCCGGGAAAGATCGGTCAGCGTATAGCGCTCTTGAAGTCGCGCGCGCAGGTCTGAGAGCGGCCAGTATTGATCGAGGCGATCTTCATTGCCCAAATCGCCCATGGGCATCACCTCGATGAAGGTGAGATCCATCCCGCGCGCTTCGCAGAACTCGACGAGGCGAAAAAGCTCGTCTTCGTTGAAGCCCTTGAGGGCAACGGTATTGAGCTTGATCCGGAGCCCTTCCGCTTGCGCGACATCAAGCCCGTGAAGAACCTGCGCGAGGCGGCCCCAGCGCGTCACCTCCTTGAATTTCATCTCATCGAGCGTGTCGAGCGAAACGTTGATGCGTTTCACCCCCGCGGCGCGCAGATCCCTGGCGAACCGAAAAAGCTGAGAGCCATTTGTTGTCACCGTCAGCTCTTCAAGCGCGCCAGTCTCGAGATGGCGGGTCATGGCCTGAAAGAAGGTGATGATATCGCGCCGCACCAACGGTTCACCGCCGGTGATACGAAGCTTTTTCACCCCCAGGCGAATGAACGCCGAGGCGAGGCGATCAAGCTCGCCCAGCGTGAGAAGCTCTTTTTTCGGCAGGAAGGTCATCTTTTCAGACATGCAGTAGACGCAGCGAAAATCGCAGCGGTCCGTGACCGACATTCTCAGATACGAGATCTGGCGCTGAAAGGGGTCGACAAGCGTGGCCATGGAAGGACTTTAAGCGCGCGAAAGAGCGCTCACAAGTGCGACGAAAGTTGCACGCTAAGATGTTACCGCCTAGGGTGAGGCCATGCGTATTTGCCTGATACTCCTTGCCTTTTCTCTGTGTGCCTGCGCGCGATTGCCGCTCATCGGGGATATGTCTGGCGATGCCTCGCCTGAGCCCGCCGCTGAGCCAACCGTTCAGGTGCTTGACCCAGAAACGCTCGACCCGCCCGCGCCCTCGAGCCCGGCCGCGCGCGCGGTCGGTGGCGAGATCGCCAATTCCGGGAAGACGGTTGCGACGCTGGGCGATGCCACTCAATCGGGGCTTTGGCTTGAAACGCCGCTTGTCTCCACCACGGGGCCGGGGCGCATTACGAGCGAGGTAACGGGGCGCAGCGTCGAAGTGATGTTGCGGCCCATTGATGGCTTGGCCTCCGCGGGAAGCCGGATTTCTGTGGCTGCGATGTCCGGGCTTGGGCTCGAGCTAACATCGGTTGCGGCTCTCACCGTCGAAGCGGTGACCCTTGATGCCCCTGCAAGCGAGGATGCAGGCTGACGCCGGCGTCTGTTACTCGACCGTCACCGACTTCGCGAGGTTGCGCGGCTGATCCACATCGGTGCCTTTTGCCACGGCGGTATGATAGGCCAAAAGCTGCGCCGGGATCGCGTAGAGAATTGGCGCGAGCAAGGCAGATACAGGCGGCATCACCAGCGTTTCCCAAACCCCTTCACTCGCCGCTTTCGCGCCTAATGCATCGGTCACAAGCAAAACGCGGCCGCCGCGCGCCATGACCTCTTGCATGTTCGAAACCGTCTTGTCGAAGAGGCTGTCGCGCGGTGCCATGACGATCACAGGCACGCGTTCATCGATGAGCGCGATGGGGCCATGCTTTAGTTCGCCTGATGCATAACCTTCGGCGTGTATATAGCTGATTTCCTTGAGTTTGAGCGCGCCCTCCATGGCGATCGGATAGAGCATGCCGCGGCCAAGGAAAATGATATCGCGCGCTTCCGCGAGCGCCCTTGATATCTCTGGCAGGCGCTGACTTCCTGAAAGCGTCTCTTGCACGATGCGTGGCAAAAGCCGCAGCTGCGTCAGCGTCTCGGCGGCTGTCTCTTGCCC
Organism: Pseudomonadota bacterium; assembly: GCA_039198835.1. GTDB lineage: Bacteria > Pseudomonadota > Alphaproteobacteria > Rhodobacterales > Rhodobacteraceae > Shimia_B. The sequence goes on along the minus strand of JBCCTH010000069.1, from coordinate 5,181 downwards.
TTTTATCTCGGCTGCCTTGAGCGCCAGCATGAGAAGAACCGTGAGCTGGCAGGTGAACGCTTTTGTCGAAGCAACGCCGATCTCCGTGCCCGCATGGATCGGAAAGACGATATCGGCCTCTCGCGCGATCGTCGATGTCTCGACATTGACGACTGCCCCGATGACCTGCGCCTTGCCGTCCATGTAGCGCAGCGCGGCGAGCGTATCCGCCGTTTCGCCGGACTGGCTGACAAAAATCGCCAGGGTGCCGCGCGCGACAGGGGGCTCGCGGTAGCGAAACTCGGATGCGATATCGAGCTCAACGGGGATACGCGCCAATTGCTCGAACCAGTATTTGGCGACCTGACAGGCATAAAAGGCGGTGCCACAGGCGACGAGAGTAATGTGCTCGATCCCCTCAAAGCTGAAATCCTGCGGTAACCTGATCGCATCTTCTTTGAGATACTCGGTCAGCGCACGGTCGATCACGGCGGGTTGCTCGGCGATCTCTTTGGCCATGAAATGCTTGTGGCCGCCTTTATCGGCTTGCGCGGCATCGATCTTGATCGTTTCCACAGCGCGGTTCGCAAGCGTGCCTGCTGCGTCACGAATTTCGATCGTGCTGCGCGTCAGCACCGCGAAGTCACCTTCTTCGAGATAAGTGATTTTGTCGGTGAGCGGGGCGAGCGCGATCGCATCTGATCCAACATAGATTTCGCCATCTCCATGGCCGATCGCAAGGGGCGACCCCTTGCGCGCCGCGATCATCAGATCGGGCTCGCCATCGAAGAGAAACGCGAGGGCGAAGGTGCCCTCAAGGCGGTCGACCGCGCGTTTGGCGGCCTCAACCGGGGTTTCGCCTAAGGAGAGATAGTGTTCACACAAAAGAGCGACCGTCTCGGTGTCGGTCTGCGTTACAAAGGCCGCCCCCGCCGCTTCAAGCTCTTCGCGCAATTCGCGAAAGTTCTCGACGATCCCGTTATGGACAACCGCGACCCGCGCGCTGCGATGCGGATGCGCATTTTGCTCATTGGGGGCACCGTGCGTTGCCCACCTTGTGTGGCCGATGCCCGCCTTTCCGGCGAGCGGCTCATGGACCAGAAGATCAGACAGATTGACAAGCTTGCCCACCGCGCGCCGCCGCGCGAGTTTGCCGTCATTGACGGTGGCGATGCCCGCGCTGTCATAGCCGCGATACACAAGCCTGCGGAGCCCTTCGACAAGAATGGGCGCGGCTTCATGCGATCCAAGAATTCCAACGATTCCGCACATTTACTGCCCTTTCTTCGCTTTGATTGCCCGCAGGCGCGCCATGAGCTTGCGGGCCATGCCGGCCTTGTTGCTTTGCTCGGTGCGCGCCAGCGCCAGCGCCCCATCGGGAACGTCGCGGGTGATGACCGAGCCCGATCCGGTCATGGCCTCGTCGCCGAGCCGCACAGGCGCCACGAGCATCGTGTTTGATCCGACAAAGGCGCGCGCGCCGATCTCTGTGCGGTGCTTCATGACGCCGTCATAATTGCAGGTGATCGTGCCTGCGCCGATATTTGAGCCCGCGCCAACACTTGCGTCGCCCACATAGCTCAAATGATTGACTTTCGCGCCCTCACCGAGCGTTGCGGCTTTGATTTCAACGAAATTGCCGACACGCACATCCTCGGAGAGCTCCGCGCCGGGGCGCAGCCTTGCATAGGGCCCGATGACCGCGCCGCGGCTGACATGGCAGCCTTCGAGATGCGAAAAGGCGCGAATGCGCGCGCCCGTCTCAACCGAGACACCGGGCCCGAAAACAACGTGGGGCTCGATGGTGCAATCGCGCCCGAGCACGGTATCAAAGGCGAAAAAGACAGTGTCGGGGGCGTCCATTGCCACGCCTGTCTCAAGCGCTTCGGCGCGTTTGCGTGCCTGAAAAGCGGCGCCGGCCTCCGCCAGATCGGCGCGCGAATTGACGCCCAGCGTTTCGGCTTCCGGGCACTCCACGACCTTCGTGATCAAACCGCGTTGAGCGGCCAGACCGGGAATGTCGGTCAGGTAATATTCCTGCGCCGCGTTATCGTTTGTTATCTCGCCCAAGAGCTCGAAAAGGAGAGCGGCATCAGCGGCCAAAACCCCTGAATTACAAAGTGTTATGGCCCGCTCCTGATCTGAGGCATCCTTCCATTCAACGATCCGCAAGAGGCGGTCACCTTCGGTCACGAGCCGCCCGTAGCGCGCGGGATCTTGCGCATGAAAGCCAAGCACGGCCACACTCGCTTCAGAGAGTGTGTCTTGCATCCGCGCGAGGGTTTCGGGCTGGATAAACGGGGTGTCCCCGTAGAGCACAAAAGCGGGCCCCTCATGGCCCGCCAGCGCATCTTTTGCTTGCAGCACGGCATGCCCGGTGCCGTCCTGCGTCTCTTGTTTGATAAACTCCAAACTCTCGTCATGGGCGCGCGCGGCGTCTTCGACGGCCGCCGCCCCATACCCGGTCACCAGAATGGTGCGCTCGGCCTCAAGCGCATGCGCGCCATTGAGCGCGTGGATTAGAAGCGGCGCGCCCGCGATCTCATGGAGAACCTTGGGCAGATCCGATTGCATCCGCGTCCCCCGCCCGGCGGCGAGAACGATCAAGGCGTTGGACATGGCTCGACCTCGGCTTTTCTTTGCGGCCCATAACCATCAAAACGGGTCAGGTCGCAAGGCGGCATAGCTTCACGTGTGGTGACGGCTTGAAATGGGGATGGGCGAGAATATGCGCAGTGTGATTTTTGATCTCGATGGAACGCTTGCCGACACGAGCGGTGATCTGCTCGAGGCGGCCAATGCCTGTTTCCGTGAAGCGGGGCTGGGCGATCTGCTGGGCGCGCACGATGCGGGCACTGCGCTGCGCGGCGGCATGGCCATGTTGCGCCTTGGTTTTTCCAGGGTCGAGGGCTTTGGCGAGGCTGATGTTGCCGCGCAGTATCCAAGGCTGATTGAGCATTACGCGCGCGCGCTTGATATCCATACCCGGCTTTATCCCGGGGCAATGGCCGCGGTCGAAGAGCTTGTCGCGCGCGGCTTTTCGGTTGCGATCTGTACGAACAAGCCCGAGCGTCTGGCACAAGAGCTGCTTGTCAGGCTGGGCGTGAGAGGGGCGTTTGGCGCGCTCATCGGCGCGGATACGCTCGCCACACGCAAGCCTGATCCAGCGCCTTATTTTGAGGCGGTGCGGCGGATAGGCGGCGCGCCCGAGCGCTCAATGCTCGTCGGGGACTCGATGACCGATGAAAAGACAGCGCGGGCCGCGGGTGTGCCCTCTGTCTCGGTCAGCTTTAGCCCGGATGCCGCAAGCCGCGCTGAAATGAGCCCCGATGCCTGGCTCGATACCTATGACGCGCTGCCGGGGATCGCCGAGGCGCTTATCCCCGGATGAGTGCGAAGAGCGCCTCCGCCGGGCGATTTTCGAGATCAAGGACAGTGGCGATGATCTCATCTGCCCGCGCGCGGCTCAGCGCCGCGCCCGTGTAATCGCGAAACTTCTCGATGAGCTCGTCCTGGCTTGGCGGGTTTGCCGGGTCCCACTTCGCTGTGTGCCATTCGCTTTCATGGCGCGCGCCGTTTTTCAACGTGATCACTGCCCGTGCGAGGCGCTCAGCGGGGAAAACAGCATTCGCGTGATCATCCTCTGCCATCGTGACGCGCGCGGCAAGCGCCCGCACGGGCGGCGCACGCAATAGCGCGCCCTGAACCTCATCGGGGCCGAGCCTGCCATGGGCCAAAGCAAGCGCCACGGGAAATGCTGTCGAATATTGCGCTTCTTCCGTCGTTTCAGGGGCGGTCGTCGCCAGGCGGGTGCTTTCATGGAAGGTGATGATCTCGACGGCGTCGATATCTTCGGCAACGAAGCCATGCGCGCGTTGCAGCGTCAGGCAGGCTTCGACAGGGGGCTGAGCCCAGCGGCAGACCGGATAGTTTTTGTAATATTGCGCGCTCATGTGCCAGCGCGATCCGAGATCGTCCCACATTGGCCCGTCCAGCGTGAGCGCCGGCGCGCCGGTAAAGCCCTTGGCAGCGAGTTCGACGGCGCTGACGCCGGCCATCGACCCCCAGCCCGAGCCATCCTTGACCATCGTGGGGTGATCGATGCAGCGCATCATCTGGCTGCGCGGCCCGTGATATTCGGCAATGCCCGCAGCATGGGCGAGCGCTGCGCGGTCAAGCCCCCGGCCATGCCCGCCCGCCAGCGCTACGGCAACCGCGACCCAGGCACCTGACGTATGGTAATCGGGCACCGAGCCATGAAGCGAAAGCGCGAGCCTTGTGCCGGTTTCATATCCCGCAACGAATGCTTCGAGAAACTGTGCGCCGCTTTGGTCGTGCGGGCTCAGCGCATAGAGCGCGGGCAGCAACCCGCAGCCCACATGGCCTTTGGCGGGGTTCCAGCCGTCATGGGCGTCAATTGCATCAATCGTCATCGCCCCCGCGAGCGCCACTCCGGGGCTCGAGGCGCGGCCCGGCGCAAAGAGCAGCGGGCATGCGCCCCCGAAGCTTTCACTCGCATGGGCGCAAATGATTTTCGAAAGCGCGGTATCGCGCGCTGAAAACCCCACGCCGATGAGATCAAGGAGGCTCATTTTCGCCCAATGCCGCGCGGCCTCGGGGAGGGTCTTCCAGCGCAAGTCATCTAGGAAGTCAAAAATCTGCGTGCTCATACGGGCAGCATGCCCGAGCTCTGCGCCCTTGGCCGCCTTGGTGCGACGCGGAAGCGGCGCAAACGTGCATTGACGCTCGCGCGCAAGCACGCATAGCTCTCGGAATGGAAAAATTCGCCGGAAGCTTTACCCAACAAGAGCCGATCCCTGAAGCGGGCATCGCCGCCGCGCTCGATGTGCTGCGCCATGGCCGATTGCATCGCTACAACGAGGCGCCCGGCGAGGTTTCCGAAACCGCCGCGCTCGAAGAGGAGTTCGCCGCGCAGATGGGCGCGCGCTATTGCCTGGCGGTTGCGTCGGGCGGTTATGCGCTTGCCACGGCGATGCGGGCGGTGGGCGTGCGGCCGGGTGACCTTGTGCTCTCGAATGCGTTTACACTTGCGCCCGTGCCCGGGGCCATTGCCAGCCTGTGCGCTCAGGCTGTTTTTGTGGTCGTGAGAGAGGTGCTCAGAATTGATCTCGACGATCTGGAAGACAAGGGCGGGCTGGGCGATGTGTTGAAGATTTGGCTTATGCGCGGCCACTTTTTGTT
>JBCCTH010000068.1:0-12898 GCA_039198835.1 Pseudomonadota bacterium | reverse complement strand
TGAGAGTGAGCCCGGCCAGCCCGATGATTGACCATCGCCTTTTGGTTTCCGTTCTAGAAATCGCTCGGGCTTCTGGGCGGCGGGGGGTCGGGCGCATGGACATCCTCTTTCACGGAACGGTTCTGTGACGACACAAAATAACGTAATTCCCGCATTGTCGAATATTCAATGTCCAGATACGCGATCTGACCGGGATGTTACCGGTCAGTGAGGCGCACCCAGTGGCTGCGCCAGCCTTCCATTAAAGAGCTTGCGACGCCTAGATCAGCCGCCGATCGTGCTTAAGTAGGCGATGAGATCGGCGCGGTCTGCTGACTTGGGCAGCCCGTTAAAGCTCATCGACGTGCCCGGTGCGACGCCCTTGGGGTTTTGCAAGAATGCGTAAAGGATCTCGGGGGTCCAGGCATCGCCCGCGGCATTCAGCGCGCCGGAATACCCAAAGCCCGCTTCCACGCCAATCGCGCGGTTCACGATAGCATAGAGATGCGGGCCGGTGCCGTTTGCGCCCGCCTCAAGCTGATGACAGGCGCGGCATTTGTTAAACACCCGCTCGCCTTTGCCAGCATCACCCGAGGCCAGGACCTCTTCAATCGACGGGCCCTCTTCAACGACCGCATCATCAGCGCCTTCGACTTCAATCGAATAGGCCTGTTCATGGTGCTTGCCGTGGCCGCCCATGTGGAAGATTTCTTCGGCAAACCAGCTTCCCAGCATGAAAACGAGAAGCGATCCGCAAAGCGCCGCTGTGACCTTGGTGGCGACCATCGTGTCGAGCATGTGGCATTCCATTGTATGCAAAGAGCAATCATGGTCTATCGCCTTTGCCTCTGGCGCGGCAAGGTGTAGGAGGCGCGACAGAACGCAGCGGGCCAGTAAAAGCAGGGCCTTGGGAGAGCTTTAGTTGGTTAAGACATCAGCGAAAAAGATTGCCTTCCAAGGCGAGCTCGGGGCCTACGGCCATCAGGCCTGCCGGAGTGTGCGGCCCGCGCTTGAGCCTCTGGCCTGCGCCACCTTTGAGGATGTGATCGCAGCGGTGAAAGAAGAGCGCGCCGCGCTCGCGGTCGTTCCCGTGGAGAACTCGACCTATGGGCGCGTGGCTGATATCCACCGGCTCTTGCCGCAAAGCGGGCTTCACATCATCGCTGAAACCTTTGTGAAGGTTGAGATCAGCCTGCTCGCCGTCCCCGGCGCAAAGCTAGAGGACATCACCGAGGCCCACGGCCATATGGTGATCTTGCCGCAATGCTCGGAATTTCTGAAAACCAACGGCATCGCGCCGCGCATCGCCACGGATAATGCGCGCGCGGCGATGGATGTGGCCGAACGCGGCGATCCGAGCCAGGCCGCGCTTGCCTCATCGCTCGCGGGCGAAATCTATGGTCTGGTGCCGCTGGCCGAACGCATCGAAAACCATGCCAACAACACGACGCGTTTTCTGTTGCTCGCCCCCTATGCCGATCTCACCCATAGATCGCCGCGCATGCTCACGACCTTTGTCTTTCAGGTGCGCAACATCCCCGCCGCGCTCTATAAAGCCATGGGTGGCTTTGCGACGAACGGCGTGAACATGACGAAGCTTGAAAGTTACATGGTCGACGGGCGTTTCACCGCCACGCAGTTTTACGCCGATGTTGAAGGTCATCCGAAGGATGCGGGCCTTGCTCTCGCGCTCGAAGAGCTCGAATTCTTCACCCACTATCTCAAGGTTCTGGGGACTTACCCAGCCGATCCAAAGCGAGATCTGTAGCGGCGCGTGCGTTACCCCAGGCGTTGGCCGGGGTCGATCCCGCCATGCTCGGCCTCTATGGATTTCGCATAATCGGCCACTGCTTTGTCATAGCGCTTCTTCAGCGAGGCTTTCGCGAGTTTGAGCGATTGCACAAGAAGCCGCGCGGAAAGGTTTTTCGGTGTCAATTCAAGGCCGATGACCATGCGCGTCTTCTTGGGCGAAAGGGCCACGAGATTGACATTGAACGTTCCCAAAAGCCCGCCGCTCTTTGAGCCGATTGAGAGCTTTTCGGGCGTTTCAAAAGCTTCGACCTCGGCGCTGAGGCTCCGCTCTCTGCCGCGAAAGCTGAAAGACGCCTCCCACGCGCTGCCCAGTCCCGGCCCCGACGCCGGGTCGGTGCGGCTGATCTCGGCGCCGCGCCGCAGCGCGCGCCGCTCGAATGCATCGAAATCGGTGACCGACGCAAAAACCGCCTCGATTGGGACATTCACATCCTCGCGTGTCGAAAGCTTCATGCCGCCAGCTCCTTGCCTTTCGCCCAATATGCCGTGCCATTTATTGCCATGGCCTTCGTAGGTCACCTAGCTCTAGTCTAAGCGGTCCGCCACCCAGCGCGACAAGAGAAAATGCGCAATTGCGCCTTTGCGCGCCGCCGCGATCTCGGGATGCCGCCCCGCCATTGCCTCAAGCACCTCTTCGCGGGTCGCCCAGCGCGCATCTTCAAGCTCGACGGGATCGACGATGATCTCTTCCGAGACAGCCTCGGCGATGCAGCCAAACATGAGCGACGCCGGGAAAGGCCAGGGCTGGCTGGCCAGATACCCCACGTCGCCCACGCGCACATGGGTCTCTTCAAACACTTCGCGCCGCACCGCCGCTTCAAGCGTCTCCCCCGGCTCGACGAACCCGGCGAGAAGCGAATACATCCGCTCGGGCCAACCCGGAGAGCGCCCAAGCAACACGGAATTGCCGCGAAGCACGAGCATGATGACGACAGGGTCGGTCCGGGGAAAATGATGACGCCCGCACGCGCTGCAATTGGTTTGCCAGCCGCGCATTGTGATCTGGGTCTTTGCCCCGCAGCGGGCGCAAAAGCCGTGGGTGCGATGCCATTCGAAGATCGCGCGGGCCGAGGCCGCGAGTTCCGCGTCGCGCGGCGAAAGCTTTGTCATCATGGCGCGCAGTTCGGCGAAGGCGGTGCCGGGCATGTCAGGGTGAAACTGCAAGCTCGGATCAGCGAAACCAGTGAGCACGGCGGGGTCGAGGCCATCGGGCTCCCAAGCGCTGACATCGATGGCTTCGATGATCGTGCCATCGGCATCGCGACCCATGAGAACCGGCGCGTCGGCTGAGCGCGCGAGGGGATGATCGCGCGGGATGCGCGCGAGCGCATCTGTCTCGATGTCGATGGCGGCTTTGCCGCGCCACAAGACGATGCAGACACCGGGTGTGAGCTGCGTTTCACCACGCAGCTCTGCCGCCCGGTCAAGCCCCGAGCCCCCTAAAGTCACCGTCTCCGCGTCGCGCATGGGCTCAGGTCGCACGCGGCTTTGCGCGCGGCAAGCCAATTCGTTGGCAGACTTGCGACTCTTGTCCGCTGCGTCTATCTCCGACTTCGAGAGGTTGGTGCGGGCGTGCGCCTCGCCAACCCGGTCAGGTCCGGAAGGAAGCAGCCGCAACGAGCCCCGTACGGGTCGTGTCCAATCTCTCACCCCTCACCCAGTGCCAGCGACACAGGCGACAAAGTTCGATTGGGGGACCCGAAATCCGGTGGATTTCGGAGGCGCTCCCTGGCGGGCGGTACGTTTGAAGGCGGCGCTCCGCGCACGGCGACGCGCTAGACCGCGCACCCGAACCAGCCTACATCTGAGCCAAGGAGGCCGCCATGACCGAAACCGCCTATCAGGTGCTCGCGCGCAAGTACCGGCCCGAGACCTTCGCCGATCTCGTGGGCCAGGATGCGATGGTGCGGACCCTCAAGAATGCGTTCGCAGCCGATCGGATCGCCCAGGCCTTCATCATGACAGGCATTCGGGGCACCGGCAAAACGACCACCGCGCGGATCATCGCCAAGGGGATGAACTGCATCGGCGCGGATGGAAAAGGCGGCCCCACCACCGAGCCATGTGGGGTTTGCGAGCATTGCACGGCGATCATGGAAGGGCGCCATGTCGACGTTCTGGAAATGGATGCAGCGTCCAACACCGGTGTCGCCAACATCCGCGAGATCATCGACAGCGTGCATTACCGCGCCGCCTCTGCGCGCTACAAGGTCTACATCATCGACGAAGTTCATATGCTCTCAACGGGGGCGTTCAACGCGCTTCTCAAGACGCTGGAGGAGCCTCCCGAACACGTCAAATTCATCTTTGCCACGACCGAAATCCGCAAAGTGCCGGTCACGGTCCTGTCGCGCTGCCAGCGCTTCGATCTGCGGCGGATCGAGCCCGAGACGATGATCGATCTCTTGAAGCGCATCGCCGCGCGCGAGAACGCCCAGATCAGCGACGATGCATTGGCGCTTATCACCAGGGCGGCCGAAGGCTCGGCGCGCGATGCAACCTCGCTGCTTGACCAGGCGATCAGCCACGGCGCGGGAGAAACCGGGGCCGACCAGGTCCGCGCGATGCTGGGTCTCGCCGATAGAGGCCGGGTGCTCGATCTCTTTGATCTGATCATGCGCGGCGATGCGGCGGGGGCCTTGGGCGAACTTTCCCGACAATATGCCGACGGGGCTGACCCGATATCGATCCTGCGGGATCTCGCGGAGGTGACCCATTGGATCAGCGTCGTGAAGATCACGCCGGAGGCCGCCGAGGACCCAACGATCAACCCCGATGAACGGATGCGCGGCCAGAGCATGGCGCAGACCCTGCCGATGCGCGCGCTCACACGCCAATGGCAGATGCTGCTTGCCGCGCTTGATGAGGTGGCGCGCAGCCCCAATGCGATGATGGCCGCGGAGATGGCTGTCATCCGGCTCACGCATGTGGCGGAGCTTCCAAGCCCTGAGGATTTGGTGCGCAAGCTCAAAGATGTGCCCCCGCCCGCCCCCGCCGCTGCCCCTGCCCCCGCCGCTGCGCCGGCGGCTCAAGGCCCCGGTGGAGGCCCCGCGTCAAGCGCGGGGCAGGTCTCCTCCGCGCCTCCCGCCGCGCAGACACATTTATCATCTGCCCCGCCGCGTGGGGGCATGGCGGGCGCGTCCGGGCAGACCGCGATGGCCGCCGCGCCCAATCAAGAGGCCTTGCAACCCGGCCTCGGAAGATATGCACGCTTTGAAGATGTTGTGGCCCTGATCCGCGCGCAGCGTGACATCAAATTGCTCGTGGATGTCGAAAGCGGCATCCGGCTGATTTCCTATGCGCCGGGCCGCATCACCTTCGCGCCCGCTCCGGACGCCCCGAAAGACCTCGCGCAACGCCTGCGCAAGCGCCTTGAAAGCTATACCGGAAACCCATGGGCTGTGATCATCGAGGGTCAGGGCGGCGCACCGACCATCAAAGAGGCGCGCGATGCCGAAGACGAGGAGCTACGCAAAAAGGCGCGGCAGCATCCGATGGTCCAAGCGGTATTTGACGCCTTTCCAGGCGCGAAGATCATTAACATTCGCACGCAAAAAGATATCGCCGCTCAAGCCGAGGCCGAAGCGCTGCCGGAAGTCGAAGACGAATGGGACCCCTTCGATGAAGGCTAACGTGCGCGCGGCCAACGCCAAGGACTTAGGCCCGCTGGCCGGCCTGTGCGCCGAGGTGCAAGCCTGGCACGCCGCCACCTACCCCGCCTATTTCCAGCCGAACCCGCTCGAGGCTGAACTCGCGGACTTCTTTGCCGAGAAACTCGGGGAGGACGGCACCCACATCTTCTTGTCCGAGTTCTTGTCCGAGGACGCGGGCAGCCCGGCGGGCTACCTCTTTTGCCGCGTCATCGACCGACAGCCCGGCCTCTTCCACCGCGCCCGCCGCAGGCTCTTGATCGAGCATGTGGGTGTCGCCGCAGCCCACCGGCGCCAAGGCCACGCCACGGCCCTCTTCGCCGCGGCCAAGGAGCTCGCACAGCGCGAAGACTGCCACGACCTCTCCCTCGACACTTGGGAAGCCAATGCTGCCGCCCAGGCGTTCTTCGAGGGCCAAGGGTTCACCCAGCAGCGCCGCCTCTACGCCAAAGCGCTCTGATCTAAGCTGACGCCTTTGTGCCCCATATTTCGGGAAGCATGAGCGGCGTTTGTCGGGCGGACACGCCACCGGAGCCTCCGCTAACCCTCGTCACCCGCGCTCTACTTGCAATCACACCGAGTACCCCGCATCTTTAGCGCAAAGGAGACGCGATATGCTCAAAGGTCTAGGTGGCCTCGGCGACATGGCCGGGATGATGAAAAAAGCCCAGGAAGTCCAAAGCAAGATGGCTGAGCTCCAGGAAGAGCTCGCGTCGTTGACGGTCGTGGGCGAAAGCGGCGCGGGGCTTGTGAAGGCCACAGCAACCGCCAAGGGCGAACTCACGGGGCTTGATATCGACCCGTCGATCTTTGATCCCAATGAGAAGGAAGTGGTCGAAGATCTCATCCTCGCGGCGATCAAAGAGGCGCAGACGAAGGCCATCGAAAAGAGCCAGTCTGAAATGGCCAAGATCACAGAGGGTCTCGGGCTTCCCGCGGATATGAAGCTGCCATTCTAGGCCGGAGTTTCGCAGGGCTGGCAGCGCTGTCTATTGGGCTCTTGAGCGCCGCAAATCTGCAAGCAGCCGCCTGGGCAACAAGAGCGGTCTGCGAGGTCTCAGAGCTGACGCTTCCGCCGCAATGGGCCAGCGAGAGCGAGCGCCGCGAGATCACCGCCCGGGCCAGCGCCATTCCCAACGGGCTTGGGCGGTTCTGGCAGATCACAGCGCCCAATGGCGCCCGCTCTCATCTTTACGGCACCAAGCACAGCAATGCGCGGGTGATGCTCGATCTTCCCCCCGAACTCGAGGAAGCCTTGGCGCGCGCGCGCATCATCGCAACCGAGAGCGAGCGGCGTTTGTCTCAACGGCGCTTTTTTCGCAATGATCCGCTCGATAGCCTGCGCTGGCGCAATTCTCGCGGCACGGCGCAGCCCGCGCCTTTCGAGGCCGAGATCCTGCCTTGGGTGCGAACCTTTTATTCCGGCATGGGGCTCAGCCAGCCCTGGACGATCCTCACAGATGTCGCTTTGGCAGATCTCTTGCTCCATGAACCCTGCAACGATTTCAACGCGGGCGTCTTCCCGATCATGGATGATCTCATTCTCCTTGAAGGGCTTCTGGCGGGTGCTGAAGAGCGGGGCCTCGAGCCCCAGGGGCTTTTTCTTACCGAGCTTTCCAAGCCCGCGCGCAAAGAAGAGCTCCACGGCATCCTTCAGGTTTTTGGAGCCTACACGCAGCCAAGGCGCGATAGCGCGGGGCGACAAGCCGGCATGGCCCTTTATGCCCAGGGCCGCCTCGGTGAGATGATGGCTTGGGACACGCTCTACCTCGAAGAGGTGTTCGGCGTGGAACGGGCTCAAACCTATCTTGAAGCGGCCGACAGCTATCTGTTGAGGGATCGCAACGCGCTTTGGGTCAAGGGCATCGAAGAAGAGCTCTTGAACGGCGATGTGGTGATGGCCGTGGGCGCTTTTCATTTGCCGGGAGAAACCGGGCTCGTCGCACTTTTGCGCGCACGGGGCTTTACGGTCGAACGGATCATGGTCGCGGGAGAAAGAGAGCGCTAAGTCCACCGGAGACCGCGCGAAAAGACGACCATGGCCGACGATATCTCCTCTCTCGAAACGCTCATTGACCTTATGGCCCGCCTGCCCGGCCTCGGCCCCCGCTCGGCGCGCCGTGCGGCGCTTCATCTCGTCAAAAAGCGTGGCCAGCTTTTGGGGCCGCTGGCGGAGACCATGGCCGAGGTCGCCGCTACAGCGCGCGAATGCATCAATTGCGGCAATATCACCACCTCTGATCGCTGCGCGATCTGCACCTCGCCCAAACGCGCCACGGGCGAGCTATGCATCGTCGAAGATGTCGCCGATCTCTGGGCGATGGAGCGTGCCGGGGTCTTTCGCGGGCGCTATCATGTCTTGGGCGGGACCCTTTCGGCCCTCGATGCGATCGGGCCTGATGAGCTTCGCATCCCGCGCCTTCTGGCCCGCATCCCCGAGGAGAGCATTACCGAGGTCATTTTGGCCCTCCCCGCGACGGTCGATGGTCAGACCACGGCGCATTACATCGCCGAAGAGCTCCCGGGTATTACCATCACCAGCCTGGCGCAGGGCGTCCCCGTCGGCGGGGAGCTCGACTATCTCGATGACGGGACGATTTCAGCAGCACTCAAGGCGCGGAAGGCTTTCTGACGGGCGCTCAGTACGCGTAGCCCAGTTTCGAGATATCGAGGACTTCGGCCACCGTGAGCCCGAAAGGTTCAAGCGGCTCGTCGAGAAAGCCCGCATCAAGGCTTGGGTCAGAGGCGGGCCAGTCATTGACAGCCTGCCAGCGCGCCCAGAGCCTGTCGATGTTGCAGCGGTGGGCGAAAAAGAGCGGGTCAGAGGCCGCGCTATCGACCCGCGCCATCTGCCCGCCCACCGCGACATGAACGAGGTTTGACACCTGCTGTTCGATGGCGCGGGCGAACCCGCTCCACGAGCTGATGCCCATGGCCGCGCTCTCCAGATCGGCGAGGCCGAGCTTGATCCGACGCGCCGACCAGCTTTCGGGATCCCCGCGACCGGGGGCGAAAAGACCGTTGCTCTCGCCTCCCTCGGTGAAAAGCACGGGCAAAGCCGCGGAGCGCGGCGCGTCCCAACAAGCAAGGGTGAAATCGGGATCAAGGGCGCGTCCTGCTTTCTCGACATGGAGCAGATATGCACGGTTCCATGGCAGGAACTTCGGATCGACATGGATGCCGTAAGGCGCATAAAGGCTGGCGAGGCTGTCATAGCCCCCCGAGCCTTCTTTCGCTTTAAGCGCGGTGAATACCTCTTTGAAGCGGTTCGATGCCGCGCGCTCAAGCTCGGAAACCAGAGGCCTCGTTATCGTGACTGACGCACTCGGACGGAGTTCCAACGGCGTTGGTGGCCCGCCGCCAAGCGCGGGGCCCGGCGGGCCGTCTATGGGCAAACGCAGCGCGGCTGTGACCGTCAATTCCAGTTCTCCCGCGTTGAGCGCAGAGCGGTTTTGCGTCAACGCGCCTTCGATCTCCTGCAAGAGATCTGCGTTTTGGTCTGCCGGGGCGCGCGCGGTTTCTGCCGCTAGCGCAACCTCCAAAAGAACAATGGCCTCCTCGAACCGGCCTGAAAGCCGCGCTGTTTCGGCTGTGATGATTGTGAGGCCCTGTAGGTTTTCGAACCGGTCCGTCAGCTTCGAGAGAAACGCGAAAATCGCCTCAAAATGCCGCTTGCGGTCGATAGACGTAATGAAGGGTTCCTGTTTCTCTTCGGTGCGGGGAACGGTTTCAATCAGCTCGCGGAAGGTCTGGCGATCAAGCTCAGTCATCCAGGCGTTCTTTTCGGTGACCCGCAGGCTCACAAGGCGCAGCGCCAATTCATCGACAATCGCGTGGACCGACGGCCTATCGGGCTCGATCCAGATCGTAGGGACGCCCTCGATCCCCAAGGCGCTCACATCACCCGCCGCTCCGAACGTCTCGCCATTGCGCGAAATCGTAAAGGTCAGGCTTTTCTGTTTCGGGCGAACCTGCTTTGCGAACCAGGAAAGAAACCCTCCGATATCAATCCCTTGAAACGTGAGATCGAGTTTGTCGGGTTCCGCGAAAATGCCGGAGATCGAAAAGCTGTTGAGCCGACCTTGCCGCCCTGCCGCATAAGTTGTTACCTCTTCCTCCTTCTTCTTCTCCCCTCGCGCTCTCTCAAGGATCGAATTCGAGCGGTCGAGCTTGTCTTGAAGCTCATTGACCCGGGCGATGAGCATGCGCGCGAGCCCCGCCTCACCGCTTGTCATGTCGCCAGCCGGATCGACGATGACGAAAGGTTTGACCGCGAACGCGGATTGATCGCTGGGTTTCCAGAGAAAGACGACGGCTTTCCAAAAGATCAGCAAAAGAATTGCCGTCGCAACAGCGAGGACCGCGTAGCGGAATGCAACTTCCAACATGGGTTTTCCTAAAATCACTTTCGCGGAATGTATCACAGCGCGCGCTTTACGCGAAGCCTGCGAGACCCGCTTTAGCGGAAGTTGCGGGGCCTCAGGCCGGCGCTTGCATCTTCGACGAGATCGGCGATGCGCCTGGCGCGGGTCTCGGGGCGCTTCGCGGTTTTGATGAATTCGAGCATTCCGCGCTTCACGCTCCTTGGATAAGCCTCCCAGATGTCGCGAAAGGGTGCGAGAGCGATCGCGAGATCATCGGGCACTTCAAGGCGCTCGACATCGTCAAGAAAGCTCCACATCCCGTTTGCCTTGGCGCGCGCAATCGCAGCCTCCCCGGATGGTTGCATGAGCCCCGCCGCACGCGCCTCCTCGACCTTGGCTTTGTTAACGGCCGACCAAGCGCTTTGCGGGCGTCGGGGCGCGGCACGCACCGAGCTTCTATTCCCATCAACACCGCGGGTGACTGCATCAACCCAGCCCCAACACAAAAGCTCGCTGATCAGCTCTCCTATGGGCGTGTAATGGGGCGTGTGTTTCTTCCAGAAAACCAGCCAGACGCTCTCGCTCTGGCCATGGTTTTGCTGAAGCCATTCGCGCAGTTCAGCGCGCGAGCGCACGTCCACTTCCTGAAAATCAGGCAAAGTCTGGCGCGCGCTTTTGCAGGTTGGCACGGATCGCCTCAATCTGGTTCGGCGATCCCATGAGCGCTGACTGATACGCGGCTTCCCGGGCCAGCCCTTGATCGCCCGCGCTTGGCCAAGCCGCGTTGACCAGCCTCTTGGCATCGCGCACGGCCTCGGGCGATTTTGCCGCAAGGAGCTTACCGAGCGCGCGCGCCCTTTCAAGCGGGCTCTCGCTCGTCTCGGTCACAAGGCCCAGGCGCAAAGCCTCAGCGCCAGAAAGCTCCTCACCTGTCATGATGAGAAGTTTCGCCCGGTCCGCGGGCAGCAAGGCGGGCAGGAACTGGCTGATCCCCATATCCGGGATCAGACCCCATTTCGCCTCCATGATTGAGAGCCGCGCATCGGGCGCGGCGATCCTGAAATCGGCTCCGAGCGCGAGCTGCATGCCCGCGCCAAAGCAATGGCCTTCGATGGCAGCGATGACCGGCACATGAAGCGCCGACCAACACGTCATGGGGCGCTGAAACTCATTCGCGCCCGTGGCATCAACATCGACCATGCGCGCCTTGAGCCCATCAAGATCGCCCGCCATGGCCATCATCATCGAGGTGTCGATGCCCGCGCTAAAGCTCTCGCCCGCCCCAGTGATGATGATCGCGCGGACAGCCTTTGCCCGCGAGAGCGCGTCACATGTGTCTTCAA
Organism: Pseudomonadota bacterium; assembly: GCA_039198835.1. GTDB lineage: Bacteria > Pseudomonadota > Alphaproteobacteria > Rhodobacterales > Rhodobacteraceae > Shimia_B. Next base: position 1,750 of record JBCCTH010000068.1, on the reverse strand, counting down.
GCGCGCTGAGCATTTCGAAGTTGAGCGCGTTTTTCTTCTCGGCGCGGTTGAGGGTCACCGTCGCCAGATTGTCTTGAATGTCAGTGGTGACGAGCATGCTAGAGCCTCGTGTCAGTCTTGATCCATTGCCCCGGTTCTAACCGCCCGATCTCCCATGGCCCAATAGCCCAGCGCACAATACGCAGCGTCGGATGGCCGATATGGGCCGTCATACGCCGGATCTGGCGGTTCTTGCCCTCTCTGAGCGTGAGCCGCAGCCAACAATCGGGGATCGACTTTCGCACCCGGATCGGCGGGTCGCGCTCCCAGATCGAAGGCGCTTCGATCCGGGCGACATCCACCGGGCGCGTGCGCCCATCCTTGAGGTCGACGCCCGCGCGCAAGGCCCCCAGCGCGGCGTCTTCCGGGGTGCCTTCAACCTGCACGAGATAAGTTTTAGCGAGCTTTGCCTTGGGCGAGGTGATGCGCGCCTGCAAGCGGCCATCATCGGTTAAAACGAGAAGGCCCTCGCTATCGCGGTCGAGCCGCCCGGCGGCATATACCCCCGGTTGATCGATGAAATGCTTGAGGCCCCGCCATCGCCCCTCATCGGTGAATTGGCTGAGCACATTCATCGGCTTGTTGAAGAGAAGGATCAAATCGCATCTCCCTTGCGCGGCCTCTGGCGGCTCATCGCATGTCGAGTTGGCGGATCGCGGAGGCGATGCGTTTTCCGATCACACGTGAGCCTTTCACCGAAGGGTGGATGCGGTCGAACGCGTGAAAGGAGCGGTCGCCAAAGGGCACAATCTCGGCATTTGAGATCAGCCAGACGCCGTTCATCTGGGCCGCCATCTGCGCCGCGCGGCGCTCAAGCTCATCGCCGTCATCGCGGCAATGTTCGATGGGCGATCCAAAGCCCGGCGAGCGGAGATAGCCCACATAAAGCACCCGCGCGCCATCTGCCCTTATCTTGGCGATCAGATCGGGAAGGGCTCCGCGTGCGCCGTCGGGAGAGATGATTTGCGCCAACCTCGCCGCGCATTTCGAGCAACCGCAGCCCAGCCAAAGATCATTGCCGCCGCCATTGATGACGACCCAATCCAGCGCTCCGGGCGTTTTGGGCGGCTCGTATTGCGTCACGATCCGCCTGATCGTGGCCCCGAGCGCCGCGTTATTGTCGACAGAGACGCCAAGCTCTTTCGCCAGCACATTGGGGATCGCGCGGCCCGTCAGAACGTGGGTCGCCATGAGGCTATCGCCGATGATCTGAACCTTCGGGCCGGATTGGGCAGAGATGCCGGTGGGAAGAAGAAGATAAATAAAAAGAAGAATGAAGCGCATGATACCACTCGTTACCGTGAACACGCCCTCCGGTTAAGCCTGGATTGGGCCAACTTCATGGCAAAGACGCAGAATTGAGCGCCGCCCGAGGCGGCTCACTTGCCGCGAATGTGGGAGCGCGCGGGGTCCAAGTGCGGCATGGCCAATCAAGATTGCCCTACCTCGCCCTCAATGCGCCTCGGCCCAATTCGGCCCGCGCCCGGCATCGACGACCAGCGGCACGTCAATCTTGACGACCGGGAGCGCGGCGTCTTCCATCACCGCTCTTGCGGCGGCGGTCAGATCCTCAACTGCGCCATCTTCGACCTCGAAGAGCAGCTCGTCATGGACCTGCAAGAGCATCTTGGCGGGCAACCCGGCGATGGCCTCGGGCATGCGCACCATGGCGCGCCGAATGATATCGGCGGCCGTCCCCTGGATCGGCGCG
>JBCCTH010000067.1:0-12929 GCA_039198835.1 Pseudomonadota bacterium | reverse complement strand
CGCGCCTGAAATCCTGGGCGAGGGCCACAAGAGACAGTGCCGGGGCGGGGCGGGCTGCGGTTCTCGCGATGAAACAAGCACGCGCGACGCTCATCACGATAGCCTGCTCAACTGACGGCGTTCGCCGGCATCAACGGGCCTTTCAAAGCTGCATGGCGCGGGCAGACAAAAGTCCCCTGCGCGTGGCAGGGCCTCTCGCCAGTACATTTGCGATGGTCGCAGGGGCAGGTAGGAGCACGTTATAAGCCAAACTCCTTTCAAGGTTCTGGTTGGATGGCTTGCCGCGAAACCCGCGGTTGGCTTGGCCCTTACGGTTGGGTTCTTTCCTCAGCAAAGTCAATCCGACAATTTTACTCAGAAAGTCCGGCCAATGAAGAAGCCCGACAGGGGCCAGGCCCCGCGTTCAACGCCAACATGTGCGGAGCGACGGGCGCCCCTTCAGACCTGAGCGGGAGGCTCCATTTGCCTCGCAAACAGAGTTGGCAACGGCGCGGCGAACTGCTGCGCCGCCAATGGCGAATGGCGAATGGCGAGAGAGTCGGGCTGCGCGGCAGCCGCTGGAGCAGCGGAAAAACCTGAAAGATGCACTGGCCCCGTCTTGCATCGCTGTAGACCCCGCACGCGACTTTCCAGAAGCCATGCAACACAGCGAGATCAAAAGTCTTAAGAAGCCTGCCTGGTTCCGATGAGAACCATGGAAGAAGGCGGGAAGTCGGCTGGTCTGCTCAATCGTCGCGGCGAAATGGCGGAACTCAGGTGACCGTGAACTGCCCCATCATCCCACAATCCTCATGCTCCAGGATATGACAATGATACATGTAGGGCGCATCGGCGAGGGCCTCGTGGTTGAACTCAACCAGCACCTCAGACCAGCCCTCGTCGACATGGACCATGTCCTTCCAACCTTGGGCATAAGCGGGCGGTTCGGCACCGTTTTCGGTCAGAATGCGGAATGAGCAGCCGTGAATATGGAATGGGTGCAACTGATTATCGACTGAGATACGCCAGATTTCAGTGTCACCTTTGCGGACTTCTTCGTCGATGCGGCCCATGTTCATCGGCAGCCCGTTGATCGCCATCGCGCCCGCGTCGCCGCAGAAGTTCTCCCACGCCAGTGCGAGCGCGGCGAGGTCAGCCCCCACATCCATCTCCAGTTCAAAGGAACGCGTCACAGTGGCGTCTGACGGCCTCGGTGGCTCAAGATTTGCCAATTGCGTTGGCATCGATCCTGTGAAGCCTGGCTCATCCGTTCGGATCAGCGTCAATTAAGTCGTCGCCTGATTTGCGCCAAACAGGTTCGCGAAGAAGCCGCCTTCTTCGTCATCGAGGTTGACGTTGAGTGCGTTGGATTGAACGGACCGCAGATCCAAAAGCACCTCGTATCGTTCGCCTGGAGCCATCACGATGCTCTCGGCCTCAACCGGGGCAGACAAAAACCCCCCATCCGACGCGATCACGGTCATCGGCCCCGTCTGCATCGAAAGCTCAAGGAAACAGGCGTTGCACGCATTCAGAATACGCAGACGCACCAACCCGGCGGGCACCGCCTGCGAGGCAGGCGCGATGGCCCCGTTGATGACCATGGTATCGCCCTCATACCCGTCCTCGAACACCTCGCCTGTCAACTCATAGGTCATTTGTCCATTGGCAGCGAATGTCTTGTCCTGAAGGACCAATACGAAATCATCGACACCGTAAGTCATTGGCAGATCGGCATCGAGGCTGGCATCGTCCTCGACGAGAAGCACACCGGCCAGACCCTTATAGGTCTGCTGCGCTGTCTTTCCGTGCGTGTGAGAATGAAACCAATTCATCGAAGCGTGTTGAACGATCGGCACATCCGGAGACCAAACCGCCCCGTGCTCGATCTCCTGATGGGGACCACCATCCACATCACCGGGTATATGCAGCCCGTGCCAGTGGATCGTCGAAACATCGCCGATGTTATTGGCCACATCGAACGGAAGAGTTTGCCCCTGTTTTGCCCGGATGACCGGGCCGAGATAGCTATTGCTGATCCCGAATGTCTCGCTTGCGGCCCCATTCCCGAAATCATGGGTGGAAGGGCCAAGCGATAGAAGGATGCGACGATCAACCCCGCCGATGAGATCGGTCATCGGGATGAGGCGCAGTGGTTGGGCCGAGCTTTGGGCCCACAGCATTCCACCACTGGCCCCTAACGCTCCGGCCCCGGTCGTCATAAGGAATGTCCGCCGGTCCATTGGGCTCTCCAAATCTTGTCAATTCAGGTTGATAAGTGAGCAGTGAGGATATTTTGTCAATCATGATTGATAAAAAGGACGACGATTTCCTTGGGCAGAACATCAAGGGCATGATGATGACGCTCCTCGCGCATTGGAATGCCCGGATGGACGATGCTCGCGCCGAAACAGAGTTTGCCGCAATCCGACCTGCTGACATGCGCGTGTTCGGTCAGCTACGGGGGAGAACCGTGAAGCTATCGATGATCCACCGGGAGATGGGGTTTTCTCGCCAGGCCGCTCAGCAGGCCGTGGATAGGCTCGTCGAACACGATATGATCTCGGTCGGCCGGGACCCTGACAGCCAGCGCGACAAGATCGTGAAGATTACTGAAAAGGGTCAGCGATGGCGCTCCATCGCAGCTCTGCAAATACGGCTGATTGAAAACCGCGTTGCGGAGGTGTTGGGTGATGGTGAGCGTGAGGCGTTTCGCGGTGCTCTGAGGAAATTACTCTCAGACACAGAGAGTTAGGTGCTTCCTAATACATTGCCTCCAACCATCCGTGCCGGAAAATGTCGGGACCATTGTAGAAAGCTTGGGTTTGCAGAAGTCTAGGTCCGCCAACAGGTATGGCTCTCAGAAAACCCCAGGGGCTTGAACACAAGACAAGATTGGTCGGAGTGGCGAGATTCGAACTCACGACCCCTGCCTCCCGAAGACAGTGCTCTACCAGGCTGAGCTACACTCCGACCGTGGCGCGGGGAGTAGCTTTGGGGTTGGGGCTTTGCAAGGGGTTTTGGGCTAGCCTCTGCCGGGCAGACCGCGCATCGATGGGGGTTTGGCAGGGGGCTCGCCAGAGGGGGGCGCGTGGGGCGGTGTCTGGCCTTGGACGCGCATGACATCGCTGACGCGGGGCACCGTGCCCGTCTCAAAGCGCGACCGGGTGCGCAGAACGGGCGCGGTTGTTTCCGCGCCTTTGCGGCTTTCGCGCAGCACGATGTAGAGGCCCGACGCAATGATGATCGCCGCGCCCAGCGCAGTTGTCCAGGCCGGGCGTTCTCCGAAAAAGAGCAGGCCAAAGATCGTCGCCCAAAGGATCTGGGAATATTGCATCGGCGCGACAATCGCCGCCTCGCCCGCCTTGTAGGCCGCGATGAGAAGGAGCATCGCCACCATGGCCAAGGCGGCAACCGCGAAGAAGAGCCCCAAATGCTCGACAGGCATCGGCACATAGACCACGGGCATCAGCGCGCCCATCAAAATGAAATTGGCCATGAGCGGATAGAGGATAAGGACGATCGAGCGCTCCTCGCGGCCGATCTTGCGCACCACGATGGACGCAAACGACCCTGAAATCGCACAGATCATCGCCGCAAGATGGCCGGGGCCGAGATCGGTTGCGCCGGGGCGCAACACCACGAAGACACCGCAAAGCCCCACGATGACAGCGATCCCCCGCCTTATGCCGACTTTCTCTCCCAGGATCGGGATCGCGAGGAGTGTAATCAGCAGCGGAGAGGCAAACAGGATCGCGTAGGTTTGCGCCAGCGGCAAAACCGAGAATGCATAAAACGCGCTCGCGCCGGTGATGACAGCGGCTCCCGTGCGCGCCATCACCCACCAGGGGTGACGGGGGATCAGCGTGCCAGTGGTCTGATCACGCAAAAGAAGAAGGGCGGCGACCGGAAAGCTGAACAGGACCGAGAAAAAGACGATCTGGAAAGCCGCGTAATCAACCCCCAGAATTTTTACGATCACATCATGGGTCGCGAAAAGGGCGAAGGCGAGAAGCGCCAAAAGGACAGCGCGAGAATTGGACGACATAACTTGGCCCCTTGGATGGCCTCGCTATACCTTGTTCGGCCCAAGCAGAAAAGGCGCGGCCGCCTCAGAGCGCGCTGGCGATAAAGCGACCGCGGCTCTGCTTTTCTTCCTGGCACGCGCGCTCCGTTTCGTCAGCGAGCGGCACGGCAGCCACTGGCGCGAGCGGGATAGCGCGCAAATGTGCTTTCGGCGCGAGAGCAGCGCGCGCCTCGAGCCGCATTTTCAGCGCTTCGACTTCGAGCGCGAGCGCGGCCTCGCGCCGCCGAAGCGCACTCAGACATGCGTCGCGAAGCGCGGCGGCGGCTGCATCGATCTTGGGTCTGACCTGTTGGCGCAAGCTGTAGAGCGCGCGCGCGATGGCGTGGCGATCACTGGGGCCGATGCAAGCCATGGCGCGCGAGAGCTTCAAGAGCGCTTGGGCAGCCCGCTCGCACAGAATGCGCGCCCCCGGGCTCAAGCGAATGTCAGCGGGCACGAGAAGCGCCTCAAAGCCGTCGTTCAACGCGATAGAAAGATCGGTTGCGCGCGCCTGCCAAAGCGCTTCCTCGGCCCGGCTGCATTGATCAAGGGACTTGGCACATAAAAGCGCGCCAGCCCCGGCGAGCACAGCGGAGACATCGGCATCAACGGCGATAAAAGGGTCGTTTTGCGGCTCTAACGCGACAGTCATGGGCACCACCTTTTCCATAGGCTTCGAGCCTGAGCCTAGGGCGCGCATGGTTAATGCTTTCTTACCGCTTTGGGACTTTCGCGCGGGTCTGACGCCGCAGGCCCCGCCACAGGCCCCGTGGCTTCAGGCCGACGCCGCGAAAGCCGCCAAGACAGCATCGCCCATCTCGGCGGTTGTCGCCGGGCTTCCGCCGTCGCGCTGCATCAGATCAGGCGTCCGAACGCCCTGCGCCAAAACCTCTTCGACCGCGCGCTCAAGCCGGGTCGCCTCTGCGCCCATGTCAAAAGAATAGCGCAGCGCCATGGCAAAGCTCAGGATGCAGGCGCAGGGATTGGCCTTTGCCTGACCGGCAATGTCAGGCGCAGAGCCATGGACCGGTTCATAAAGCGCCTTGGGCCGCCCGTTTTCCATCGCCAACCCGAGCGAAGCCGATGGCAACATGCCCAGCGATCCGGTCAGCATCGCGGCGGCATCGGATAAAAGATCGCCGAAGAGATTGTCTGTGACGATGACGTCGAACTGCTTGGGCGCGCGGACAAGCTGCATCGCGCCCGCATCGGCATACATGTGCGACAGCTCGACATCGGCATATTCGGCCGCATGCACCTCGCTCACCACATCGCGCCAGAGAATGCCGGATTCCATGACATTGGCTTTCTCCATGGAGCAGACCTTGTTTTGCCTGCGCCGGGCAAGCTCGAAGGAAGATCGCGCGACGCGCGCAATCTCGCTTTCGGTGTAGCGCTGCGTATTGATGCCCACGCGCTCGTTGCCTTCTTCCATGATCCCGCGGGGCTCACCGAAATAGACGCCGGAGGTGAGCTCGCGCACGATCATGATATCGAGGCCCGCGACGACATCGCGCTTGAGCGAAGAGAAATCCGCGAGCGCGTCAAAGCACTGTGCGGGCCTCAGATTGGCGAAGAGATCCATCTCTTTGCGCAAGCGCAAGAGCCCGCGCTCCGGCTTCACAGAGAAATCGAGCGCATCATATTTTGGCCCGCCCACCGCGCCGAGCAGAACGGCGTCTGCGCTTTGTGCTTTGTCGAGCGTCGCGTCGGCGAGCGGCGTGCCGTGGGCGTCAAAAGCCGCGCCACCGACGAGGTCTTCGCTCACCGTGAAGTCATGCCCCTGGCTGATCATCCAATCGATGATCTTGCGGACCTCCGCCATCACCTCGGGGCCGATCCCATCACCGGGCAAGATGAGGATAGATAGGGTCATGTCGGCGCTCCTGTTGCTGCGCTCTGCGCGGTAGCGAGCGCATCTGGGAGCGTCAAGCAGATGGGCGCGGGGATAAGCCAAGACCGCGTGGCGCGCTTCCCCGCCTTGATCGAGTGGCGCGCGATATGCTGAGCTAACGCAGTTTGCCCAAATCGATATCAATCCAAACGGGATGGTGACGGGTGTAGCGGATCTTGGCGTCAAAGGGCGGATCTTGCCAGGCAATGCCGGCCTCGATCACCTTGAGGTCGCGCGACGCAAGCGCATAGCTCACACGCAACCGCCCCGCGCTTTGAGCGCCAAAATCCACCGTGGCACGGCCCGCCAGGCGATCAGGCGCAAGCGCGCTATCGCTCAAAAGCGCGCGTATCGCATCGCGCCGCCCCGCGCCGCGCTCCGGATCGAGATTGAGATCACCGATGACAACAAAGTTCTTTTCCGCCTCTCTCATCATCTCCCGCAAAAGCGCGATCTCATCGGCGTTTCTGAGACCGTTGCGATCCTCGGGCCCATCAAAGACAGGCGGCGTTGGATAGGCGGTCAGCAGCGTGAGCGTGCCGCCAGGCAGCGCGACATCAATGCGCCAATGCGCCGTGCTCGAGAGCCGCATCACCGCGCGCGCATCCGGATCCAGAAACGGTTCACCATCGCGCTCGGGCAGCGTCGCCCAGGGCACATCGCTCCAAATGAGCGCGCTTAGATCTTGGCGCAAGCTCAAAGGGAACCGAGACAAAAGCGCGATGCCGCCCTGCCCAGAGAACCACCCATAGCCATGGGCATCGCGCGCGCCGCCAATGCGACCATCGCCGTCAAGATCAGCGCCGCTGCGCAGCCCCGTATTGGGCTGGGCGGCGAAAACAAAGGGAAGCCCCGCTGCCTCAGCCAGCGCGCCCAGCGCGAGACGCTCATGATCATAGTCGATGTCTTGCAGGACCCAGATATCTGCATCGACGGCAGACATCCGGCTCAGCACATGGGCGATATCGGCGGTTGATTTGCGCAGATCGCGCAGCAAAAGGCCCGGCCCCTTTCGCGACAACTCGGTGTTGAAAGTCGCTATCCGCAGCGTCTCTGCCATGGTGGGGTGCGCGATGAACCCGGTGAGCGCAATGACGGCCGCCAGAGCCGCCCGCGCGCCTCGGCTGAGGTTCAGACGAGCACGCCCTCTTCGCCAAACTCCGCATAGCGCTGGCGGCGTTTGTCTTCGATCATCCGCGCCACGCGCCCCATCGCGATGCCGCGCATGAACAAGGAAGCGGGAAAGAATGCCCATATCGCCATCGTCCAGATCAGAGCCTGCGGCGCATCAAGCGATAGCGGGCTAAAGGTCTGCGCCATGATCTTCAAAAGCGCCGGGATCACGAATGGCAGAAGAAACCCTAACGCAAGGTTAAGGCGCGCCACGCGGTGCAGCCGCTCAACGACATCACCGCCCGCCGTCGGATCGAATGTGGGCAGGTTCACCCAGACATTGAATGTGCCGTAGCGGGCGGGCCATCTGTCAAGCCGGATGAAAAGCGCGATGGTTAGAATGGCCAGGATCGAGAGCAAATAGGCCAGGCCCGCCGTCATGCGCACAGCCTCCAAAAGCGCGGGATCGGCCCCCGCTGGAAGCATCAGGATCATGTTGCGCACCGGGGAATAGGGAAAATCAATGAGATGCCCGACGAGCCCGGCAATGGCCGTCACGAACTCTGTGATCGCTGTGGTGTCATAAAACCCCCGGCAAATCACGGAAAGAAGAAAGACGATGATGAAGAACGCCCCGAACCGCAGCCGATTGAACGGCGGCGCGTGACGAAAATCGACCAGGCTCGGATATTCAGAGCCATATTCGATGAATGCGATGATCGCTGCGAAGAGCGCGATCAGCGCCACGCCTTCGGCGGCGTCCCGGCTGCCGCCCGAAAGCAGGAGGGCCGGGGTCGCGATCAACCAGACCACGAGGAATGCGCGCAATAGCGCGCCGGAAAGCCGTGAAATCACTGCCTGACCCTCAACGATGGACGACCAGGGTACGATGCCCGGGCCTTATCCCATTTTTGATCCCGGACGCGTTGGTCCGAGTGCCTCATTCTTGTCTTGATTGTGCCCACTTTGACTTCACCGGGCAAGCTTCTGTTTTCGCCGGAGGAATCTTTTTGGCCCGAGGCTCGGAAACCTTACGAAAATTAGGCTGAGCGGGGCTGCCCTAGCGCGGCAATCGCCGCCGCGCGTCTAGATATAGTGTGGCTGAATTGTGGCGCGCGAAGATAAGCGCCGCTTAAAGCCAGGGGCGCAGCGCCCGCGCCTGTGACTCGAATGCATCAATCGCCTCGGATTTTTCGAGGCTGAGCCCGATGTCATCGAGCCCGTTCAGCAGGCAGTGCTTTCGGAAAGGATCGATATCGAAGCTCAAGACCTCGCCGTCGGAGCTTGTGATCGTCTGCGCCGCAAGATCGATATCCATCCGCGCGTTGGCGCCTTTCGCGGAGTCTGCCATCAAGCGATCAAGCTCCGCGGGGCGCACGACGATGGGCAAAATACCGTTCTTGAAGCAGTTATTGTAAAAGATATCGGCAAAGCTCGTGGAGATCACGCAGCGGATGCCGAAATCGAGAAGCGCCCAGGGCGCATGTTCGCGGCTCGATCCGGTGCCAAAATTATCTCCCGCGATGAGGATTTGCGCATCTCGATAGGCGGGCTTGTTCAAGACAAAGTCAGGGTTCTCGTTGCCCGCCATGTCATAGCGCATCTCGAAGAACGCGCTGACGCCGAGCCCTGAACGCTTGATCGTCTTGAGGAACTGCTTGGGCAAGATCATATCGGTGTCGATATTGATGAGCGGCATGGGCGCGGCAATGCCCGTGAGGGTGGTGAACTTTTCCATTTTTGCTCCGTTTGCTCCCGCTGCCTGAAGCACCGCGTGACGCGCCGGTCGCGTATACTGGCCAAAGAGCAGAGCCGCAAATGCGCGGGGTCAGGCGCCGGTGACCCATCGGCATGGATTTATGGCGCTAGCCTCTCAACTACCGGTTCTAGAGACGGGTTTTTACAAGACGTCACAGCCGCTCCGCGCCCGCATCGGCCATGAAATCGCGCACGTCTGTGAGCCTGCCGGTCACAGCGGCGGCGGCGGCCATCGCGGGGCTCATCAGATGCGTCCTGGCCCCGCGGCCCTGGCGACCTTCGAAATTGCGATTTGAGGTTGAGGCACAGCGCACCTTGGGGCCGAGTTGGTCGGGGTTCATCCCCAGACACATCGAGCACCCCGCCAACCGCCATTCGAAGCCAGCCTCCTTAAAGATGTCAGCGAGGCCTTCTTCCTCGGCTTGCATCCGCACCAACCCGGAGCCGGGGACAACGATGGCCGTGGTCAACCGCTGAGAGATTTTACGCCCCCGCAAGACCTCGGCGGCGGCGCGCAGGTCCTCGATGCGGCCATTCGTGCAAGAGCCCAGGAAGACGGCATCGATCTCGATGTCTTCGAGGCGGGTATGCGGCTTGAGCCCCATGTAATCCAAGGAGCGCGCCGCCGCCGCGACCTTCCCGCCTTCAAAATCCTCCGGCGCGGGCACAGCGCCCGTGATCGGCAAGACATCCTCTGGCGAGGTCCCCCAGGTCACGACGGGCGCGATATCGGCGGCGTCGATCTCGACGACCTTGTCAAAAAGCGCATCCGCATCCGAGTAAAGCGTGCGCCACCAGGCGAGGGCGTTTTCCCAAAGCGCGCCTTTGGGGGCGTGCGCGCGGCCCTGCACATAAGCAAAGGTTGTCTCATCGGGGGCGATGATCCCCGCGCGCGCGCCGCCTTCGATGGCCAGATTGCAGATCGTCATGCGCCCTTCCATTGAAAGCGCGCGGATGGCCTCGCCGGTATATTCGATCACATGGCCCGTGCCGCCGCCTGTGCCGGTGACACCGATGACATGGAGCGCGATATCCTTGGCTGTGACGCCCGCCCGCAATGCGCCGCGCACCTCCACCTTCATATTCTTGGATTTCTTCTGGATGAGCGTTTGCGTGGCCAGCACATGCTCCACCTCGGAGGTGCCGATGCCATGGGCAAGCGCACCGAAGGCCCCATGGGTCGGTGTATGACTGTCACCGCACACGATGGTGCAGCCGGGCAATGTCCAGCCTTGTTCAGGGCCAACGATATGAACGATGCCCTGGCGAATATCGTTCATCTCATAGTAGTTGGGCAGCTTGAACGCCTGCACATTGTCATGCAGTGCGTCGACTTGGATCCGACTTTCTTCATTGTCGATCCCGCGCGCCCTGTCCCAGGTTGTCGGCACGTTGTGATCAGGCACGACGATGGTTTTATCAGGCGCTCTGACGGGACGGCCGGCAAGCGAAAGGCCTTCAAAGGCCTGCGGGCTTGTCACTTCATGGACAAAATGCCGATCGATATACAAAAGGCACGTCCCGTCCTCGGACGTGCTGACGATATGGGCGTCCCAGATTTTATCGTAGAGGGTTTTGCCAGCCATGGCTTGTTCCTTCGGGAGTTCGGCTACGCGGCGCGCGGCTGCGCGCGCGGGGGTGGGGCCTCGAGGCGGGCAAGGCGCTCTTCTTCGCGAAGACGCAGCGCGCGGGGTGGCAGCGCTATCGCCGCGCTAAAGCCGATTTTGACATGCCAAAGAAGCGCCAGGGGACGCGCATGTGGTCTGTCATTTCGCATTGCAACGGCATGGGCTTGCTGATCTCGCTGATGGCTCGCCAATAAATCATAAGCGGCGCGGCAAACTCTCGCAAGCGGCTGAAAATTTTTGATCCGAAGCGCGCGCCCGTGCGTTGCGCACATATGAAGCAAGACATGTTTGGACTTTTGAAGTTTATCCACGCGGCGCTGATCGTTGCGCTCATTGGCGCGGCGGTGGCGGCGGCGACGGAGGGCGATGTGTATAAAGGCTATGAGCTCCCCCCGTATTCAGTGCTTGAAGGCGATGAACGCTTCCAACTTCGGGAATATGAGCCGCACATCCTCGCCGAGGTGACGGTCACAGGGTCGCAAAGCCGCGCGGTCTCGCGCGGGTTCCAGGCTTTGGCCAATTACATCTTCGGCGGCAATGCCACGGGCGAAAAGATCGCCATGACTGTCCCCGTTGGTCAGGTGCCCGAGCCCGATGTCAGCGAGGGCTGGACGGTAAGCTTCATGATGCCGGCGGCCTTCAGGCTCGACACATTGCCGGAGGCGCGCAGCAGCGCGATCAGGTTCGTGGAAACAGGGCAGGAGGAGCTTTTCGTGATGCAATTCTCCGGCTTCCGCACGTCAGCGGCGCTCGCGACAAAGACGCAAGACCTCATCGATGAGGCGCGAGAGCGCGGGTTGGATGTGGCGGGCGCGCCGCGCTACTTCTTCTATGACGGGCCGATGACGCCGCCTTGGGCACGCCGCAACGAAGTGGCTGTGCCCGTGATCCGTTAGGACTGCTGCGCTGACGCTCACATCCCCTTAACCATTGAGCGCTACTCATCGCCAATGGCTGGCTATGATGTCGATTTTGGCATAGATTTTCCCGATGCGGTGATGCGCGACGCGAGCGATCAACACGCGTTCGCCGCGATGCAAAGCCTTCCCGTCTTGCTGCGCACCCATTGTATCAGGACCTGCATGTTTTCGAGCGTGTGCAAGCTTTCGCAAGACCGTGAGAGCGTTGCCTCGGCGACGCGGGGCGCGGTGCGCGCGCTAGAGGGCTTTGATCGCTTGCAGAGCGCGCTTGTGGGGCGCGGCCCTTTGCCGGAGCTCAATGAAGCGGCCTTGGCATGGATGCGCGACGTGGCTGATCGCCACCCGCATACGCTCTCTGTCCTGACGGAGTTTGGCGCGCGCGCGCGGCGGGTCGTGACGGCGCTCGATGCGGAACGCGCCATCGACCCTGCGGAAATCGAAGAGCTGATCGCCTATGTCTACAGCCATTTTCATTATGCTGCCGTCGAGCTTTCAGAGGCGATCGAAGCCGCCCATGCCGCCATCCGCGAAGAAGAGCGTTTGCGCGCGAAAGCAGCACAAAGCTCGGCCGAGGGCGCGATGGACCGGATCGACACGATCAGCAAAACGGTGCGCCTGATTGCCCTGAATGCGGCTGTGGAGGCCGCGCGCGCCGGCGAAGCGGGGCGCGGATTTTCTGTGATCGCGCAAGAAATCAAATCGCTTTCGGAAGCGACCGAGGCCGCGAGCGGCGATGTTCGCGTGAGCATTAACGGGATGATGCAAACCCAGCGCCAATGAAGGCGGCCATGACCGGAAAGCACGTGCCAATGACGGCCCTATGGCGTTGCTAGCAGCGCGCAGCTTGCCCCAAAGGCCTCGAGCCAGACCATGCGCGAGGCGAGAACGAGGTTGGACGCATGGGCTTGTGACACTTTCTTCCGAGCCGATTGAGGAAGCGGCAACTCGGGTGGGTGCCCGTGTTTTCTGGCCGCCTGCCGCGCCGAGCCGGAGGGCATGCGAGAAAATGGCGGGGACATTGCTGATGCAGGCCTCGCGCGCCATGAAACTTGCCTCGGAGACCTTGAACCAGACGACGCGCGGCGCGCGCGTACTGCCCAGCGCATGGGCGGGCGACACTTTCCTCCCAGCCGATTGAGGAAACGGCAGCTCTGGTGGGTGCCCGTGTTTTCTGGCCGCCTGCCGCGCCGAGCCAGAGGGCATGCCTGGCACATCCTATCAGGCGCAATGTGCGTCCTTTCCCCTTGAGAGAGCGCAGTTCAGGCCATATTGAGCGCCGTGCTTTTGTGCAGCCTCGGGCAGGAACTCAACTTAGACACGAAAAATGCACAGTGTCGTTGTTTTGTCACTCCAGCCAAGCTACTCTCACCGCACGCCTAGCGCCGGGGCTGACGGCGCGCAAAAGCAGGAGGACAATGTCCTGTCTCTTTCGTCCGATGCGGCGCAGGCCGCGGATGCTGGGGCGCGCATGATCGCGAAGCCCCAAGAGATGAGCGAGGCCACCCGTGCGCTCATCACCCAAACCCTCTCCGAAGAAAAAGCCGAAGACATCGTCGAGATCGACCTGCGCG
>JBCCTH010000066.1:0-13330 GCA_039198835.1 Pseudomonadota bacterium | reverse complement strand
GCTCGATGTGGCGCGCTTCATTGAGCGTTAAAATGATGACGGTGACGTGGGTCACTTTCGTGTCGCCCTCTGGCGCGCGGGATTGCCCATCATGATCGCGCCTTCGCTGACGTCGCGCATGACCACCGATCTCGCCCCCAGGATCGCGCGCGCGCCCACTGTCACGCCCGGCCCGACAAATGCCTCCGCGCAGACCCAGACATCGGCCCCGATCACAATCGGCGGCTTTGTAAGCGGCATCGCCGCGTCTTTCCAATTGTGGCTGCCCGCGCAGAGATGGGCATATTGCGAGATCGTTGCGCGCGGGCCCAGCGTTATCGGGCCAAGTGCATAAAGGATCGCATGGTCCCCCACGGCGCTGCCCTCGCCCAAGGTCAGGTTCCAGGGGATCGTAATCCGCGCCGTGGGGTAGACATGGACATCGCGCCCGACCTGCGCTCCAAAGGCCCGCAGCATGGCGCGGCGCAGCCCCCAAAGCGGCCGCGGGATGAGGCGAAACACCGGTCGCGCCAACGCCCAGAGAACCCGCCCGGCTTGCTCCTTGCGCGTCCATTTCCGGGCGTTGCGGTTGCTCGCGACATCGATCTCTTTTGGCGCGCTCATGTTTCGCTCACCCAGTCAGGGCGGGGCCCTTTGCCCAGGCACCATGCATAGACATCTTCCATGCGCTCAGCGATGCCCGCCCAGCCAAAATCGCGCTCCATCCAGCGCCGCCCCCGCGCGCCCATGGCGCTTCTTTGCGCATCAGGCAGCGCCAGGGCCTGGTTTAGCACATCGGCCATTGCGTCAGGCCCGTGATCGACCCACCAGCCGCATCCTTCGCTTTCAAGGCCCGCCCAGGGCGCGCCCTTGGTCGAGATCGCGGGAATGCCTGCGGCCAATGCCTCGGCCACGACCATCCCGAAGTTTTCGTTGAGTGTCGGGAGCACAAAGAGGCCTGCTTGCCGGTAGGCGCGCCATTTATCCTCGCCATAAAGGGGCGCGTCGAAGATGACGCGCGGGGCGTTGAGGCGATGCGCCTGGGTCTCAAGCGCGCTGCGATGATCAAGCTCGGAGGGGCCGACAATGCGCAACTGCCAATCCGGGTGGTTTGGCGCGACACGGGCCCAGGCCTCAATCAGGCGGTCGATGCCCTTTTTGGGATGCAGACGCCCCAGATGCAGCAGCGTGCGTGCGCCGGGCGTGGGCTCACCCGGCGGGATATCGATGCCGTTCGGGATGATCGCGATGGGCGCTTTGAGGCCCGCGCGGCGGATATCGTCGGCTTCGGCTTCGCTTGTGGCGTGAAAGCAGCGCGCTGAGGAGAGCGCGCGCCCTTGCCCCAAGCCCCAGATTGCGCGTTTGCGCCACGGCGAAAAGGCGAGCGCTTCGGCCCCGAGCATGCCTCTGGGTGAAACGACGAGTGGCGTCCCATGGCGACGCGCGGCTTGGGCGGGATATAAGTTTGGCATCAGCCAGAGCCCATGGGCATGGAGCAGCGCGCCCTTTCTTGCGGCCTCAAAGAGCGCGTGTTTGAGGGGCTTTGAGACGGTCAGGCGGTTGGCCAGGGGAAGCCGCTCCATGCCCTGCTGATAGACGCCGAGCCCCGGCTCGGGCGCGCGCTTGCCCACGGCGAGAACCGCGCATTCCACGCCGCGCGCGCGAAGAGCTGCCGAAAGCGCCATCACCGAATAGCTTGGCCCGGCGGCTGCATCATCGACCGAGGCCACCACCTGACGGCAAAGGAGAGCTTGGTCAGCCATGGGTGCTCGCGCTCGGATGCTGCAATTCCGCGAGATAACGCGCCCCATAGGCGGGCCAGGACAAAAGCGCCCGGTCAGGCTCTGGCAGGGGTGTCCAGCCCGTTTCGGATTGCGCGCGGATTTGAGCTTTGATTGCTGTGGCCAGCGCTCCCGCGTCATCAGGGGGGACGACAGTGATGCGGCGCTCAAGTTCGGCAGAAAGCGCGAGATCTGCGCCGCCGGTGCGATCTGTGCAGATGAGGGGCAAGCCCGAGGCGATGGCCTGTGGCTGAACCAGAGCCAGCCCCTCTTCACGCGAGGCAAGCACCATCATATCGGCCTGAGCATAGTGATTTTTCAATTCCCACTGGGGGACAATGCCCACATGGGTGAATTGCCGGTCGCCTTCGGGGAAGGGTTGATCGACGAGCCCGCCCACATGGGTGAGATGGGCCTCTGGTAACGCCCGGACGGCCTCAATCAGGACATCGACACCTTTCCGCAACGACCAGCCCCCGACAAAAAGGAGACGCGGCGGCCCAGCAGGGCGGGGGACGGCGCGTTGGGGGAAGAGATCGAGATCAACGCCGTAAGGATTGACGAAGAGCTTGTCTTCGAGCTCTGGCGCTTCGCCCATGAAGCTCTCCACCACGGGCGAGGACGGGACGGCGATGCGATCCGCGAGGGCATAGCCCGCAAGTTCGCGCTCGACGATAAAATCGGAGGGCTTTCTTGGCGCCCCGAGCTCTTCGAGGATGCGCCGCTGCGCGAGGATATGCTGGCTGCCCCTTTCGAGATAAATCCGCGCCCCGAAGCGCTCCTTGGCGCGTTTGGCCGCGCTCAGATACATGCCTGACATGCAAATGAACGCATCGCAGGGCTCAAGCCGCGCCGAGACGGCGGCATCGAGCGCATGCGCCATGGCGCGTTCCTGGCCTTTTGGCCAAAAGGCTTGCGCGCGGTGCTGCCAAAGGAGGAGCGGCGCAACAAAGCCCAAAAGCCCGCGATGCACTTTGGTGGAAAGCCCGAAACGCTCTGCCCTGCGGCGCGGCACGTAGGAATAAAAGCGGACATCCTGCCCCAGCGCATCGAGTTCGCGCGCCAAGTCAAGCACATGGAAACGCCCGAGTGATGCGATCCCGATTTTCATGGCATTTCCTTCATGGGGCCTTCCCAGGCCCTCGCAGCGCTGCGATCCGGCTCAGCCCTTTTTGCTTTGCTTCTTGCGCTTGGGCCAAAAGCAGTGCGCGCTCTGGCGCAGAGATCGCGCCGTAAAGCGCGAGCGCCGCAAGCCCGCCACACAACGCGATGCCGAGCCCTAATCTCAAGAAAAGCGGTTCATCGAAGACCGCGTCGAGCCCGAGCATGGCGTAGAGAATGACGGTTCCCAAGATAAGCGGCCCCATCCAGCCGCGGGTGGGTCGCTCTCCGCTCTGGAGCCCGATGATCACGAGCCAGAGAATGGCCGCCAAGAGAACAGCGCCGGTTTTAGCGATAAAATACCCTGTCAGACCCAAGAGCGCGATCAGCGGATTGGCCAGCGCGATCATCATTATGGCTTGCGCGATCCCCACGAGGACGAGCGCGCGGGTCTTGCCGCCCACGAGGATGCCCGCTGAAAGCGCTGTGCCGATGATGGTGGGCACGAAGGCCATGATGGCGATCTGGCCCATCGCGGCTGCTTGAGGAAAGCCATTGCCGAAAAGGATCATGATGGCGAGAGGCCAGATCACCGCGAGAGCGGCCCCGCTCACAAGCGCGAAGATCCAGAGCCAGCGCATATGTTCGAGCGCCGAGGCCGAGCCTGCGCCCGTTTCACGCCCCTCGCGTTCGGAAAAGAGCGTGATGATGGGGCCTGAAATCGCTTGAGGGATCATCATCACCACGCTCATGAGCGTGAGAATGATCCGCAGATCGCCCAGATCGCCCAGCCCGCCCGCGCGGCTGACAAGACCCTGAGACAGATATTCAGCGGGGATCACGAAGACGCCCGCGGCATAAAACGGGAACCCTATCCCGAAGATCTCTCGCATATGCGCCCATTTTGGCCTGAGCTCGATGCGCACGGGAAGCCCCCGCAACGCCCGCACCAGGCCAAGGAAATAGACGGGCGCGCCAGCCAAAGTTGCGCCCGCAAAACCCCAGACTGCACCGGTGACACCGTAAATGACCGCGCCCGCAACAGTGATGGCCATCGTGGCGATCCCGATAACGGTTGCATAGAAGGTGTAATCGACAAACTTGCCTAGGCCCGCGAAGCCCACATAGGCCCCCTGAGACAAAAACTGACCAGCGAAGAAGAGTGCCGCCGCCTTGACATAGGGCGCAAGCTCGGGCGCGCCGAAGATGAGGCCCGCGATCGGATCTGCGAGGAGCGTGATCAGGAGCCCGCCCAAAATCGCGATTGTCGAGCAAAGAACGATCCCTCCGCCGATGAGCCTGCCAAGGTCGGCTTTCGGTTCGCCGTCTCCCACGCGTTTCGAGATCATGATGTGAAGCCCTTGCAGAGCTCCGAGCCGCAGGAGGCCGACAAAGGTCTGCCCTGTGGATTGGGCAAAGGCATAAGCGCCGATCTCCGCAGAGCTCAGAAGCCGCGCGAGGACCGAGATTGAAACGAGGCCCAAAGCCCGGCGCAGCACGGTGAGAAGCAGCATCGTGACGATGTTGACCAACGTGGATGTGCGCTTTGCCAAGCCCATGGCGATCAGCGGCCCCCGCCACTTTGCTCGAATTCAAGAAAGCCTGCTTGGGCAGATGCGAGCGTTTTGTAGAAGGCGCGGTTTTTCTGTGTGTGCGGGCCAACATAGGCCCCCTCGGGCAGCTGGTAACGCGTCTGCGGGCCGTAGCGGCTTAAAAGATGCATGAGGCGGCTCCAGGACGGCAGGATCGAAAATGTGCCGCCGCGTTTTGCCTCTTTTCCGGACATCAAGGAGAGCGTTGCCTCGAATTGGGCGTCGCTTGAGGATCGCGAACGCAAGCCCAATTGCCGCAGCACCCGCTCGCGACCCAAGGTCAACGCCATGGCCAGGCGACTGTAAGACGGGTTTGAAGCAGGCGCTTGCAGAAAGGCCTCCCTCAGCTTGCCGATGATATCTTCCTGCGCGTTCCAGATATGGGCGGCAAAGCCCATCTCGCCCACGGCCTCGAAAGGGACGAGCACGACCTTCGAAAAGCGCTCTGCGTAGAGGGCGGCCAGCGTTTCGAGATCGAAGCCATCGATGTCAACGACATCAAGCTCGCTGGGGCGCACGAACCGTTGCACCGCCCGGTAAGCCTTCGCGTTCAGAAAAACGTGTTCCGGTGACTGAACTTTTCCCGAATGGAAGAGCTGTTGATAGAGGCTCCGCAAATAAGTGTCGGGATCGCGCATCGTGATAATGATCACGGTTTCAGGCCCGAACATCGCAAGGGCGCGATCTGCCGCGCTTTCCCAAAACGCCGGGTCCCATTCAACGATGGTCTCATTCGAGACGAACACATCTGGAAGGGGCGAGAAAAGCGCCGCCACATCGCGCGCGGGCGCGCGCCCGTTCACGGCCCCATTGATCGCTGCCATGACATCTGGCGGGTTGTAATGCGCCACGACGCCGAGCGTTTTCATCAGCGGAAAAGCGGTGGCCTGAAGCGAGGATGTCGCTGTCTTGCCCATGCCGATATGCACAACCTTCATTGCGGCCTAGCCTGTGCCTGATGGGCGCGCGGCCCTCAGCGCCGTGCTTTTCGTGCGCGCCGCTTGCGGGCATTGCGCAGGATGCCGATGGCCAGATGGCTGTAATCGGTGGGCGGCAACCCCCTGGCCACGAGCTTTGCGGCGTCGAGCGCTGTGATTCCCCGGTGCCGGCCCCAATGGGCGCGCAGGCGGGTCCGTTCGAGGGGCGAGGCAGCCCGAGCGGGCGCGCCCCGCGTTTCACCGGCGGCGTCGACCACATCCATCATCTGCGCAAAGCGGGCATCATAGGAATGATGCGCGCGCAGATGCTCTTGCCCGGCAAGGGCGATCTGTTCACGCGCCGCGTCGTCGCTCAGATAATGTTCGATCTTTTCAAGCGCCTCATCCACTGTATCATACCCGACATAGTGAACGCCTTCCTTTGCGATCTCTGAAAGGCCGTTGCCGATCCGGTCGGTCACCAGGAGCGCCCCCGCTGCCATGGCCTCGAAGACGCGCATGTTGAGATCGCCGTCGATGCTGCGATTGATGACGATTTTGCTTCGGCTATAGACCGGCCCCATGGTGAGGGTTTCTTTGCTGCTGGTATCATTGGTTTTGAATCGCGCCAGAACGCGGGACAGCAGATCGTGGCGCGCGGAGCCCGGTGTTCCCATCTTTCCGACAAAGCCGACTTCGAGATCGCGCTCTTGATCAGGGATAAAGTGCAGCTTGGGATCGCCGGCCAAAGGCAGCCAATGCATGCTGTCATGGCTGCCCTTTGCAACCGCCTCGACAAAATCGCGCTGCACGACAAAGCCATGATCAAAGTAGCGCGCGAAGGTGGCGCGGGTTTCAAGGCCGCGGTGAACATCGATCAAGATCGCGACCGTGGGGCAGGCGAGCTCGGGCAGCTCATCAAGGCCGTGAAACCAGGGATCAACGACAATGAGAAGATCGCATCCCAGGCTTTTCAGGCGGGTTTGCGGGTCATTGACGGTGATGACCTCATGGCCCGCCTCCTTTGCCGCGCGCTCAAAGTAAAGGGCCGTGGTATGCGTCTCGGTGATCCGCGCGACGGCGATCTTCTTTCTTTGCGAGCCCGCCAGGGTGCCGCTCTCTTCCGTGCGCGCTGGGCTCATTTCGCGGGGCCACCGTCCCAACGCGCCAGCATCACCGTTTCGCGCGCGCAGAAGTTGGGCCGCCGTGCTGTGCCCAGCTTGTCGATCGCTGTCCATAGCCCTTTACCCGCGCTGAGCTTTCGCAACGGGCCCAGCGGCACCGACCCGCGCCCTTTACGATCGACGAGCTCAAGGCCGTTGATCGGCGAGATCAGCTCTTTGGGGGCGGTTTCGAAGGTGAAGAACCGCATATGCGTGCGGTCCATGATGCCGTGATCCGCGTAAATGAAATTCCCGCGCAGAAATTGCATGCGGGTGCGCCATTCAAGGACGTTGGGAACCGCGATCAGGGCATGTGCGCCGGGCTTGAGCCGGGTCAGGCAGCGCCGCAGGACCATCACAGGGTCTGGCAAATGTTCGAGCACGTGGGAAAATAGCAGCAGATCGAAGGGCGCGCCCCAGCCTGCCATGTTTTCGTCCGTGAGGTCTTTTTCGAGATCGATGACATGGATGGCGGTCATGAGCCCGGCGGCAATTTCAGCCTCCTCGGCGCTATGTGTGAGCCCCACAACTTCGATATCTGGCGCGATCTCGCGGAGCCGCTTGGCATTGTCGCCGCCGCCACAGCCGACATCGAGAACACGGCCCACCCCATCGGGCACCATCGAAAGGACGAGCGGGTTGCCCGAATTGACATAAGGGGCTGCAACCCTGTTCATAAGCGATCCATTGTGTTGAAGAAGCCTTAGTTTGCGCCGCGCGGTGCGCGCTTGAGCAAGATCCATTGTGCGACAAAGGCCACGGGCAGCATTCTGATCACGCCGGTGATGGCCGGGCCGAAGGATGTTGGGATGAGCGCGAGCGTGCTCGCGACGCTCAAAAAGACAATGAGCCCCCCCGCCCCCGCCCGCGCGAAGCCCTCGAATATGATCGATTGCAGCATGCCGAACCCGAAGAAGCCGAGGACGAGCGCGAAGAAACCCCCGGTGATATAGAGATATCCAATGGCCCCCATGGCCACGGATGTGCGCGTGTCGTTCCATTGGCCGCGCACTTCCTGGTTGAACCAGATGCCGGGCGAATAGATCGGCTTGTCGCGCCAGATGGCGCGCGGAACAAAGGCCAGGATCGGGGCGAGAAGGATACTATCCTGGAATTCATAGCGGCGCTGGATCTGGACATTCCCGCCTTCTACAAAATCGACAGCAAGGGCCGTCATGCCTGTGAGATCAAAGCGCGTTGCTATTTCCTCGGTCCGGGTGAGATCGGTCACCCTTTTGTATTGCTCGCGATTTGCCACGGCATGGGTGAAGAGGCCGGCGGCTTCGGCTGCCGAGGCGGGCGCGCTGGACTGGGTTTTGAGGATCGAACGGTACGGGTCGATGACCTGATAGGCGATGATCAGCGCGATGGCACCCATGATGATGAAACGGTAGGGCAGCCGTCGCGTCGCCAGGAAGTAAGCGAAGCCCGCAATCACGAAGGGATAGATGATCTGGCTCTTGAACGCCGAGATCGCGCCGGTGGTGACATGGACCACGATCAACATGAGGATCAGGAACGCGTGGAGCGAGTTCGTCCGCTTTTGCTCCCTCATCTCGTAATATCTCAGCAAAAGCAGGAAATACGACAACGTGCCCGCTGCGAGCGCAAGGTTGAGATATTGCTGGATGCTCAGATGCCGCGCGAGGCTTTCTGGCGTACTGAGCAAACCAAAGACGCCCAGGTTGATCGCATAAGCGACGAGCAAGAGATAAGCGACCTGGACGCTCACCATCACGCCCATGTCAGAGCGCAGGTCACGGCGCAGTTGGGGTGTCTTTTCAAGGAAGCGCCGCAGCATGTTCGCGAAGGGCCGGGCGAAGTTATAGCCCCGTATCAGGCAAAACGCAGCCACCATCGCCAGAGCTGTTGTCTTCGCGAGGTGGCTATCAAGATCGCCCAGCCAAACGCCATGCCGTTCGAGCACGTAGGGCTCGAAATAAGACGCGGTGATGCCAACCAGATAGGACATCGTGAAATGCATCAAAATCGCCAGGACAAGAGGCGAAATCAGCCCGAGCGCATCTGAGCGGCGCAGGTAAAGCCAGATTTCGCCCATCAGATAGAGCGAGAAGAGCACAGCCATGCCATGGGTCATCTGAAGCGCGCTCTCGACCGAGAAAAACCCCATGAGGTTTA
The DNA here is from genome assembly GCA_039198835.1 of Pseudomonadota bacterium. Lineage (GTDB taxonomy): Bacteria > Pseudomonadota > Alphaproteobacteria > Rhodobacterales > Rhodobacteraceae > Shimia_B. Next base: position 4,658 of record JBCCTH010000066.1, on the reverse strand, counting down.
TCGCGGCGATCAACAGGAAGACGGCAGACAAAAGATTGCCTGCCGCGCGCACGGTTTTGCTTTGCGGGCCAGACGGCCCCGCGAACGATCCCATATGCGGTTCGGCGATTGCCATCTTTAAGCTTTCTGCATGTCCCAAGCCGGAGCGGGTTCAGGATATCCGCTCGAGCGGCCTTCGACAACGTCGAGGAGCTGCGCGAGGCGCACGGCGTAGGTGTGATCGCGCGCTGCGCGTGCTTGGCCGGCCTGGGCGATCGCGGCGCGCTCTTCGGGGGCGGCCAGATAGCGGTTGATCTTGCTGCGCAAATCGTCTTGATCGGTGAAGATTTCCACTTCCTTCCCGATCTCAAAAAGCGCGCCGAGCCCCGGCCGCCAATCAACGATCTGAAATGCGCCCGCGCCGCAGGCCTCGAACGTGCGCACGTTTGTGCCCCATATCTCAGACGGGTTGAGTGTGTTGAGCACGATCTTGGCGCCCCGGAACGCGCTGACCTTATCGTCATGGGCGACATAGCGATTTTGAATTTTATCCTGGAGACCGCGGGTGCGGAGCCAGGTCGGGGCGGGGGGGCCCCAGATCTTGAGATCGCGGTCGGCGAGTTGCTCAAAGAAGGCGACGCGATAGGCATAAAGGTTCCCGGCGATGCAGATATCTGCTTGCCATTGCGCCTCTAAGGGCGCGCCCATCGCCGGATCTAGCGATGTCGGGCTGTAGCATTCGGGCATGTAAAACACGCGCGCGCCAAGTTTCGAGCGGAGCATGTGAACCAGGTAGGGATCCTTGAAAAAAAGCATGTCATAAGCGGCATTGAGAAACATGTGCCGCCGAAAGCTCCAAACCGGATCAGGATACCACAGGATGAGAGGCGCGGATGTTTCGGCTTTGAGCGCGTCGACATCAGCGGGCGACAGAAAATCGCTCAAGGATATGATGAGATCAGCGCCCCCGGCCTCGGCGAGCGCTTTGCGAAGCCCTTTGGCGTGAACGCTTTTACCCGACATTATTTTCACATTTTGCGCCGCTTCAACCGCCTTATGCCGCACTTTATTGAAGTAGAAGCGGGCCTGGCTCGAATATTTGAACATCGTCGGCCCCGGATCGTAGCGCGCGACACTATGGCCAAGCTGCGCCAGCTCACGCGCGACGAAGAGAGCAAGCCCTTCTTCGAAGTACCGACCGATGACGAGGATTTTCAAGTTTTGGTCGCGACTGTGATCATGCCGCGTGCGTGGCTTTGCGGAAAGAGCTTGCCCAGCGTGGCATCGGTGACCGAGAGCAAACCGAGCATGGGAAGCCGAAAGACCCCATCGGTGAGCTTCGCGCCGATCCGTCCGACCCGCCCCCGCATCCCCGGCCATTCAGAGAACTTCTTCCAGACTGAATTTGACAGGAAGGGCGTTCTTTCATGGAAGACTTCGCCGGTGATCTTGAGGCCCGCATCGCGGAAGAACGCGCGATTTTCATCAACGCTGCGATAGCCCAGATGCCCGTCATGATCGAGAAAGCTGGCTTGGTAGCGTTCGGGATCAGCGCGGCGATATCCATCGATCACCCTGTTATGGGTCCATAGATCATAAAGGAAAATGACTTTCCCGCCGGGCTTGAGCACGCGCTCTGATTCAGAAAGCATCGCCACTTTCTGCTCATCGGTGAGATGCTCAAAAAGGCAAGAGCTGATGACCGCATCGACGCTGTTATCTTCGAGGGGCATCTTCGTCGCGTCGCATTGCAGGACGAGGTCATAATCCTCGGCAGCGAGCTTGAGCGCCTGTTGCGAAAGGTCCATCCCGATCATCCGGTAGCGTTGGCCAAACCATGTCAGGCCCCCCGCGCAGCCGATTTCAACGACAGTCGCGCCTTTCGGAACCTGCGCCACGACCGTTGTCGGGTAGCTCTGCATGACGATCCGCAAAGGCAGCGTTGCCAGCCATCCATCGCCGCGCGGCACATAGCGCATGCGATTGTTATATTTTCCCTCGTAAAATTCATCGGGCTCTTCGAGAAAAGACCAGACCGGGGCGAGATAGCGGCCAACTGCGGCGCCGGCTGTATCAAGCAGGGTATCGCCTTCGACTTTGAGAGGCGTTCGGCTCACGGGGCTGCGGAGAGGCTCCGGCGCGGTGGGGGTCAGATCGCTCATGTCCTATCCTCCTGATGAAATTACGGAAATTGATAGCCGAATTCTTCTAGATCGCGGCCGAAATGCCGCTCGACAAGGCGCTTGGCTTCATCGTTGTAAAGCGCGCCTAGGTCGCGCACTTCGCGCCGCCTTCCAACCCATTTCAGGCTCGGTTTCTCGATCTCTCGCAACGTGCAGAAGGCATCGAGATCTTGTTGCAGATTTTCGTATCGCAACAGATGCGGCAGGGCCGGTGTTTTGCCATCGAGGGTCACATAATCGAATTGCTCACGGCGATGGGCATGTTCATTGTGATCTCCGGGCTCAAGCTCAAGCCAAGTGGCGAGGGCCCGCGAGAACGCATCGGCATCTTCAATTGCCATCTCTTTCTTGATTATTTTAGCCCCAAAATAGTGAAAGATCGACGAGGCCGCGCGGTCAAAAGGGTTTCGCACAACGGAAAACGGTGTGAGCGCGCGCAATGTCGCGCGATCCAGGAGACCGAGCTTTACGATCTCGGCATAGGTCAGATGCGGCGCGGCGAAGGTATAATCATAGCTGCCCATGAGCTGCGTGCGCGGAAGCGACGAGGCGGTTTTGTTCAAAAGATACTTTGCAGCCCTGTTGAAGAAACTGCGATGCCCGATGCGCGAGTCTCCCCCGCTTTGCAAAAACGCGTCTTCCACCGCCTTGCCCGCATTCTTCGGGATGTGGATGAAAAGCAGCTTTTGAGTATGAAAGACGGGCATATTAAGATCGGGTCATGAGACTAGGGAGGGGCAGGGGCCTATCGGGCCGTGCCAATGCCCGCCGCTTTGAGCGCGAGCGCGGCAATATCATGGGGGCGGCTTGTATGCGCGCGCCAGGCTCGGGCCGAACGGCGCGTTTGGCGGCCATCGGAATAGCGCGTTGCCGCATGGGCCTGCGCATTCAAGCGCCTGAGCAGGTTTAAGGCTTCAAAGGGCTTCAAATTGCCTTTCAAAGCCCCCGCGACCGCCGTGCGCAGCGCGCCCTTTTGGTTCATTGCCGCCCAAAGAGCCGAGAACCGGGATAGCTCGGGCGCGTCTTGGTCGGCCAAAAACTCAATCGAGGCAATCATGCGTTTGAGCCCGCGGCCATGGCCCTGTGTTTTGGCATCTTGCCCCGCATGCACGCCCTGCGCCAAGGCGCCCGGCGCAAGCAAAACGACATCGCCGCTCGTTGCCGCGATGCTTCCGACGACAAGATCGGCAGAGATATCTGTGCGCCAAGCAAGCGGATCACGGGTGATTGCGTCGTTGCGCAGCATCACGTGGCTGGGCGAACCAAGTAACCAGCCTTGATGAATGCAGATATCGAAGATCCCGGGCCGGGGGACACGGATTGGCGCATCAAGCGCGAAACGGACGCTTTCTTTGCCGGTTTCGTCATCGACGAAAATCGGGGAAGACCATACGACGCTCACATCCTCATCTGCGGCGCGCGCATAAGTCGCCAGACCGCCCGGAAGGAGATAATCATCGGCCTGGATGAACTTGATCCAGGGCTTTGTGGCGTGGCCCAGGGCGCTCAGGTGATTTTCCCACAGCCCCAAATTGGTGGGGTTCTCAGAGACTTGCAGGCGTGGATCATCGTAACCCGCCAAAAGCTCCATCGTGCCGTCTTCGCTTTTGTCATCGGTGACGATGATCTCGCCCGCCCCTGATGCCAGCGCCGAGTCTACCGCCCGGCCCACCTTATCGCGGTAGCGATAGGTCGGGATCAGGACCGATATATCTGCTTCACGGATCGCCATCAGCTTGCGCCCTTGCCGCGCTTGGCGCGCGCAAATTCAATCGCCGTACGCAGACCTTCGCCGCATTCAGCGTAGCTCCAGGAGTTGATCCGCTCAAGGCTCGCGCGGCCTTGGGCCTGACGCAAGGTGGCATCGGTCAAGGTGGGGCGAAGCGCATCTGCGAGTTTCGCCACATCGCCCGCGGGGAAGGTCGCGCCATTGACGCCGTCTTGCACGAGGTCTTCGGCGCAGCCGATCTCTTCTGAAAGCACGATCGGCAACGCCGCGCACATGGCTTCATTCACCACGAGCCCCCAGGGCTCATTGTCGGACGGCAATACGAAGACATCGGAGGCGGCATAGACCGCGGGAAGCTCCGCCTGATTTACAAAGCCGGGGAACACCACGTCGGGGATATTGCCCTCCTCCACGGTCTTTTTCAGGGTCTCTTCCAGAAGCCCGGTGCCGACGAGGACAAGCTGCGCCTGAACCCCTTCCGCGCGCAGCTTCGCATAGGCCGCCAGAAGATCATCGGGCCTTTTTCGCTTGTCGAATTTCGAAGCGAAGATGATCGCGGGAAGGTCCGGGTCCATCCCGAGCTTGGCGCGCATCTCTGCGCGGTTCCCGCGCACCGCTTCGCCGGCTGCGATAAAGCGCGCGTTATCAACAGTATAGGGGACCTGAAAGATGCGCTCAGAGGCTACGCCCATCGCCTCGTAATAGGCGGCGTTTGCGCTTCCTATGGCCAGAAAACCATCGAAGCCCCGGTAATGCGCTTTCAGGAG